>JAITNX010000014.1 GCA_031290235.1 Synergistaceae bacterium | reverse complement strand
ATGTTCGGCGATATAGTCCTGTATGACGACTCCATGAGTGCATGAAGAATATTTTGTCATGAGAAAAAAATAAGCCTCACGGCTGTATAATGAACTTACCCAGTCTCTTGCTACGCGGAAAACAAAGCTCATCCTGCCTTGAAATGCCTTGAAGATATTGAAGGCTATCGTGTTTACAAATAGTAGATATAAAGTTTTTGGTATTTTTTTGTTCACGAAAACCCCTTTTCTGTGCTTGTCAAGCGGAGGAGATCGTGATAAAGTGCTTGTGGGGGAAAGTGGAGGAAAATGGATAAAAATAGTAATTGAAGGGGAGGAAATGGGTTGTCGGTAAAGTTGCAGGGCAGCTACACGCACAAGCTGGACTCCAAGGGGCGGATGGTACTCCCCTCAAGGTTCCGTGAGGAACTGGGCCAGAATGTAGTCGCCAGCTACTGTATACACATACCGACGGTCACGATAGACAGATGCGTCGCCGTATATCCGATGGACGAGTGGGAATCCTTGCTTGCCAAGCTCGATGAGATGCCGTCTGAGAACGATGATATGAGGTATCTCGGCAAGGTGCTCCTTGGCAATGCCAGCGAGCAGGAAGTAGACAGCGCCGGACGTATAACTGTCCCTCAGCCTCTGAGGAACAGCGTAAAGATAGTCAACGACGTGATAATCAGTGGTCAGAGGAACCACTTGGAAATTTGGGATTCCTCGACGTGGAACTCGTTCAACAGCGACGAGCTTAGCAAATACATGGTGGATAAATGGAGAAAAGATGGCCCATGAGTCCGGACACTCACATTCCAGTGATGCTGAACGAAGTGATGGAGATTTTCGCGGAACGCATCTCGTCAGACTCGCAGCCGTTGTTTTTGGACGCGACGCTCGGCGCCGCCGGGCACGCTTCGGCCCTGCTGGAGAAATTCCCCCAGGGCAGGCTTATAGGTTTCGATCAGGACGGTCAGGCAAGGAACACGGCCTATGAAGCGCTCTCAGCATATGGCGGCAGGGCACGAATTATTGGGGACAACTTCCGGAATATGCGGCAGCTATGCAGCGAGCCCGGATGGACTGGAGCGGATGGAGTTTTATTTGACCTCGGGGTCTCCAATATGCAGCTTACTACGCCGGAACGGGGCTTCTCTTATCAGGACGAAGGACCACTCGACATGAGGATGGACTCAGTCGGCGGGGGGGAGTCAGCGGCTAATCTGGTTGCAAGGCTCGACGTTCGGGAGTTAACGCGGATATTCAGGGATTACGGAGAGGAACGCCACGCTTTCCAGATCGCCAAGGCTATAGTGCGCAACAGGGAGAGAGGCGGAATCCTGGCTACGACAACGGACTTGACGGCACTTATCCGAACGGCGCTGCCTGCCCCGGTGCAGAGAAAAATGGGGACTCACCCGGCCAGGAGGGTCTTTCAGGCACTGAGAATATTTGTAAATTCTGAACTTGACGTTCTTATCGAAGGACTCGAAGGGGCCAGCATCGTTACGAGGAACTCCGGGACCGTGATAGTGATATCGTATCACTCTCTGGAGGACAGAATAGTGAAAAGGACGTTTCTGAGGTGGGTGAAGGAGGAAAAGGGGAAAATTCTGACACGTCATCCGATTGTTCCTGACGAGGATGAAATTCAGAGAAACAGGAAGTCAAGGAGCGCGAAACTGAGAGCGTTCGGTTTTTTTTGAGGAATATAGGCGCCGAAACAACTGGCGGCGCAACTCTGGAGGTAGCGTCGCGTACGCTTCAAAAACAGAGTGGTTCTGAAACACAAGACAAAAGGGGGTGTCGTGCAAATGAAAGCGCCGCTGGCAAGACATGAGAGGATGGTAAGGTCTCACTCGATGATATGTGTGATCTGCCTTTTCGGCGTCCTGGCATCGGCCATGTCGCTGGGAAGCCTGAGGCTTTATGGGTTGTATCTCGAACATAGGCTCGCCTATGTAACAACTAAAATTGAGAAGACCGACAACAAAAATGCCGCACTGGAGGAGCGCTATTCGTCGCTGCTCTCGCCGTCACGAATTTATAACTACGCTAGATTGGAATTGAACATGAGCACGGCCCATGAGATAGAGACAATCAAGCTGAACGCCACTCCTATGAGCGAAACGTCAGTGGCCGCCCTCACTGCGGAGGATATAAGACAGCTCATAGGGCCGGAGGGCATCGTCAGCCTGTTCGTGGGGACCGCAAATGCCAAAGATTAAAGGACGCATCCCAAGGGAGTCATGGCACTCGAGGAGCGCGTGGGCACTGGTATTCCTCATCCTTCTCTTGCTTGCCGTTCAGACGGTAAGGGTGCATCTCTTCCCGGATCACCGGATAGTGACTCAGTCCGAAGGACAGTACTGGGCCCAGGTCCCGGTTTCGACGTCGCGCGGCGACATCAGGGACAGGAACAGCATTCCTCTTGCGATATCGGTGCCGTCAGTCAGTTTTTATGTGGATCCGCAGTCCTGGGATACGTCAGGCTCGAAGCTTCTCGGCGAACACTTCGGGGAACAGATTGCGGACAAGTTCTCGCGTCCTCTCTCGGGAAGGTTTCACTGGGTCGTCAGAAAAGTACCAGCGGACTTGGCGCAGGGACTCATTGACAAGCGCCTGCCGGGACTCTTCACAACCCGCGAGAACCACAGGATGTACCCCCACGGAGAGCTGGCGTCCCACGTAATAGGTTTCTGCGATATAGACGATTACGGTCTGAGCGGAGTCGAGCGCGAGTGGAACAACGTGCTGTACTCCCCGCCCCAGACGAGGCTTTTTCTGAAGGACGCAAGAGGCAGTTTGCTCGACCTCATAGGAAGTAACGCCGGCGCCCTTCAAGTGGGGGCAGGCTCGATAAAGCTGACGCTGGACTCGAAGATTCAGCAGATAGTCGAGTGGAAACTGAAGCAAGGCGCAGTCAGTACAGGATCGAAATGGGGGGTCGGGATATGCGTTAACCCGAGGACCGGCGAGATATTGTCGATGGCGAGCTATCCATGGATCGACCTGAACGACCGCAAGAGCTTCTCGAATCGGGAAAAGCTGAGGAATAACGCTATAGGCAGGGTCTACGAACCTGGTTCCACATTCAAGCCTATAATACTCGGAATTGCTAAGGAGATGGCCTTGGCGTCGAACAGCGAGCATTTTTTCTGCCGCGGCAAGGTTTCCATCGCAGACGGTGTAATAAGGGACGTCAGCGCGCATGGGAACCTCGACCTGGAGGGGCTGATCGTAAAATCGTGCAACACGGGTATGGCTACGATTGGGCAGAGGCTCAGCCCCCACAAGGCTTATGGGATGCTGAGGCAGTTCGGCTTTGGCCAGAGGTCCGACGTCGAAATAGCCGGTGAAGAGGAAGGACTGCTTCGCTCTCCAGAGGAGTGGCTCGGCATGACCAAGGCAAACATCGCAATCGGGCAGGGGCTTGCCGTGACTCCTCTTCAGCTTGTAATGGCAATCAGTTCCATAGCCAATGGCGGCGATCTGCTGAAGCCGTACATAATCTCGGAGGTCAGGAACGCCAACGGACGCATCATACACGAAGGCAAGAAGAGGGTCAGAAACGCCGTTTTGAATAAAAGCACCTGCGAATGGATGAGAGAGGCCATGAGGAAGACGGTGGCGATTGGGACTGGCAAGGCAGCGAGAGTTGACAACGTCTCTCTGGGAGGCAAGACAGGCACGGCGCAGATCGCAACTGGTGGAGAGTACCAAAAAGGCCGCTATGCCAGCTCGTTCGTCGGCTTTTGGCCTCATGACAACCCGGAGTACGTATTGCTCATAGTCCTCGGCGAGCCGAGCGGCGAAAAGCGATATGGGGGCGAGATAGCCGCTCCGGTCTTCAAAGCCATAGTCGAGGAGATGTCTCAGCTCAAGATTGTGGCGCGAAATTGACACAAAGAAATATCGTTAAACAGCTTTGGGGCTGGTACCGTCGCTTAGGCGAACCGCAGGCCCCGAGTCATTCATAATCAAACCCGTCCTTCGAAAAGCTCAGGACGAACGGAACCGTTCGTCCTGAACCAACCGAAGGCCCGCCGTCTCCGCGGCGGAACACAGTAAAAGCAGTAAAAGGGCAGTGGACTGGGGGGATCGGAAGTGAGGCTTGACGAGCTTTATAGCAGGATTAAGGATCTGCGCTCATGCGACAAAAAACCAATTGACCTCGTCGTGCTTGACAGCAATCCGCCCGACATAGGCCTGCTTCGGTACGATAACAGAAAAATATCCACTGGCACCAATGACGTCATATTCGCGTGCGTCAAAGGCGAGAGGGTGGACGGATGCCAGTTCGCCGAGGAAGCCGTCAGGTCCGGCGCAGTGGCGCTTCTTTGTTCCAGCAGATTGCCGTTTGACGTCCCCCAAATATTATCGGACGATGTTCGCTCCGACATGAGCCTAGCCGAGTCAATCCTTATGGGCCGGCCATCCGAAAAACTTAAAATGATAGGCGTCACAGGGACAAACGGCAAGACGACCACCGCATATATAACGAGGTCGATAATGCGAGCCTCAGGTTTGAAGACCGGGATGATCGGGACGATAGTCTACGACGACGCGAGGTCGGAAATATGGGCCGACAGGACAACTCCTGAGGGGCCGGACATACAGGATATGCTGGCAAACATGGTAAATAACGGCGCGGAGTGTTGTGTCATGGAAGCTTCGTCACATGGTCTTGACCAGGGACGGCTGGCAGGAATCAAGTTCGACGGCGTCGGATTCAGCAATCTGACCCCGGAACATCTTGAGTATCACAGGGACATGGACGGATACTTCACTGCAAAGCGCAGGCTATTCACCCATCACGTCAATCCAGACTGGGCAGGCGCAGCCAATGAGGACGATGAATACGGCAGGCTGCTGCTGAGCGAGTTCCAAGGCCGCCTGCGCCCATTCAGTACCAGCCAGGAGACCGCGTCAAAATCCGGCTGCTACCTTGCGTCCGACCTCGATGTGACGGCACTCGGGATGTCATTCAAAATAACGTATCCGGATGGCGGCTCACACCGCATTGCATCCCCCCTCATAGGCTCATACAACGCCTCGAACATTCTGGAGGCAGTCGCAATAGCCGACTCCCTTGGCACTCCGAGGGGAGCCATACACTTGGGTGTCTCCAATTGCCCTCAGATTCCAGGCAGATTAGAGAGGTACTCCCTTGGCAATGGCGTCAGGGTATTCGTGGACTACGCGCACAGCTCGGATGGCATGGAAAAAGTTCTCTCCACCCTGTCTCCTCTCACTGACGGAAATCTGACGGTTCTATGGGGAGCCGGAGGGGACAGAACCCCGGTGAAGCGTCCGATCGTCGGAGGCATCATGGCAAAATACGCCGATTACGCCATAATAACGACCGATAACCCAAGGAGTGAATCGCCAGAGGACATAGCGAGAGACGTAGAACAAGGAGTAATCACCAGCGGAGTGGGCATCAGGTATGACATTGTCCTTGATAGAAAAGAGGCTATATACAGAGCCCTTGACAACGCCAGAGAGGGCGATACGGTTGTAGTTGCTGGCAAAGGCCCTGAGCGCTGGATTGATTACGGAACTCGCGTGGCGCCGTTCAGCGACAGTGAGACGGTCCTGGATTGGACCC
>JAITNX010000217.1 GCA_031290235.1 Synergistaceae bacterium | reverse complement strand
TTGGGAGGCGGGATTGCGGACAGGATTGGCCCAAGGCTTGTTTCATGCGCCGGAACGATTCTGTTCTGTCTTGGCTGGTTTTTGTCCTCATTGTTGGGCTGTGAAAGCATCCCATGGAGGTTTTATCTGTCCTACTGCGGCATGTCGGGCTTTGGGGCTGGGTTCGTCTACAGCTGCGCTTTGTCGTGTATGCAGAGATGGCTGCCAAACCGCAAGGGGTTGGCCTCTGGCCTTTCTCTCAGCGCGTTCGGGTTCTCAGTCGTGTTTTTTACGCCTGTCGCCGAGTTCTTGCTGTCCAGGTTCGGGGTAGCCGCTACATTTCGCATTTTTGCGTTGATATTTTTTATCGTCATGATGCCAGCCAGCCTGTTCATCAAATATCCAGCGGAGGTTTCGAGCGGCTCAGGCGGCCAGGACCAGGAAAATCAGCGGCATGCGTCTTTGATGGAGGCTGTATTCTCGTTGCGTTTCGCTGAGATAGCCATTGCGACCTTCACCGTCACCGGCGCGTGGAATATTGTTTTCCCTCTGATCAAGATCATGGCTGAGAGCGATTTCCGTAATGTTCCGCCGGTAATGGCCACCGCGACGGTGATGCTTACAGGTATATGCAGCTCCGCGGGCCGGCTTGTCGCCCCTGCGGTTTCCGACAGGCTGGGGCGTCCGATATCGATCATAATCCTGGCATGTTTAACTATTTGCGGGTGCGTCACGCTGATATATGCCAAAGGCATTCTATTCTGCGTCGCGGTGGGGTTGATAGCTTTCGCTTTCGGCGGGCCAAGCGGAATTTTCCCTGCCATGGTCATGGAGGATTTCGGCAGCACTAACTTTGGATCTATCTATGGGGTCGAGATGTTTTCCCTTGGGCTTTCTTCAGTTTTCTTTTCAAGGGTCACTCATTTTCTGAGCGGCGACGGCGATTATACAAAAGCTCTGTTGCTGGGAGCGGGCGTGTGCGCCATCACGATCATAGACATGGCGCACTATTGGAAAAAACAGGGAGAGGGCGGTGGCAAATCCCAATGTGTTGCGGAGGCTTCATGACCGGGATCGCAATGAGAAAGCGGAGGTGGATTGGCATTGAGTAAATTCAAACAGGAGCGGCAGAGCGTGGTAAGTTTCAGCCTCATGGGGCCTGAGAGCGGCGCCCCCTGCCTCGTCGATTCAGACGGCGGCAAGATCACTCGCATACGGCCCTACCATTATGACAAGGAATACACGGATTCGCACTGCAACCCGTGGAAGATGGAGGCCTTCGGCAAAACCTTTACCGCCCTCGATCACGTTCCCATCACTCCATTCGGGCTGGGGTACAAGTCCCGCGTGTACTCTCCAAACCGCGTCAAATACCCGCTCAAGCGAGTGGACTGGGATCCGAAGGGAGAACGCAACCCTCAGAACAGGGGCAAGTCCGGCTATGTGCGCATTTCATGGGAAGAAGCGGCCCAGATATGCGCCGACGAACTAGTCCGGATGAGGGACACCTATGGACCGGAGGCCGTGCTCTGTCAGTCGGACATGCACGGGGAGGGCAAAAACGTCGCCCCGAGCCACGGTTGCCCGAACCGCCTGATGTCGCTGATGGGCGGGTACACATTGCAGATGCGCAACATGGACAGCTGGGAGGGCTGGTATTGGGGCGCCAAGCACGTATGGGGCTGCGAGCCCGTCGGAGAGCTCACCCCTCAGGCGAATCTGTACCCGGATATAGCGAAAAACGCGGAGACGTTGTTGTTCTGGGGCTGCGATCCGGAGACGACGCCGCTTGGTTTCGGCATGTACATGCCGAGCCGCCTCTGTTATTGGTTTACGGAGCTCGGCATAAAGAGCGTCTACATCTGCCCGGAATTGAACTATGGCGCGGCCGTTCACGCTGACAAATGGATCCCCATTCTGCCTAACACAGACGCCGCTCTCCAGCTCGCCATAGCTTGGATGTGGCTGAAAGAGGGGACCTACGAAAAAGAATATATCGCGGAGCATACCTACGGCTTCGACAAGTTCGTCGACTACGTGACGGGCAAAGAGGACGGCATACCCAAGACGCCGGAATGGGCGTCGGAAAAATGCGGAGTGCCTGAGTGGACGATCAAGGCCCTGGCCAGGGACTGGGCAAAAAAAGTGGTCAGCATCCTCCACGGCAACGGCGGATGTTTTATAAGAGGTCCATACGCGTCCGAGCCGGCGCGCCTCGAGGTCATGCTGCTCGGTATGCGCGGACTCGGGAAGCCTGGGGTGCATCAAGCCAAGATGATAGAGTGGAACATGTGGGCCAAGGATTATCCCATACCCTACACTGGTGAATTTCTGCCGCAGGTGCCTCATAACGGGGATCCTCTGAGACCTGTGGACGGGGACGTGCCGGACGATATCAATATGAAGCGATTTATATTGAACCCGGACCAGGCTCGGAGAGCGCCTGAACTTGTCGACCTCTTCAAACAGCTTCCGGCCCCTAAACAATTTATTCCGCGCTGCCTCATCCACAAGGCCATCCTGGACGGGAAGGCTGAGTGGTACGGCATGCACGTCTTCAGCACCAGCCAGATACCTAAGGCCAACAACTACCGAATGTCGACATCCATGTTTCAGTTCGACAAGAAGGTCTACCCTCGCCCCGGCCTGTCGAAGGTGCATATGATGTGGACGTCCGCGCCCTGCCAGACGACCTGCTGGAACGACGGCAACCTCTCCGTCAAGTGTATGCAGGATCCGTCCATAGAGACTATAGTGGTCCAGCACCCATGGATGGAGAATGATTGCTACATGGCCGACATCATCCTGCCGGTCGCCACGAAGCACGAGCTGCACGACCTCGGCAACGACCTGAGCAGCGGCAGCTTCCAATCCGTATACCTGGAGGAGCCGTGCTGCGAGCCCATCGGCGAATCCGTGTCCGACTTCGAGGTCTGCGCCAGGGTGGCGGCCAAGCTGGGGCCGGAGTATTACAAGGCATACACTGGCGGCGAGCTGACAGAGGAGGAGATGGTGCGCCTCTTTTACAAGGCGTCCGGATGCGAGGAGCGCATGTCCTGGGATGAATTCCAGGAGAGGAAGGTGTTCGTGGTTCCATGCAAACCCGACGCTCAGGATGTTCCAGCCGGCCTGTACAACTTTTACAAGGATCCCAAGGGCAACCCGCTCACGACGCCCACCGGGCTTTTGGAGTACTCGTCGACGGACATCGAAAAGTACATGCCAGACGATCCGGAGCGTCCGCCGGTTCCCCACTGGGTGGAGAAGAGCGAGAGCCACGACGAGAGGCTCTCCAGCGAGCGCACGAAAAAATATCCGCTGCTGTGCATGTCGAACCATGGCCGCTGGCGCACCCACGCCCAGTGCGACGACATAGTCTGGAACCGCGAGGTCGAGACGATGAAGATCAGGGCTAAGGACGGTTACCAGTACGAGCCCCTGTGGCTCCACCCCATCGAGGCTGAAAAACGCGGCATCAAGCACAGGGATATCGTCAAGGTCTATAACGAGCGCGGAGTAGTGCTCTGCGGCGCTTATGTCACGGAGCGCCTCATCACGAAGACATGTTATGTCGACCATGGGTCCAGGTACGACCCGATCATACCAGGAGTCCTCGACCGTGGCGGAGCTATAAACCTAATCACCCCCACCTCTATGACGTCCAAAAACGCCACTGGGATGGCGGTCAGCGGTTTCCTCGTGGAAGTTGAAAAAGTATCGGACGAGGAGATGGATGGATGGAAGAGAGATTATCCGGAGGTTTTTGCCCGCAAGGTAGATCCAGACGCCGGCGTCTGCCTTGACGGATGGCTAGTTGAGGAAGGAGGTCGCTAGAGGTGGCGAAAGTATTTGTAATAGACGTCGCGCTGTGCAACGGCTGCTATAATTGCCAGCTTGCCTGCAAGGACGAGCACGCCGGCAACGACTGGGCGCCCTACGCGAAGCCTCAGCCCATGACCGGGCAATTTTGGGCGAAGGTGGAAGAACACGTCTGCGGCGCAATGCCAAAGGTGAAGATACATTATATATCACGGCTCTGCAACCACTGCGAGAAGGCAGCCTGCATCGAGTCGTGCGAGGATGGAGCTATATATCGCAGGGATGACGGATTGGTGTTGATCGACCCGGAAAAGTGCTCCGGATGCAAGGCTTGCCAGACCGCCTGCCCCTATGACGCGGTTTATTTCAATGAAAAGTTGAACATTTGTCAGAAATGCACAGGCTGCGCGCATCTTCTGGACAACGGATCGAAGGTTCCCCGCTGCGTAGAGGCCTGCTCCACCAACGCCATGAGTTTCGGAGAAGAGGCGGATCTGATAGACCTCGTGGAGGGCGCCTCTGTCCTGATCCCCGATACAGGGCTGCACCCAAG
>JAITNX010000076.1 GCA_031290235.1 Synergistaceae bacterium | reverse complement strand
GATCTTGTTTCAAAGGCAGATATTGCCGGATGGTTTGCCAAAGATGGATATAGTATATAATAAATCAAAAAGCTATAAAACCATTGAACACGATTTATAGTAGAAAATAGTGAAAAACTCACGCAAATAAGGATGATATTTATCGAATAGGCGAGCGTAAGCAGAACATCTGGAATGATTCCTGCGGCAAACAAACGGCCAACCGATTCTTCCGCAATAATTGCATACAGAATAAAACCCGTACTAGGCGGAATCAAAAATCCAAGGGTGCCGCCCGCCGCGATGCTTGCCGTGGAAAGTCCGTCATTGTAGTTGTATTTCCTCATTTCCGGCAGGGCGATCGTTCCCATCGTCGCAGCTGTAGCCGTTGTTGACCCGCAAATGGCACCAAACCCGCCACACGCAACGACAGTTGCTACCGCAAGACCTCCCTTTGTTTTTGAAAACCACTTGTCCGCCGTAGAGTAAAGGCCGCCGCTGATGCCGGATTGAAAGGCAGCCTGCCCCATGAGGATAAAAAGTGGAATGACAGAAAAACTGTAATACGACGCATTGGTATACGGAACTGTTCGCAGTATATTCATTGCCGTATTAAACTGGCCTGTTACGAACCAAACCCCCAGGAATCCAATACAGAACATAGCCATACCCATGTTCATCCCGAGAAAGATGATACCTATCATAATCAAGATTCCTACAATGCCAGTGATTGTCATATTCATCCTTCATCTCACCACCATGTTATTTTTGATGTAACCTCAAAACACACGTTTCATGCATGACATTACCGTCCTACAATGGCGCACCGTAATACTAAGGAGAAGTCCTCCTGCTATGGGTCCTGCACGTGTGCTGTTCTTACCGCCTCTCCGCTATTTTTTTTGGCGGACAAGGGTCGCCTGAATTAGCGCAGGATCTACATGAAAATATAGCTAACGATGAAGGAATACAGTTGGTTTTCTATGCCCTGAACCACGGGTTCAGCCAACTGGCGCAGCTCCGGCGGGATCTCGGGATGCTGCTCAATGAATTCATCAAACTCGTGATAGTACTTGTCCTTGCCCATATTTTCCATATAGCTCAGCCCCCTCAGTACTTGGCGTTGTCGCGCACCCATTCCAGCACCAGCTGCAGTTTGCGCGTGTCGATGCTGTTGATGTCCATCACAGAACGGTCAAAAGAAAAGTAGAAACGTCCACCCTCCATGCAGACGTCGACAATGCGCTTGACGTCTTCGATGCACTCCTCTTCGCTCATGCTCAGAGTTTTGGTGGGGTTGTAGAAACCTCCGATTATATGGTTCCTGCCTACGGTCTTCTTGATCTTTGAATAATCCCCATCCTCGAACAATACGAGGGTGGACTTTGGCAGCTCGGCCAAGGCATAGGCAAACCTGGTCCAGTCGTTCTCTGCGAATATTCGGCAGCCCACGCCCTGTTTATCCAGTTTGGTGATGCAATACTCCAGCGAGGGCCAGTACAGCTCTTTAAATACCTTGTCGCTCAGGTATGGAGCGAGGTGCAACGGTATGAAATCCAGGGTGCCAGGCAGAACAGGCGTCGCGAGCGCCTGCTTCAGCATGAGCGGGATGATGGCCTCCACTGCGGCCTTAACCTTGTCGGGGCAGCGGCGCACGTCCATGCTGATTCCCTTGAAGCCTCGAAGCTGATCGGCCAGAAAGTCGAACGGTGCCTCTAACATATTTCCACGCACAATTCCCGGCGCGTAGCCATATTTCTGGCGCATCTGCCTCGCTATGCCAGACGTGACGCCCACTGCCTGGGAATAAGCAATATATGCTTTAGTCAGCGTCAGCGCCTTGTTTATGGGATCGACGTCGAGCGCGGCGCATGCGCGGGGCAGGAATTTTTCGAGCATGGTCTCGTAAGGAGCTCTTATGAAATCGTCGTAGTCCTCCACTGCCATCGTCTCTATCTCAGGGTGCTGGACGATGCCGTTCGAGGCCAACACCCAGTTCTTGGCCCCCAGTATCTGGTAGGGAAGGGGCAAACGAAGGTCCGAGACCGGTACGGCGTCAGCATAAAAATCTCTGCAAATTGCATCGAACGCTTGTTCACGCAGCTCTGGGTTGTAATGCGCCTCCATATAGCTCGTCCCGGCATATCCGCATGCTGCGCTCAGCGTGAATCCTGCGTACACCGGCACGCGTTTTGGGATTTTGTGCGCCAGCAAGTCGGCGCGTATTTGGCTCCGCTCGGCCAAGAGTTCCGAGACATTGCTCATGTCAGTTCGCCCCCATTAGGTTTTTACGATTATAGCCGCATTTCCTTTTCAAGGCCGCCAGATGATTGTTAGCCATGACGAGTCTATCAAAATTCTCACACTTTTTTGCTCTTGAGCATATTGTACACCGGGATTCCTGCCAGCACTACCAGGTCCTCCGCGCAAAACCAGTCGGCAGCTGTCTCGTCGAACAGTATATTGCCATCTGCCGGCACTTCATCGTCGCCCTGCCAGATGACGTAGGTGATTGGGACAAAGGGAAGCGCCCGTATAACGAAGGAAGCGTGTCCCAGGTTCTTTACCTCGCCGCCCATGGAAATTCCCATCCTCAAAAAGTCGTCGAGCTTGTCGTGAAATGCTCCGACCATTGGACTGATGGTCCTCTTGACGAAGTTGTCGTTGTAAATAGCCGCGCCAGGAAGCTGCCTGTAGTTGACGTAAACGCCGCGCGGCGTTTTGGGGCCGAGGGCGGCGAGGTAGTGAAGCCAGATGATTTGCTCGTCGAGCGCCCCGTCCTCCAGCAGCACAGTTCCTCCCAGCCATGGGATCTCGTAGGTCTCTCCGGTCCACCTTGTCCCTGTATTGGCTGCGACTGTCTCTGGGAGACGGCCTGCCAGCTCGTGCCGCGCAAGTCCCAGCGCGCGTTGATATCCGGCGTGTTCAGTCATTTGTCATGGGGCCGGTCAAACTTTGTCCCGCGCCGGCTTATTTCTGTACGCCGATGACGCCCTTGCGGTATGCGTTTAGATATCGCCGGCAGTGCTTATCGTTTCCGAGAAGCGCGTCGGTTGCATACAGCGCGGTGCGCATATCGCGCGACGTAGGGTCCATTATGGCGCTGTCCATGCCGGCGCCCATGGCCAACGCGAGGAACTGCTGATTGATGGATTTCCTCGACGGCATACCAAAAGAAATATTGGAAAGCCCGGATGTTATGTGCGCCGCTGGGTACTTTTCCTTTATGTTCCTGAGAGTCTGGTTAAACGCGAGAAGCGAGTCTGGAGTGGTGCTGAGCGTCGTAACCAGCGGGTCCAGGAACATTCGATCCTCTCTGATACCGAAACTCTTCGCCTTCTCCATTATTGTCACCGCGATTTGGAACTTCACCGCAGGATCCGTCGATATGCCGTTGTTGTCGCAGGTTAGGGCTATGATGTTCCATTCCGAGTCCGCCACCTTTGGGAACAGCTTCTCGCATTTGCCATGCTCATCCGATACGGAGTTGATCAAGCCGGGGCGCTTCGCCAGCGGCAAAGTCTCCAGTATCACGTCCACGTCGGCGCTGTCTATGCATAATTTCGTGTCCACAGTGTCCTGTACCAGGCTGACGAGCCACGCCAGTGTCTCCCGTTCGATATCGGGCGCCGTGCCAGCGCACACGTCCAGGTACTCGGCGCCGAACTCCGTCTGCTGACGCGCCAGGTTTCTTACGTAATCTTCGTCTCTCTCCGCAATGGCCTTTGCCGTCGATGGGATGGTCCCGTTTATCTTTTCGCCGATAATGATCAACTGTCTCCCGCCGCCTTTCGTGAAAGAAGTTATATGTCCACTCACAGCCTTGCCTCGGCGCCATTGTCGCTGCTATGGCGGCGCATCATTAAGCCTCGGCTTCAAGGCGAACGAACTCGGTCAAAATATTTAGCGTCCTAACTAATTTACATTTTATATGAGCTGTGCTAATATTGCAAGAGGCTAAACTATAATTGGAAAATTTACTCGCAAACGCCGTGAGAGCCTTATGGATTGCAAGTTGTCGTTTACGTCGCTCATGCGTACATTTGCGTCAGGTTCGGCAGTCGAAATTTAAATATGATACCAATTTGAAATCGCGTTCCGTTGCGGCACAGCGGGAGTTCACCATTTGAATTGTTTCCGGTTCTAAGTTTTATAGCGGGACATATAACTAGTGGGGATGAAAGGAGAATCTGTTTTTGGCAAACATAGAACTGACGGTTGTCTTTGGCTCCAGGCGCATGACCGTCGATTGCCCAGAGGAGGAGAATCTGCTTGAATCTCTGCGCGGCAGGAATATTTATGTCCCTGGCGTTTGCGGCGGCACATACGGGTGCGGCAAGTGCAGGGTAAGGGTTCTTGAGGGTTTCCTGGAGGTAACTGGCGGCGACGCCCGGCATCTCTCCATAGATGAACTGGAAAACGGCTGGCGCCTCGCTTGCCTTGCGCGTCCCACTCAGAATCTCGTCATAGAGGCTGTGCGGTTGGGTGAGGAAAATTTCAGGGCCGTGACTGAATACGACGGCGAATTTTTCGGAGCGCCCCCGGTTGTTATCGACGAGATGCCGTTTGAAAAAAGCGCAAAAAGTGTGACGGAGAGGGTTTGCGGTGACCATGGAGAGGGCGGTCTGACCATGGAAGTTCTGCGAGATTGCTCCGGACTTGTCGAAGGTGGATTCAAAACGGCTTATATAGCCAGGTCCGGCGGCAGAGTGCTGCATGTAGGGGGGACCCGCAGGGCGCTGTACGCCATAGCGGTGGACATAGGCACTACTACGCTCTGCCTCTCGCTCGTAAATGTTGTGGATGGGACAGTCCTCGGGTGTCTGTCGTCGATAAACGATCAGCGGAGGTATGGGATGGACGTTATCTCGAGGATTATGCGCGCCGCCCAGGGAGAACTGCCAGTATTGAGCGGTCTCATAAGGACTCAGATAGCTCGTGAGGCTGAAAAACTTTGCGCGGAACATGGAGTGGACCATGGCAGCGTCGTCAAGATGGCCATCGCAGGCAACACGGTCATGCTGCATCTTCTCCTCGGCCTATCCTGCCGGACACTGGGCGTTTACCCGTTCACCCCGGTCACGCTGAGTCCGCTTAGTCTCAGGTATGACGACATCTTTGACGGCTGCGGCGTGGATTTCTCATGCCAGGCCGACATACTGCCAGGCATTTCGACATACGTCGGTGCGGATATATCGGCCGGGATACTCTTCACGGACCTCATCGAGAGCGAGAGGCCGGCTGTCTTGCTGGATATGGGCACAAACGGCGAAATGGCGCTGAGCCGCGACGGCATGTTGTATTGTGCGGCCGCTGCGGCAGGACCGGCCTTCGAGGGCGGCAATATTCAATGGGGGACCGGCAGCGTACCTGGAGCTATTTCCTCGGTGCGGTTCGAAGGAGATGTGTGCCGGATCGACACCATAGGAGGCGCGCCGCCGGTGGGTATCTGCGGTTCCGGCGTAATAGACGCGACGGCAGAGTGCCTGACCCACGGCTTTATCTTGCCGAACGGCCGATTTGAAAGAAATCGCGGCGGGCGCGTCGTACTGGGAGCCACGAACGCCGGAGAGGAAATCGTCTTCACCCAGAAGGACATTCGGGAGGTGCAGTTGGGTAAAAGCGCGATCCGCAGCGGAATGGACGTGCTGATGAGAGCGGCGGGACTCCAGTATGGAGATATCGGAGAGTTTTACGTCGCGGGTGGCTTCGGCTCCAGCGTAAATACTGAAAACGGCGCCGCCATAGGACTCTTTCCGGCGGAGTTGTCCGGCAAGATGAGGGCAGTCGGAAACAGCGCTCTTGGCGGACTTGTCAAGTATCTGCTCGACGACTCCGCCCCCAAGGTCCTCGACGCCATAACTCGCAATGCGAAGGAGTTCAGTCTGTCGGAGGACAAATCGTTCAATCGGATGTTCATTGATAACATGTCGTTCGTCCTTTAGGGAAGGGCTGATTTATAGCCAGTGCCTAAAGGGTATAAAAATATAATATTTGGAAGTGATAGCCCATGGCTCTGACTGGTTTGCAAATTTTCAAGCTGACACCCAAGACCAACTGCAAGGATTGCGGGCATCCGACCTGTCTGGCATTTTCCATGGCCCTGGCAGCGTCAAAAATCGCGCTCGACGCGTGCCCGCACGTCTCTGACGAAGCCAAAGAGGCGCTCGGCGCAGCTTCAGCGCCTCCAGTGGTGAAGGTGACTATCGGAGCAGGGGAAAAAGCCAGAGAGATGGGGGATGAGGTCGTACTCTTTCGGCATGACAAGCAGTTCTTCCACCCTACCTGCATCGCGGTCGCCATCGATGATAACGATACGAACTTCGAGACACGCCTGGAGGCCATCAACGACCTGATATTCGAACGGGTTGGCGAGACCGTATCCATCGACGCCATAGCTCTTGTGGATAAATCCGGGAACTCTTCGGCCTTCGCCGAGAAGGCAAAAATAGTGGCGGAGAGGGGCAAGTTCGCGCCAATCTATATCTCGGACATCCCGGAGGTCCTGGCGTCGGCGGCACTGGCGACGGCGCGGGCGCGCCCGTTGCTCTGCGGCGCCGGCAAGGAGAACTGGGAGGCTGTCGCGTCCATAGCGAAGGAGACGAATTGCCCGCTCGTAGTGAGAGGCGCCGACATAAACGAGCTATCGGCACTGAGCGAGAAAGTGGCCGGAGTGACGAAGGACATAGTGTTGGGCGCCACCACCGCAGGGGTGGTTCAGCGTCTGGCCGACATCACTCAGATACGCCGCCAGGCCATCCGGAAAAAGGTTCGCCCGCTCGGTTACCCGTCCATAGTCTCAGTCTGCGGAGAATCCCCGCGCGAGCAGATAGCCGAGGCGTCTATCTACGTAGCCAAATACGGCAGCATAGTGGTGACGGACGTCATCGAAAAGGCGCACATCCTGCCGCTGTGCGCGCTCAGGCAGAACCTATTTTCCAATCCACAGGTGCCCGCTCAAGTGGAACCAGGTATCTTCGCGGTCGGCGAAGCGGGAGAGGACTCCCCAGTATATTGCACCACCAACTTCTCGCTGACGTACTACACGGTGGAGGGCGAGGTCGCGGCTTCGAAGATCCCGTCGTGGATCATAGCGACGCCGACTGACGGCACATCCGTCCTGACGGCATGGGCCGCCGGCAAATTCACTGCCGACAAGATAGCTGAGTTCATAATGGAGATAAACCTCAAGGACAGAGTAAATCACAGGACCATAGTGCTGCCAGGTTATGTCGCGGCGCTCAAGGCGCCGCTGGAGGAGAAGAGCGGCTGGAAGGTCCTTGTCGCGTCGAACGAGGCTTCGGGCATACCGGCCTTCGCTAAAGCCAACTTTGCAAAATGAGCAAGGCGACAGCGCATTTTCTGCCCGACGACGTGTGGGTTACGGTAAAAAAGGGCTGTACTATAGCGGCAGCGGCTCAGGCGGCCATGATAGACCTTCCGCTTCCATGCGGCGGCCGCGGCGCTTGCGGCAAATGCACCGTCTTCGCGAACGGGCGGCCGGTCAGGGCTTGTGCTGCTCTGCTGGAGGAAGATATGACGATACACGTGCCGGACGCGGTACGCCTGACTGGGCAGACCGTCCTGACGGATATCCGCGCGTACGACGCCGGGCGCAATCGCGCGCCGCTTGTCGAGCAGGCGAGGATCGAGATGGCGCCTCCCTCCCTTGAAGATTCCGTGAGCGACGCTACGCGAGTTAAGATGGCGCTAGCCCGACATCTTGACGTGAGGCCGGAACGAGTCAGGATAGAGGAGGCCAGCCTGGCGTCGCTGCCAGGGAAACTTAGGGACGGGAATTTTAAAATTACCGCAAATCTGTTTTACGAGGATGAAGGGGTCACGGTGCTGTCGTTCTCCTCTAAACCTCTCTATGGCGTTGCGATTGACATAGGCACCACAACAGTGGTTACCGCGCTGTGTGACCTCGCGACCGGTTTTGTGCTGGACACGATCGGCATACCCAATCCTCAGGCTGAATATGGAGCGGACGTTATCTCGCGCATCGTGTACACCGAGGAGAACGAAAACGGGGCCAAGACGCTGCAGGAAGCCGTACTCGGTGTGATGCGCAGCTCGATCTCCATTCTGGCGCAGAGGGCCGGTATCCCAGCGGCCGGGATTCCGGTGATGACAGTGGCCGCCAATACTGTGATGGTCCATTTTTTGCTCAACCTGCCCACGTACTGGCTCAGGCGGGAGCCCTATGTCCCGGCGGCATGCGAGTTTCCGACGCTGCGCCCAGCCGATCTTGCCATGCCGATCATGCCGAACGGAAGGGTCGTCATACTGCCAGCGGTCTCGTCATACGTAGGGGGGGACATCACGGCAGGTCTCATCGCCACCGATCTGGCCGCAAGGCCGGGCCTGAACATGCTTGTCGACGTTGGGACCAATGGGGAGATGGTCCTTGCGGGAGATGGGTTTATGATTGCCTGTTCCTGCTCGGCCGGACCCGCGTTCGAGGGTTCAGGCATAAGCCATGGTTCGCGGGCTGTACACGGCGCGATAGACAACGTATATTACCACAAGGGGCACATGGTCTACGACGTGATCGGCGGGTATAACGCGGAGGCACGGTCGCTCTGCGGCTCAGGCCTTATCTCGTTTCTCTCGGCATTGCTGCAGAAGGGCGTGATCGACCGTTCCGGCAGGTTCACTACGGAGGAGAAAGAGTTTTTCGTCGCGGATGGCGTGTCGATCACGCAGGACGACGTCTTCAACATCATTCGGGCCAAGGCCGCTATTTACGCTGGAATACGGGTCCTAGTGAAGAGCGTGGATATGAGCCTGTCGGATATAGACCACATTTTCATAGCAGGGGGGTTTGGGCGCCACCTGAACATAGGATACGCGACGAACATAGGCATGTTGCCTCCGCTGCCGCTCGAATCGTTCAGCTACGCCGGCAACACCTCGCTTTCAGGCGCCCTGCGAGTGTTGAACGATAGGACGATCGATGCGGGGAGCGTGGCGGCTGCCGTCACCAACCTCGAGCTGAGCGTTGGCAACCAGTTTATGGAGGAGTTCACGATGGCCTCGTTCCTTCCTCATACGGAGTTGGATTTTTACAAGGCTGTCTAGCGATAAAGACGGGGAGGATGTACAAAATGACGCTGACAATTGCGGTCGCAGGCAAGGGCGGGGTTGGAAAGACCTCCTTTTGCGCGCTGTTGGTCCGATGGCTGATTGCGAATAAAAAGACGCCCATACTGGCGGTGGACGCCGACCCGAACTCCAATCTCTCCGAGGCCCTCGGAGTGGAGGAGACGAGCTGGACGATCTCCGACGTCGTCTCTCAGACAAAGGAGATCGACGGGATTCCGCCGCACATGAGCCAGGACGAGTTTATCAGCTACAAGCTGAGCGCATCGCTGACCGAGACGGAACACTTTGACCTAATAGCTATGGGAGGGCCTCAGGGTCCTGGGTGCTACTGTTTTCCAAATAACGTGCTGAAAAAACATATCATGAAGCTGACCAAGAATTACAGGTCGGTCGTTATGGACAACGAGGCTGGAATGGAGCATATCAGCCGCGGCACGACGACGGAGCACGTGGACGCCCTGTATGTCTTGAGCGACACATCCCGCCGCTCAGTGCGCAGCGCCGCCAGGGTATATGCCCTGACTAGGGATCTGCGAGTGCCTGTCAAAAAAATATTCTTCGTGCTCACCAGGGCTAAAGAGGGGGATGCCGAGGCTCTTCATGACGAGATGGAGAGATTGGGACTGAGGGTAGATGGCATGGTGCCGGAGGATGAGACCATCACGGCGTACGAACTCGCCGGAAGACCCTTGTATGAGCTTCCAGACGACGCGCCGAGCGTCGCATCGACGATAAAGATCTTGGATGAGACATTGGGAGGGGAAGACGATGCCCTACTTGCTTGAGAAGAGTTCCAGTTCGATTTCCACGGCCACACTTGGGGCGACTGCCGAAAACGGGGGCACGCGTGGCTACACGCTCGCAATCGGCGGCGAAAATTCGCTGCCCTTCCAGAATTACGAAGGGGCGGCGCCAAACCGAGCCATAGTCGCCGCGGAGATCATAGACATGGAACCGTCCCTGTGGCCTGCCGCACTTAAAGAAGCATGGGGCGACGCGCTGAAGGATCCAGCCGTCTGGGCAAAGCGCGCTATTGAGGCCGGTGCGGATATGATATATGTCAAACTGCTCTCAATAGACCCAGACAACGGCGGACGAAGCGTCGAGGACTGCGCGGCGACGTTGGGAGCGATCTTGAAGGCCGTCCCCTGCCCGATTGGAGTTCAGGGCTGTGGTGTTGACGAGTTGGACAAGGGATTGATATCGAGGGTGGCGGAGGAGTTCGCCGGAGAGAACCTGTTGATAGGGCTTGCCGGCCAGGAGAATTACGCCACAGTCACGGCGGCATGCATGGTGCACAAACACACGCTGATATCGAGTTCACCGCTCGACATAAACATTTGTAAGCAGATCAACATCATGATAAGCGAGATGAACATGCCAATGGACCGGATAGTCATCGATCCGTCCATTGGCGGCCTCGGCTACGGGCTCGAGTACTCCTACTCCGTCATGGAGCGCGGCCGCATCGGTTCGCTGCAGGGGGACAAAATGCTCGCAATGCCGGTGATCGGTTTTATAGGAAACGAGGCGTGGAAGGCAAAGGAGGCGAACGCCAGCGAGGCGGATTTTCCAAAATGGGGGGATGCAACCGAACGCGGCGTCATGTGGGAGACAATCACCGCGACTTCACTGTTGCAAGCCGGCATCGACATACTCGTCATGCGCCACCCGGAGGCTATCAAGATTGTCAAGGCTCAGATCGAGGCGCTCTCAAAACCAGTCGCGATTGCGTGACGGGCGGGCCGTCACGCGCTTATAGGTTTCATAATAAAAGAGGGAGATGGAACGCATGGAAATAATCGGAGAGCGCATCAACGGCATGTTCAGCGACATAAAACAGGCGATCATCGACGAGAACCCGGAGGCTGTCGTCAAGTGGGCGGTGAAGCAGACGGAGATGGGCGCCGCTTGGCTGGACATCAGCGTTGGCGCCTCGGCGGCAGATCCGCGCAAGGCGCTCAAATTCCTGATAGAAGCGTCTCAGGGCGCGGTCGATACGCCGCTCTCTCTCGACTCCACAAACTACGACCTCATAGAGGAGGGACTCGAACTGTGCAGGCAGCCTCCCCTCATAAATTCCTGTCACGCTGACAGGCACAAGATAGAGCGGGTCTTCCCCATGGCGATAAAGTACGGCGCGAAGGTCATAGGACTCGCCATGAGCGAGGATTCGGGCATTCCCAAGACGAGTGACGAGCGTGTCGCGCTGGCGATGGAGTTGGTGGCGGCTGCCGACGAATACGGCCTGCCGATGCGGGATCTGTATATCGATCCGCTGCTGCTCCCGATAAACGTTGCGCAAGACCACTTCGTAGAGGCACTGGAGACGCTGCGCCAAGTCAAGTTGATGGCGGATCCGTCTCCAAAGGCGGTCTGCGGCCTCTCCAACACGTCCCAGCGCTGCGCGCACCGCAATATCATCAATCGCACAGCTCTCGTCATGCTGATTGGGGCAGGACTCGACGCGGCGATAGCAAACGCCTCTGACGTCGATCTCATGGATGCGGCGGCTACTGCCAGGGTGTTGCTGAACAAGGAGATCTACTGCGATTCGTACGCCGATCTCTTCAAGGCGCCCCGCTATAAAATATTCGGCGCCTGATGCGCGGGAGCGTCATAGTTGCCTGTGAAACATTGAAGGAGGAATTGGAGCTCGTGATGGGGCGCATGGCTTGCTCATACCCGGTGTTCTGGGCGGAGAGCGGCCTGCACTCGAGGCCCGAAAAGCTCCGTGTGCGAATCGCTGAGCTGATAGGGGAGCTTGGCACCGAGTTCGATACAGTCCTGCTGCTCTTCGGTTTTTGCGGCAACAGCCTGGTTGGCCTCACATCAGGCGAACGAACGCTCGTAATGCCGTTCGTGCCGGACTGCATACCGATCTTTCTCGGCTCCAACGAGAAGCGGATGCAATATGGCATAGATACTTATTTTTTTACCAGGGGTTATCTCCGAGGAGAAAAAAATGTGATGAACGAACATGGGTACTATGTTAGGCGTTATGGGAAAGAACGCGCGTTGAAATTCACGAAAATGATAATGGAGCACTATCGCAGGTTTGCCGTCATCGACACAGGCGCGTTCGACGTCGAACCAGTCGAGCGTGAAGTCGGCAAAGTGGCCGGGCTTCTGGGCATTCCGGTCATACGCGCGGAAGGCGACCTCGGCATTATAGAGGATCTTCTCTCCGGCAACTGGGCGCCGGGGCGGTTTATGGTGATAGCGCCAGGCGGCTCGATCACGTTCGAGGACTCGTTAAAGGCTGGAAGTTCGCAAATCCTGTGAGCGACGGGCAGATGATTTTGAATTTCTTAATTTCTTGATTCAGGAAGGAGGAACGACATGAGCGATTACCGCACTATAGACCCGGCAGCAACTGAGATCCTGGAGGCGGCTAAGGACCGGGATATATCCACTCAGTTCGATCGCTACGAGGCGCAGCAGCCTCAGTGCAAATTCGGCCTAACTGGAATTTGCTGTAAGATATGCATCCAGGGTCCCTGCCGCGTCATCTCTTCCAAGAAGGGCGCCGATAAGGGCATCTGCGGCGCGAGGGACTACACCATCGTATCGCGCAACGTAGCCCGATACATCGCTGGCGGCGCTTCCGCGCACAGCGACCATGGGCGCGACATTGCCCACACGCTGCTCTCCACCGCTGAAGGCAAGGCGCCGGACTATCGCGTCAGGGACAGCGAAAAGCTGCACGCGGTGGCAAAGAAGGTCGGAGTGGAGCTGGATGGGCGCAGGGACGTGGACATAGCTAAAGATGTCGCCATCAAAGCCCTGACCGACTTCGGCAAGTACACTGATGAGCCTTGCACGTGGCTTGACGTCAATATCGACGACGAGCGCAAAAAAAAGTTCAAGACGACCCGAATCAACACGCCGGCCATCGACCGCTCGGTGGTTCAGCTCCTGCACGAGACACACATGGGCACAGACGCCGACCCGGTCAATATCATATTCGGAGGACTGCAGGCGGCACTCGCCGATTTTACCGGCATGAGCATCTCCACGGACCTCTCCGACATACTGTTCGGGACGCCGGAACCGGTCAAGACGTCCGCCAATCTCGGAGTCCTGCGGAAATCCATGGTCAACCTTGCGATACACGGTCACAACCCTGTGCTGTCGGAGATGATAGTCGACGTCGTGGATGAGCTGCAGGACGAGGCGAGGAAGAACGGGGCGGACGGAATCAACCTCGTAGGCATCTGCTGCACCGGCAACGAGGTGTTGATGCGCAGGGGGGTGCCGATGGCCACCAACTTTGGCTCGCAGGAACTCGCTATAATGACCGGCGCACTTGACGCAATGGTCGTGGATGTACAGTGCATAGCGCCTGGCATACAAGAGGTCTGCAACTGCTACCACACGCTGGTGATAAGCACCGTCAAGTTTTCCAAGATACCGGGTTCTGCCCACATCGAGTTCGATCTCGCCAACGCCAGGGAATCCGCTCGCCAGATCGTTCGCCTGACGATAAAGAACTTTGGCAACCGCAGGGAGGACCTGATGCACATACCTGCCTTCAAAAAGGATATAATCGGCGGTTTCAGCCTGGAGGCCATGCTCGATATATTCAGCAAGGCGAACCCCAAGAGGCCCATCGGCGTGCTCTCGGACGCGGTTCAAAGCGGGGAGATCAAGGGGATCTGCGCGTTTGCCGGTTGCAACAATCAGAAGGTAGAGCACGACGCCGCCATCATTAAGATAGCGCGGGAGCTTGCGAAAAACGACGTATTCCTGGTTTCCACAGGTTGTTCGGCGGGGGCGTTTTCCAAGTTCGGCATGATGAGCCAGGAGGGCGTCGATCTCTACGCCGGTCCCGGCCTGAAGAAGCTGATAGGACGCATACAGGACGCTTCCGGGGTAGGGCTGCCGCTCGTCTTCCACATGGGTTCCTGTGTGGACAACAGCCGCGTGCAGCAGCTGTGGCACACGCTGGCGTTGGACATGGGAATATCGGTCCCGGAACTTCCATTTGTCGCGACGGCGCCGGAGGCTACGAGCGAGAAGGCCATCTCGATAGGTTCTTGGATGGTCGCGATGGGAATTCCATGCCACGTTGGCGTCATGCCGCCGATAGACGGCAGCCCGCTCGTGTTTGACCTTGTCACACAGGTCGCCCGCGACGTTTTCGGCGGGTACTTCATATTCGAGACCGACGCCGAAAAGGCAGCCGCTAAGCTGCTGCAACGCCTCGAGAGCAGGGCATGGCGCCTCGGGGTTCATCGTAAAGCGGCCGAAGCGTACAATACGTCCGCTAACGTTTTGTATGAGAGCTAGGCAGGGAGGCGAGGACAATGTCACTGGACCTGTTTAAAAGAGCTTACGAGGGTTCTGTCACAGCGACAGGCTATGCGCAAATCCGCCTTGACCAGGCTATAGAAGAGCATGGCAGGGATCACCCGGTGGGATACCCTGAGACGGCCTATTATCTGCCAGTCATAACCGCGCTCGATGGAGTCAAGGTTGAGACGCTGGGCCAGCTAGTTCCGGTTCTGAACAGGGCAAAAACGGAGTGTCTGAGACATGACTTCACGCTTGACGGATCTCGCCTCAATGGCCGAGCCACGCTTGTCGCGGCTGAGGTGATCGAGGCTTGCAACTACCTGGACTGTCCCCCGTACAGTGAGCCGTGGACCGGTTTTCTGACGGACCAGGTCCTCAGGCGATTCGGCATCTCATTAGTCGATTTCACAATTCCCGGTTTTGCCGTGATCATAGGCAGGGCGAGGGATACGAAGACCGCCGTCGAGATATTCCGCAACCTGCAGGGCAAGGGCCTGATGATCATGCTCTCCAACGAGATCATAGAGCAGCTCCTGGAGGCTGGCATGACATTGGGCATCGACTATATCGCTTTCCCGCTTGGCAACTTCACTCAGGTCATACACGCCGTCAACTACGCGCTGCGCGCTGGCTTGGCCTTTGGAGGCATCCCCGGCGGAGAGCTGGAGAAGCACCTCGACTACCAGAAAAAAAGGGTGCGCGCGTTCGTACTGGCGCTTGGCAGTCAGGACGACGTCCGAATCGCTGCCGAGTTTGGGGCAATGTACCTCAACCACCCCACGATAACCGACCAGCCGCTGGAGGAGGAGATCCCAGACCTGTACGTCTATGAACCGGACCCCAAGAAAATGATCGCGATCGCTATGGAGCTGCGCGGCATAAAAATAACCTCACTCGATCTGGACATCCCGATACTGATGGGTCCCGCGTTCGAGGGCGAGAGCATTCGCAGGAACGACATGCACGTGGAGTTTGGGGGCACTCGCAGCACAGCGTTCGAGTGGGTCGACATGGTGGACGCGAACGACATCGAGGACGGCTTGATTTCATTGATCGGGCCGGATGTGGACTCGGTAGGGACGGGCGGCCGCATGCCGCTGGGTCTATGCGTCAAGGTATACGGCCGCAAGATGCAGCAGGACTTCGAAAGCGTGCTGGAGCGCCGGATGCACGACATCGTGAATTTCGGCGAGGGATTGTGGCACAGCGCCCAGAGGGACCTGGTCTGGGTGAGGATAAGCAAGAACGCGTACTCGCAGGGTTTTCGCCTGCATCACCTCGGGGAGATCATAATCGCCAAACTCAAGGCGGATTTCCCGGCGATAGTGGACAGGGTGGAGGTCGTCTTCCTCACAGAACAGGCTGAGGTCGAGCGCGTAATAGCCGATGCCCGCAAGACATATGCGGCCCGAGACGAGAGGATGCGCGGTCTCACCGATGAAAAGTGCGACATGTTCTACTCCTGCAAGCTCTGTCAGAGCTTCGCGCCCAACCACATGTGCGTCATCACCCCGGAGCGCATAGGCCTGTGCGGGGCAGTCAACTGGCTCGATGCCCGCGCCAGCTTTGAGATAGATCCCAATGGCCCCAATGCGGCGATTGAGCGGGGAGAGCCCACCGATCCCATAAAGGGCCTGTATCCTTCCGTAAACGAGTACATTTACGCGTCGAGCAACAAACAGCTGGAGGAAGTGGCGCTGTATAGCTTTATGGATCTGCCCATGACCTCCTGCGGTTGTTTCGAGGCGATATTGGCGCTATTTCCGGAGGCCAATGGCATAATGATAACCACGCGAGAGTTTGGTGGCATGACGCCCTGCGGAATGACGTTTGCCACGTTGGCCGGCTCGGTCGGCGGCGGCGCTCAGACCCCTGGCTTTATGGGGATCGGCAGACAGTATATAATCAGCAAAAAATTTATCGCAGGGGACGGTGGGCTTGCCCGCGTCTGCTGGATGCCTAAGGATCTGAAAAATTTCCTGCGCGGCGAACTTGTCGCGCGTTGCGTCGAGTCCGGGCTTGGCGAGGACTTCATAGACAAAATAGCGGATGAGGACGTTGGTAACGAACCCGACGCGGTAGTCGAGTTCCTGGAAAAAGTGGGGCATCCGGCCTTGACAATGGATTCTATAATATAGCTAATGTAGCTTTGGAGTGGATGTTTAATTTAAATCGGAGGTGATTATACATGTGCGGATCTTTCAGCAATCCACATGAAATTGCAAGGGCCCTGGCAGTCGCGGCGGCTGACAAGGTAATCGTCAATCAGGCTGGAAAGAGCGTCGAGGAGAGCAATGCCGAACTTGGAAGACAGATGGTCATCGTCTACAAGACCATATTGAACGAGCTGACAAAAGAGGACGACTCTAAACCTGGAGAATTTCACGTCCATAGCCATTCTCACAGCCATGAACATGCTCATGTACACTAGCGCCTGGATTTGATCCGTAAATCGGACGGGAAGGATGATAATATTGGCGGACTTGGCAGAACTTAAACTGGCGTTTGGAGACCTGGACGAGGCCAAGGTTTACGGGATTCTCGATTCTTTTGTCGCAAATAACCCAAACAACGACGAGACGCAAAAAATCGTCGAGGTCTGTCAGCATGGAATGGAAATAGTTGGAGAAAAATTCGAAAATGGCGAATATTTTGTCGGAGACCTGATATTCGCCGGAGAATTGCTGAGCGATAGCATCGACAGGCTGAAACCGCTGCTTGGCGACGGGAACGCCGTCACGCGCGGCACCATAGTCCTTGGCACTGTGGAGGGGGACATTCACGATATCGGCAAGAATATATTCAAGAGCATTGCCGAGGCCGCCGGTTTTAAAGTGGTCGACATAGGCATCGATCAAGCCCCCGAAGCGTTCGTCGAAGCCGTAAAGATCCATAAACCGGAAATTGTCGGCTTATCAGGAGTCCTCACCCTCTCCATCGACTCTATGAAGAGAACGGTCGAGGCCTTCAAGGCAGTGGGTCTTCGCAATGAAGTCAAAATTACGATCGGAGGAAACGCCGTCAGCGACGAAGCGTGCAGGTATGTTGGGGCCGACGCATGGAGCAAAAACGCCCCTGACAGCATCAAGGTTTGCAGCGGTTGGCTTTTATAGTCAGCCGCGTTTTGGTAAAATGTCAGCGCGGTTTATTCGTAATGGATAAGGGAGGGTTTAAGGATGATGGAGCAGCGGAATTTTAAAAGCATTGGCAGGCCGATATCGCTTCTTGGTTTTGGTCTGATGCGTCTGCCGCTTTTGTCGGCCGATGCGAAGGATATAGACGGCGATGCGGTAAATCGCATGGTGGACAGGGCGGTGGAGGCCGGAGTAAATTATTTCGACACGGCTTGGGTGTATCACGAGGGCAGGAGCGAGACATTCGCCGGCGAAGCGCTGTCGCGGCACCCGCGCGAAAAATACTGCCTTGCAACAAAGATGCCGTCATGGGTGCTCGAGTCCGCCGGGGATGTGGAGCGAATCTTCAACGAACAGCTAAAAAAATGCAGGGTCGAGTATTTCGACTTCTATCTGATGCATAACTTGGGTGCCGAGAGGTACGACCTCGCCCTCAAGTACAACGTCTACGAGTTCCTCCGCAAGAAAAAGGAGGAGGGGCAAATTCGCCATCTGGGGTTCTCGATGCATGATGCGCCGGAGCAGCTTCTGAGGCTGGTGAACGCTCACGAGTGGGATTTTGCCCAGATTCAGCTCAACTATCTCGACTGGGAGACTCTGAAGGCCAAGGAGATGTACGACATCCTCTCCGGGCGAGGCATACCGATCGTCATAATGGAACCGGTGCGCGGCGGCGTCCTTGCGTCGCTGACGCCATCGGCTGAAGATATATTGAAGGATGCCGACGCAAAAGCCAGCCTGGCGTCATGGGCAATCCGTTACGCGGCGTCCCTTCCAGGGGTAATGACGGTTTTAAGCGGCATGAGCAATTACGAGCAATTGGAGGACAACATAAAAACCATGTCCAATTTCCGTCCTCTGTCGGACGACGAACGCTCTGTCCTCGAAAAAGCGGCTATCGCATATCGCGCCTCCGGCGCGATTCCGTGTACATCATGCAGATATTGCATGGACTGTCCCTCCGGTGTCGATATACCGAGGGTTTTTGCTGTTTATAATCACTACCGGGTATTGATGACGGGCAGGCCTAATTTTGCTGAAATGGTGTTTGGCACCAACTATCAGGCCTTGACCGACGGAGAACGCGCCCACAACTGCGTGTCCTGCGGACAGTGCGTGGAACACTGCCCACAGGGGATAGACATCCCAGGCCATTTGCGGGAGATAACGGAGCTGGCGGCAGGAATGTAATACCGCTAAAACGAGGGGGCCGGGCGGAATTGCCGGCCCATTGCGCCTTAACTGTGTCGAGTTATACGAGAACATGCCCCCCAAATCCGCAGGTTGACGAGTTTAAATTCCTGTGGATGTCGTTTATTTCTTGATTCACGAGATTCAGCCTTTTCACCCATTGGGTGAAAGTTCGATTTTGCTTGAATTGGCATTAT
>JAITNX010000222.1 GCA_031290235.1 Synergistaceae bacterium | reverse complement strand
CCGGGGGTTGTGTTTAAGTCGATCTTGCGCCTTTACTCGCCCCTCTGGTCGGCTATTGCCTCGGCAAGGCGTCTCGCGCCTTCATCCAGGTCGCTGGGCTGGGCGAACGTAAAGCATGTTCGGAAGCAGTCCGTTCCGCCGCCGTTCGCGAAGAACGCGGGGCCGTTTACGAAGGCCACGCCATGCTCTATGCCCTTCATGAACAGCTCCTTCGCGTCAATTCCGGGGAGCTTTACCCAGAAGAAGAACCCTCCCTTTGGGACGGAGAACTGCGCGTCGCTCGGCAGGTGTCTTGCAAAAGCGGCCGCCATCGCGTCTCGTTTTTTTGCGTAGTGAGAGATTATCCTCGGCAGAAATTCGTCCATATAGCCGTCGTCGCAGTAGCTGGCGACCAGGGCCTGCGATATCACGCTCGTACACATGTCCGCCCCCTGCTTGATCATGACCATTTTCCTTATGATATTGGGAGGCCCCACTATCCACGCTACCCGGACTCCTGGGGCCAGTATCTTCGAGAAAGAACAGGCGTATACGACACGGCCCTCCTGGTCCATAGAAAATATCGTCGGTTCGTGCCCGCCCTCGTAACGGAGGTGTCCGTATGGGTCGTCCTCAAATATCAGGAGGCCGTACTTCGACGCTATGTCCAGCAGCTCCTTCCGCCTTGCGGTCGTAAGTGTGGCGCCGGACGGATTCTGGAAATTCACTATGCTGTAGATGAACTTGATTTTTTTCCCGTCATTCTGCGCCGTCTCGATTACCTCAGGCAACAAGTCGGTCCTCATGCCGTCCGCGTCACAGGGGACCGTCAGAAATTGGGCGCCCCGGTTGCGCATGGTGTGTATCGCGCCGGGATACGTCGGGTCCTCGACTATGACGGCGTCGCCAGGGTTCAGGAGTGCCGCGCACAGCAGATCCATCCCCTGCTGAGAGCCTGACGTTATAAGAAGTTCGTTGGGTTCGGTTTCTCGCCCCATACGAGGCGCCATCCACTTTGACAGAAATTTCCGCAGTGGAGTGTAGCCCTCGGTCGCTCCGTACTGGAGTATCTCCATTCCGTTTCGGCCCAGGACTATGGCTCCGGCGGCGAACTCAGACACGGGAAAGATGAATGGGTCGGGGTTCCCGCCGGCAAACGATATGATCTCCGGATTGCTGATGTACCGCAACAATTCTCTAATAGGCGAGGGCTTCATCTCCCTGGCCGAGTCCGAAAAAAGTTCGTCCCACTTCGCCTGGCTCATTAATCAGTCCTTGAGAGGGCGTCTCAGGTACCACTCAGCCAGCAGCGCGCTCGCAATGTAGATGGAGCTGTAGGTGCCGACAACTATGCCCACGAGGAAGGCGAACGCAAGGTTGGATATTACCTCGCCGCCGAGGAAAAACATCGCCAGGACCGGCAGGAGAGTCGTCAGGGACGTGTTGATCGTGCGCGAGAGCGTCTGGTTGAGCGAACTGTTCACCAAGTCCAGGATGCCGCGTGAGCGAAGCTGCGTCCAGTTCTCACGGATCCTGTCCAGAACGACGATGGAGTCGTTGAGGGAATACCCGATGACGGTCAGTATAGCGGCTATGAAGGACGTCGATATCTCGCGGCCTGTGAGGCTATACAGACCAAGCATCACTATGGAGTCGTGGACTAGCGCCGCGACAGCGGTCACGCCGAACCTGAACCTGAAACGAAACGCCATGTAAATCAGTATAACGGCAACGGCGAATATCACGGCGATAAACGCCTGTTTGCGCAGCTCCCCGCCCACGACTGGGCCGACGTTGTCGATCTGCTGTATCGTAATATCCCCGTACTTCTCCTCGAGATGGGACAGTATATTCTTGCGCACATCGTCCCCAGGGTCCTGATAGCGTATCAGGATGTTCCTGTCGTCGTACGCCTGTATGGTCGCCTGTCCAAGCCCTATACCAGAAAGCGAATCCCTGATATCTCCGACGTTGACCGTAGTTGAGAACTCGAGCTGCATAGACACGCCGCCGGAAAAGTCCACGCTGAGGCTCAAGCCCCGCGTTAGAAGCAGGAACAGGCTTGCCAGCACCATAACCGCGCTCAGGCTCAGCGCGAATTTCCGGTATTCCATGAATGGCAGTTTTATCTTCGAAGCGTCAAAGGTAGCCATAGAAGCACATCTCCTCCGTCACAGAACCATTTTACCGCGGTTGCGCAGCATAATCTGAAGCAGGATGCGCGTCACTACGATATTTCCGAACATCGAGGTTATAACGCCCAGGCTTAGGGTGACGGCAAAACCGCGCACCGGCCCGGAGCCGAAGTAGAACAGTACAGCCGCGGCTATCAGCGTCGTTATGTTCGAGTCGAGAATGACGACAAGCGCCTTGCGGAAACCGGAGTCGAGCGCCGCCATGATGGTCTTTCCCGAGCGAAACTCCTCCTTCATGCGTTCGTATATGAGGATGTTCCCGTCGACCGCCATGCCTATCGTCAGGATGATACCACCAATGCCTGGAAGCGTCAGCGTCGTCTTGAGCGCGATCATTATCGCCATTAGAATGAGCAGGGACGTCGCCATGGCGATATCCGCCGCTATGCCCAGCCATCCGTAGTAGATCAGCATGAACACAGCGACCAGCGCGCCGCCTATCAGGCCGGACGATATTCCTGAGCGAATGGAGTCCTCGCCGAGCGTCGGTCCGACGGACCTGTTCTCCAGGACCTCGACCCCGACTGGCAGAGCGCCAGCCCTGAGCATAACTGCCAGCCGTATCGCCTCTTGACTGGTGAAGCTGCCGGATATCTGCGCCTCGCCGCCGCTGATGCGCGCCCGCACTACTGGCGCCGATATGACGGCCCCGTCCAGGACTATCGCTATCTGCTTCTCAATGTTTTCCGCCGTCGCGCTCTCGAAGGCCGTCGCGCCCTCGCTGTTGAAGCGGAGGGATACGGCTGGGTGCTGCAGCTCGTCGTAGGTTACCTGAGCGTTGGAAAGGTCCCGCCCGGTCACGTAGACCTGGCCGAGCAGATAGATCGAACCCTTTTCGTCGTAAGCGATCGCGAGTGATTTGTCCTCGCCAGCCTTCTCCTCGAGTGCCGCGATGTTCTTTTTGTGCTGCTCGTACAGAGCGTCCCAGTTGGTAACGGCCCGCTGATAGTCGGAGTCCGACGAGTAGTTTTTCCTGTCCACCGAGATGGGTTCAGAAGGACCGACTCCGGTCACCTGTCTAAATTCCAGTACTGCCGTGCGGCCAAGCAGCTCCAGCGCCGCCTCCGGATCATCCACTCCAGGCAGATCTATCGCCACCCGGCTCTCTCCCTCGCGCTGGATCTGCGGCTCTACGATGCCGTATTGGTCGATCCTGTTGCGAAGCACCGCGACCAGGCGCTCGATGCTGTCGTTATCCAAAGGCGCCTCATCGGTTCCCTTCGCCTGGAGGACTATGTGAGCGCCTCCCTTCAAATCCAGCCCGAGCTTCACCTTTCCGCCAATCGGGAAAACCGCGGCCGCGGCTAGCGCTATCACGATCACTATGACGCCCAGTCTCCACTTGTCCTTCTTCAGCATTACACACACCGCCTCCTGAAGCTTGCTAATCTTGTGATGTTATGGCCGCTTTTCTTCATCAGAGCTTGTGTCAGCTGGAGACACGGCTTCAGCTGAACTTGCCTCGTCGACGGCTGGTTCCGCCGCGCCGAGAGAATCCCCGATCAGAGCGTCGCTCTCGTCCGCTGTGACTCCTTCGTCGGCGGCCGCTCGCGCCTCTGTAGGTTCTGTCGGCTCTTCGGCGATTTCCGCCGCCGCGCTGTCCGTTGGTTCCTGGGCGGATACCGCTTCTCCCTGCCCTTCGCCGGCAGCGACAAGGCGCCTCTTCTTTTTTCTCCTGGGCTTCTGTGGAGGTTTGGAGCCGTCGCCCGCTTCCCTTTTTACGGAGATCGATGTCTTGAGTATCCGCACCCTGACCCCCTCCGCGATCTCGACTATGTAAGAGTCGTCGAGTACGTCACAGACACTCCCGAAGAAGCCGCCGGCGCTGACAATCGTGTCGCCCCTCGATATCGACGAGACCATCTGGTCGTGCTGCTGCTGCTTTTTTTTCTGAGGGCGAAATATCAGAAAGTAGAAGATGAGAACGAACAACACTATAGGCAGCATGAGCCCCGCAATCCCGCCTTGCTGCTGCGGCGCGGCGTCCGCCGCGGCTGCCGTCCCCGTGAGCAAGAACCAAGTGATCACGCCCATTACCCTGTTCAAAAAAACCCCTCCGTTCGCAAGAAACTTTGAATTTGCGGTATAATCCCAATTCCAACGTGGCATCAAACGACGAACATTTTAACACGAATTTCATGAAAGACCACACCAAAATCATTTTTTTTCGGCGGTTGCAGGCTCAACCCGGGATGACTTCCGGCTGTTTCAGGAAGAAGAGGAGTTTTTCCAACTCCGCCGGAATATCGACGCGCACTACCAGAATCTCGTCAGGCACGACGAACGAACCCTGTGTGAGCGCGAGGACTCCCCGCAGAACCCCTGATGAAATCGCCAGATCTACGCAGCTCTGCGCCGCCCTTGCCGGGACCGCCAGTATCAATACCTCAGTCTTGCGCTCGGCCATTACGACCGGGATCTCAGAGGCATCCCAGCAGTGGACGCCGAAAATTTCGCTCCCTATCTTCCTTGTGTCGATGTCGAAAAGCGCCTCGAACCTGAGCTTTGGGCTGCGAAACGACTGGTTCGAGAGTAGCGCGGTGCCTATGTTGCCAATCCCGGCCATCGCTATCCTCCAAATTTTTGGAGAGGAGAGTATTTGCACTATGTGATCGCAGAGGCGTTCGACGTGGTAGCCCACACCACGCTTGCCTATCTCGCCGAAGTAGGAGAGGTCCTTTCGCACCTGGCTCGCTTTAAAGCCCAGCAGTTCGCCGATCTGCTGGCTGGAGACGACCCTGTGTCCCTCCTCCCGCAGCCTCTCCAGCAGGCGATGATACTGCACCAACCGTTCTATAGTAGGCTCTGCTATCTTCATGCACTCAGTCCCCTTCCAGCAATGGACAGACCCGCATTTGCCGGCCCCCCGGAGGGCCGGTATCCCGGACGGCGCGCGCGGGTTTAACGGGCGCCGTCCGGGATTTTACCGCTTTTGAGCTGTCACTTCGATCTCGACAACGCCGCAAAGCGGCAGTGCCGGCACTGCCACGCACGAGCGCGCCGGTGGGTTCTCCTTGAACGTCTTGCCGTATATCTCGTTGAATGTTTTGAAGTCGCCCATGTCCGTCAGGAAGACGAGTGTCTTCACAACGTCCGAGGCGTCCAGTCCCTGAGATGCCAGTATGGCCTCGATATTTGCGAGAGACTGCTCCGCCTGGGCCTGTATGCCAGGTCCGGCCAGCGTTCCCTTTGTCGGGTCTATCCCCAGCTGGCCGGAGCAGAAAAGGAGGTCGCCTGCCCACACAGCCTGGCTGTAGGGGCCTATAGCAGCCGGCGCCTTGTCGGTCGATATCGTTTTCTTCACGTCCTTGCCTCCCGCGCTATCGTCCGGCGTTTATGCCGCTTATGCCGGCGTACCTTGCGCCCTCGCCGAGTTCCTCCTCTATGCGAAGGAGCTGGTTGTACTTGCAGACCCTGTCAGTGCGGGCGAGAGCGCCGGTCTTTATCTGCCCGGCCGCCGTGCCGACCGCGAGGTCAGCGATAAACGCGTCCTCGGTCTCTCCGGAGCGGTGGGAGACTATCGCGCTGTAGCCGGACGTCTTTGCCATGGAGATGACCTTGAGTGTCTCAGTGAGGGAACCTATCTGGTTCAGTTTGACGAGTATGGAGTTGCCGACGCCAGCCTTGATGCCGCGCTCGAAGCGGACTGGGTTCGTGACGAAGAGGTCGTCGCCGACGAGCTGTACCCTGCCGCCGATTTTCTTCGTGAGCAGTGTCCAACCCTCCCAGTCCTCCTCGCTCATCCCGTCCTCTATGCTGACTATCGGGTATTTTGTCGTGATCTCGTCATAGTAGTCCGCCAGCTCTGCGGCCTTTAGCTTGCGTCCCTCGCCCTCCAGATTGTAGACTCCATCCTTGTAAAATTCGCTCGCCGCCACGTCCATCGCGAGGCTTATCTGCTTGCCTGGCTCGTAGCCGGCTTCCGTTATGGCGTCGACCAGGAACTTGAACGCTTCTGAATTTGCCTTGAAGTTCGGGGCAAATCCGCCCTCGTCGCCTATCGCGGTCGGGTGCCCCGACTTCTTGAGGATCTTCTTGAGCGCATGATAAGTCTCCGCTCCCATCCTAAGCGCCTCGGCGAACGAAGACGCGCCGTGCGGCACGAGCATGAACTCCTGAATGTCGAGATTGTTGTCGGCGTGAGCCCCGCCGTTGACGACGTTCATCATTGGCGTGGGGAGGGAGAATGGACCTAGCCCGCCGATGTACGCCCACAGCGGCAGATCGTGGGACGCGGCGGCCGCGCGGGCCACCGCCAGGGAGACGCCAAGTATCGCGTTTGCGCCCAGCTTGCCCTTGTTGTCCGTTCCGTCCTTCTCGATCATGAGATTGTCGATCTCGGCCTGGCCGGTCGGGTCGAGTCCCAGCAAAATTGGCTCTATGGCTGAATTGATGTTCTCTACAGCTTTTGACACTCCCTTGCCGACGTATCTGCTTCCGCCGTCCCTCAGCTCGATGGCCTCGAACGTCCCTGTGGACGCTCCGCTTGGCACGCTCGCGCGTCCCACTACGCCGTCGTCGAGCCACACCTCTGCCTCGACTGTCGGGTTGCCTCTCGAATCCAGTATCTCGCGCCCGTGAACTCCAATGATTTCGCTCATGATTATAACGCTCCTTCCAGATGTAGGTCATTTATTGTATTATTTATATGGATTGCAGTCTACCACGGTATCTCGTCCTCGGCGAGCCGCCTGTCCTCCGTCACTCTGACAGACGCCCCGCCCCGTTTTATCGTCCTCTCGTCGGCGGTAATTACCTCGGCCCTGATGATCCTCTTAGGGTACGCCACCTCTATCACATCCGAGTCCCGCACCTCCGCGGAGGGTTTCACTTTTCTACCGTTAAGGCGGACGGCGCCCACGTCCACCATCTCGCACGCGACCGCGCGGCGTTTGACGAGGCGCGACAGCTTCAGGAACTTGTCTATTCGCATGAATCTTCCAACTTAGTCGAGGAAGTCCTTCAGCCTTCTGCTGCGGCTCGGGTGACGCAGCTTGCGAAGTGCCTTGGCCTCGATCTGGCGTATCCTCTCCCTCGTGACGCCGAACCTCTTGCCGACATCCTCCAGGGTGTGGGCATGGCCATCCTCCAGGCCAAAGCGGAGCCTCAGGACCTCGCGCTCGCGCTCGCTCAGGTCGGCCAGCATCTCCTCCAATTGTTCCCGCAGGATCATGCTCGCCGCAACCTCCTCTGGGTTAGGCATGTCTTTGTCCTCCAGGAAGTCGCCGAGCTGACTGTCCTCCTCCTCGCCGATCGGTGTTTCAAGGGACACCGGTTCCTGCGCGATGCGCTGTATCTCCTCGACTCTGTCGGTCGATATTTCCATCTCCGCCGCTATTTCATCGGCCGTCGGTTCGCGTCCAAGGCGCTGGACCAGCTGGCGGGAGATGCGAATCAGCTTGTTTATCGTCTCCACCATGTGGACCGGTATGCGTATGGTGCGGGCTTGATCCGCTATGGCCCTGGTTATCGCCTGGCGTATCCACCAGGTTGCGTAGGTGCTGAACTTGAAGCCCTTCTGATAGTCGAATTTCTCGACAGCGCGGATCAGTCCTAGATTACCCTCCTGTATCAGGTCGAGGAACAGCATCCCCCTGCCGATATACTTTTTCGCTATGCTCACGACGAGCCGCAAATTGGCGTCCACCAGATGCCCCTTCGCGGTGAAGTCTCCGGCCTCGACCCCCTTGGCCAAGGCCACCTCCTCGTCCGCGGTCAGCAAGGATATCTTGCCGATCTCGCGGAGATACATGCGGACAGGGTCCGACAGGGGCAGCTCCTCCAGCGACGAGTCGTCCTTGCTCTGTATGAGTGGGAGTGCCTCGTCCTCCAGGTCGTCCTTCTCCTTGGGCTCGTCAACTACGTCTATCCCAAGCTCCATGATGTTGAGATAGATGTTGTCCAGTATCTCGGCCGAGAGGATTTCCTTTGGCAGCCTTTTCTCGATGTCTTCGTAGGTGACGAAGCCCTTTTCCCTGCCGGTGTGGAGCAAGTCCCTGATGCTGTCGATGTACTCCATCATCTCATCGGCCGGCATATCGGCAGTCAGCGGCTGCGCGGGGGACATAGCGATGTCCGTAGGCTCTGGTTCCGCCTTGTCAATGTCCTTTATATCCTCTATCACGTCCTCTATTATGTCGGCGCCGATCTCCGCATCCACCTCCGCATCAACGTCCGGCCCCAGGTTGTCATCGAGAATGTCCGGCGTCATTATCTTCCGCCCCCCTTTAATTTCTTTGCCCATTCGTGATACTCCGCTATTTCCTCTTTTGTCGCCTCTTCGGACAATACGAGCGGTTTGAGCTGCTCATAACGCCTTCTGGCCATGTTCATCCGCAGCGACTCCACCATCTTCTCCACATGCTGAGAACCAAGCTCTCCCATCGCCAGAACGGCGTCTCCCCTAGCTATTCGTGCCAGGCAATCCCTCTCCCCTATGCTTCTCCACCTTTCCTCCAGGTCGTCAGGACTCTCTCCGGATACGAGAGCCGAGACTATCCCCGCCGCGGCTTCATCCGAGAATAGTGATATGATGCTCGCACCCTCGGACGGAGAGAACCCGGCCCTTATCTCCTCATCCCGCCAGGCGAGGCTGCAGAACGCGCACTCCAGATCGAGTTCCCTGTCACGAGCCGCAATTCCCTCATCCTTATATATATATACGCTTCCGAGGCTGTCATTACCTCCTGCGTAAATTGCTGATTTTTCATTTTTTCCCGAACGACGCCGAATCTCGTTCTCTACCTCATCCTGCCTCAGTCCCAGCCCCGACGCTATCTTTGGGATATAGCTCCTCACGTCCAGCCACGGCAGCGACGCAAGCCCGGAGTAGACGTCCTCCCTGGCCTTTTGCAGCGACTGAGGTCTGTCGCGCGACATGAGGTCCTCCCTCCTCAGGCGCACATG
>JAITNX010000207.1 GCA_031290235.1 Synergistaceae bacterium | reverse complement strand
TGAGCTGAAGGCGTTCCGCGACGCCGCCCAACCCGTTTACGACAAATGGGTGGCGTTAATCGGGGAGGATATCGTCAAGGCTGCCGAGGAAGAGATGTCAAAGGCTGATTGAAGGCTATAAGGGCCGCCTGCTGAACGGGCGGCCCTACTTGAGCATTATTCGCCAGATTATTTTAGAGAGAGGGAGCGCTGCGTTGAACAGGGAGAATTTCTTCAGGTTTTTATTGAACGGCATCGAGGAGATCGTCTGTTGTATTCTGCTCCTTGCTATGTCAGTCTTTGCGTTCCTCAACGTAATTTCGAGATACGTCATGCACTTTCCGCTGAACTTCGCCGACGAGCTGAACATATATTTCTTCGTCTGGCTGACGCTTGCCGGAAGTTCTCTCGCGTTCAAAAGAGGCGCTCACATGTGCATCTCCATCCTGTACGACAGGCTGCCAGGAACGGCTCGACTCGCGCTGTACATAGTGATACACGCCGTGATCATAGGGTTTTTCGCTATCCTCTGCTACTTTGGCATCCTGGAGGTTCAGGACGAGATGTTCCTGAACGCCGTCACCGAGGCAATGCAGCTTCCGATATGGTACTTCACCATAGGAGTCCCCGTTGGGTCGCTTATCATCATAGTCAGAATTTTACAAAAGTGCGCGCTGGACTTGCGGGAAGGGAAATTTTAAGGTGATGGCGCAATGAGCGGATTGTTGGTCGACCCCGCGTTCTGGACTGTGGCGATCTTTCTGGGCCTCATATTTTTGAAAACCCCGATTGCCCTTGCGATGGGCGCTACGGCGGCCTTCGTCGCGTGGTTCTGGGATCTTGGGATTCAGATGATGCCGTTCAACTTCGCGGCCAATATAGCAAAGGTCCCACTGCTGGCCATACCCTTCTTCATATTCGCTGGCTGCATAATGGAGAAGGCCGGCATAGCCGAAAGGCTCGTGGCGTTCATAAAATGGTGCATAGGGAGTACGACAGGCGGGCTCGCCATAAGCACCGTCATAGTCGCCACGCTCTGGGGAGCCATTAGCGGCTCCGGTCCCGCGACAGTGGCGGCACTCGGGGTCATCCTGATACCGAGGATGGTCGACGTGAATTACGACAAGGCGTTCGCCACATCGGTCGTCAGCGTGTCGTCCGGCCTTGCCATAATAATCCCTCCAAGTATATCGTACATAGTCTATTCCTCCATAACGTCGGTCTCCGTCGGCGGTATTTTCGCCGCCGGCATAGTTCCAGGCGTACTCGTCGCGGCGTTCCTCTGCGTAAGCGTATGGCTGACGAGCCGTTCGAAAGGATATAAGGGCGAGCCCAGACAAGGCGCGTTTCTGCCTGTTTTTATCGACGCGATATGGGCGTTGCTCTGCCCGGTGATAATACTGGGAGGCATATACGGAGGCGTATTCACACCGACGGAGGCCGCGGCGGTCGCCATCTTCTACGGACTCGCGGTGGGGATATTCATTTACAAGAAGATTACCATAAAGACGTTCATGGAGGTGCTCCTCTTCGCGTCATCCACGACGGCTATAATAATGATATTGATAGCCTGCGGCGGGATGTACTCCTGGGTCGCCTCGACTGTAGGGCTGATCGAGCGGGTCTCCGGCGCCCTGATGGCGATCTCGGACAACCCAGTTGTAGTGCTGCTGATGATCAACGTCACTCTGCTGCTGGCTGGTATGATAATGGGGGGCAATGAGATATTCTACATATTCATACCACTCCTCATGCCTGTGATGCGCCATTTTCAGTGGAACCCGGTATGGTTCGGGGTCATGGCCACGATCAACATCGCCATAGGGCAGATAACCCCGCCAGTGGCGGCCAATCTCTTCGTTGGGTCGAGCGTGAGCGGACTGCCCATAGAAAAACTGGTCCCTCACGTGATCCCGCTGATGCTCTTTGCGATAGCCGCCATGGCCCTTGTGTGCCTTTTCCCGGAGATTACGCTCTTCCTGCCCCGATATCTCGGCTTGTTGTAGATCGCGACATATCAAAATATCAAAAAAAATAAAGGAGACGAAAATAATGAAGCTGCTTGAGATGAACTACGCGGATTTTGAAAAAGCATTCAAGGAACCGAAGACCATCATCATCCCTTCCGGCGCGTTCGAGGTTTGGGGACCGCATCTGCCCATAGGCGCCGACACGATTGTGGCTGAGGAGATAGCGAATCGCCTGGCGGACCGCTTGGGCTGGATAGTGGGCCCGACGCTGCCAGTTGGCGACTCCGTCATGGTCTGGGGCCCAGGCACGGTGACCGCTCGCCCTGAGAGCTTCAAATCATATCTGGAGGACGTCTGCTGCAGTCTGGTCAAGCACGGAACGAAGCGCTTCTGCTTCATAAATCCCCACGTGGGAAACGTGCCGATCATCAACCAAGTTGCGTGGAGCATGAAAGAATCCCTCAGCATAAAGTCCTGTGTCGTGGACTGGTGGCGCTTCATTCAGCCGCTCTGCACAAACGAGAAAATCCTGGACCACGAGGGCCAGATGGCCCACGGACATGCCAGCGAGGCTGGAACCTCCGTGTTCCTCTACCTGAGACCGGACCTCGTCAAGACCGACCGGCTGAAGAAGGGAATAAACAGGGTAAAGAACGACTATCCCGACATAGGTCAGTTCAGTCTGTTCAAGGAGTGCTGCGACGACTTCGTCATAGGAGATGCGACTGCGGCCTCCCGCGAGAAGGGAGAAAAGATCGTCGAGCTGGGCTTGAAGAGGATAATAGATTTCCTGAACCAGTGGGATTGACGGAGGGTGCGCGCTCTCATTTGATTTGAGCCAAAAAAAACATAGAATTAGCAAAAAATCTGAGACAATATATGCTAATATGAATCATGCGGTCGACTATTTCGCAGCCGCATGATTTTTTTGTAATGCATGTTTAAAAATAAAGGAGGGAACGTCCGTTTGTCCACATTTGGTATAATGTTCAATATTTCATTTCTCACATCATATTATGGAGGTGTCTGTCATGAAGAAAAAATCGCTCATCTGTACCGCGCTCGTGATTCTTACGTGTCTCTCGTTCGCTTCGGCCGCGTTCGCGGCCAGCGAGGTCAAGGATGAGGACAAGTATGGCGGCGTACTCAACATGGCGCTTTCCGCCATACCGGCCAATATCGATCCCGTAAAATATACCAGCGTCTATGAAAATCAGATTATTAACGTCATCTGCGACTCCCTCGTCCGCTACAATGACGATCTGTCCAGGCTCGTCCCTTCGCTCGCAACCGAGTGGAGCGCGAACGAGGCTGGCGACGTCTACAACTTCAAGCTCCGCCAGGACGCCTATTTCCAGCCCGGGAAATTTCAGGATGGGCGCCAGATGAAGGCCGCCGACGTCAAGTTCTCACTGGAGCGCTCTCGCAAGCAATCCGCCTTGAACAGGCTCGCCATGCTCGACCACGTCGAGATAGTGAACGACTTCGAGGTGAACTGCTTCCTCGAGACGCCAAACGCGTCGTTCGCCACTGCCCTGACCAACGGCGGCAATGTAATAGTCCCGCAGGAGGAGGTCGAGGGGTGGGGCGACGAGTTTGGAGCGCACCTGGTCGGCACGGGCGCCTTCATGATGAAGGAGTGGGTCACGGACGAGAGGTGCGAGGTCGTTCGCCACGACAAATACTGGGGGCCGAAGCCTTATCTGGATGGAGTCGCATTCCGCTATATCTCGGACGGAAACATGAGGGCCAACGCCCTGAGGTCGAAGGAGGTACACATAGCCAATGACCTGCGCGACGAGGCGATAGGGGTGGTCAAGAACGACCCCGAACTTATATTGGAAAACATCCCGGGCATGGGCGTAAACTACATCTACTTCAACATGGTGAACGGCCCGACCTCCGACATCAAGGTTCGCCGCGCCATGACGATGGCGCTTGACATAGACCAGCTCAACAAAGCCCTCTTCCGCTACGAAGACGGCTCCCGCGGCTACATGCCGCTGCCGCCGGGGTCTTGGGGATATGATCCGAGCCTTGAGAGCCTCGTGCCCAAATACGACCCTGCCGCCGCCAAGGTCCTCCTCGCGGAAGCGGGATATCCCGACGGATTTTCGACTAAATACTACACGTCCGACACTCAGTCGGCAATAAAGGTCGCCACAATATTCCAGCAGTACATGAAGGAGAATCTGAACATTGAAATCGAAATTCAAACCGCTCAGTGGGGGACATTCAGCGCCACAGCGTCCTCTGGCAACGCCCCGATCTTTGCCATGAGCTGGTCGTGGTATCCCGACCCATACTTCTATCTTGACCAAATGTTCCACACACGCGCCATCGGAGCCCTCGGCAACGGGCAGGGCTTCAAGAGCGATGAGGTGGACAACCTCCTGAACGAGGCGGTAAAGCTGCCAGATCAGGACAAGAGGACCGAGCTATACAAGAAAGCGCTCAGGATAATAGTCGAGAGCAACGCCCAGATCGACTACGCCGTCCGCAACGTGCTGACCGGCATGACGAAGGACGTACACGGCTTCACCGGCAAGGCGGACAGCACAGTCGTTCTGTGCTCGCCAACGGCCAACGTCTGGCTGGGCAAGTA
>JAITNX010000220.1 GCA_031290235.1 Synergistaceae bacterium | reverse complement strand
CGATAGCCCTTGCGCTCCTTCGAGATCCAGAGGAAATAATCGTTCATGAATGCCTCCTGCAAGGCCCTTATCCCTTTGCCCTTGTTCACCTTGAGGAGTGCGTAGGTGTCCTTCAGCGTTCTGTCCTCGTCGTTGTCCCACCTGAACGAACCAAGGGCGAAGCAGAAGTCCTTTACGTCAGAAACAGCGCCGAACATTGGGATGATGAGGCTGTTGTCCTCCCAGTCGTAAGCGCCAAGCCCCTGGCCAGGGGAGATGATCACCCTCGGGATGCCGTACATCCTTATTCGGGACGCCCTCAGCATGCCCGGGTCCAGAGGGGTCAGGTCCATCATTATCTCGCCGGCTCTTTTGAGGGATATCGGTTTGCTCTTGTTTTGACAGAGCGGGGATGTGTCGACTCGGGCTGTGCGGGCAGCGAGCAGCATGAAGTCCTTCTTGTGGTTGAGTCCCTCTCGCAGCTCCATCTTTAGGGCAGGGAGCCCCTGGCCCTTGTATTTTTTCGCCGCCATCTCGGTCCTCGTCTTCCACCTCTGCGCCTCGTTCGTCACGTGGACTATGAGGCCGGCGATGAATTTCGTCCTGTCGTGAAGCGCCAGCACATTTTGGATTATCTTGAGGGACTGGTCAAGTGTCTCCGCATTCTCCTGCTTGCTCGGCTCTTCCTTCATGTCCTCGGCCGATCCGGTCAGCTCGTCGTCGGATATTTCCTGATCTTCCGCCGCTTCTTCGACTTCCTCCACTTCTTCAGGAGCCTCCTGTTTAACCGGCGGACGCGCCACTACGTCCTCTTTTATTTCCGCGAATGGGTCGAAGTCTGCCATCGGGTCCCTCGGCGGCGGCGCTTCGCCGCTCTCGGGACTCGGCGCCGCAACAGCGGCAGCCGCGGCCTCCTTCTTCTGGTCGTCCGCCCCGGTCAGTTTGCGCTCCAGGGAGTCGAGGAGATATCCAAAGGTCTTCTCGGCCGACTCGTAGTGCTTGCATAGCTCCGCTATCCGCTCTCTCTCGGCCTTCTCCGCCTCGCGAACCCGCTTGGTGCGCATGTCGGTCTCCACGGAGTCGTTCAGTCCGGCCTCGAGCTGGTTCAGCATTTCATCGATTTCAGACTTGTCCAGTATATCGCTGTTACTTGCAACGAGCGTGCCGACCGCTATGCGCCTGCGGGTCATCGCCGTCTTCAGCTCCATGTTGAAACGCTTCAGCTTCTCCTCTAGCGTCACCCCGCCAGATGGACCGGTGTAGGTCTTTCCGAAGATGAGCGAGTAATTCTCCTTGATGTAGTCGGTGATGCGATTATACTGGTACATGTCAACCGCGGACGGCTCGGCCAGAAGATCGAAAAAAGCGTCGTTAGCCGTCGTGTACTCCGAGAAGAGATGACCGAAGTCGATGAACAGCCGCTCGGCCGGATCGAACTCGATCATGTCCGGCGGGCCGGCGTCGATCTTTGCCTCCACTATGGCCCAAACTAGATCCCAGTATTGCTGGGTCGCCTTCTGCCAGACGATGCGGGCCTTCTTTTTGTCCTCGGTTTCCTTCGCGCCGCGGAGCTTTGCTATGTTCTTGCCGAGGATCTCCATCTGCTTGGCCAGATTCGAGACCTCTTTGTTGTCCTTCCACAGCTCCACTATCCGTCCTATAGCATTGTCATAAGCTCTCGCCGTCTCGGCAGTGAGTGGATTAGCATTTACCATCAGGAATCATCCTCCTCCGAATCCTCGGCAGATTCCGCGGCGCTGCTCACGATCCGTCCCGAAAGGCAGCACCTAAGCCTTGCGTACCAATCCTGAACCTCGATTCCCCCGAGGATAGAGTTGCAGGTGTATTGTGGGTCCTTTTCCCCGCCCATTGCGCATGCGTCTACGGCGGAATCCCAGTTTTCGTTCGTCATGGTCACCATGCGGTCGTTCTCGCCAGGCAGGCGAGTTTCAGGTACTATGCCGAACGCGACTGTCTCTACCTCGTCCACGTACCGCGTGACCTTGAAGCGCCTGTCGCCCTGGCTCGCCGAGACCATTTCGAAGCGCTCGCGCTTCTTCAGCCCCCGCGACTCGCCGAGCTTCGTGGCATCTGGGACCAGTTCGGCCTGTATCTGCTCCAATATGGGCCATAGCCGCAGATACGCTGTGATTTTAGTGAGAAAATCCCTTCCGGCGCTCGCTATCGCGGTCAGCGTGTCCTCCGACCTGTAGGCCGCTGTTGGCAGATGCGCCCACATGGACTCGCCGAGCTTGTGTTCGCCTCCCGGGGACCAGTCGCTGAAACCAAGTAACATGGCCTTGGAGACCGGCAGGAGGAATTCGCTCCATCTCTGGGGGTTGACGTGGGACAGCTCCTTCGTCAGGGAGACGTTCCTCATTGTGACGGGCAGCTCTCCGTTTTCCAGCATCAGCGCCGGCCACGGCTTCGCGTCTTCAAGAGCGGCGTCCACTATTTTGCGCTCATCCTCGGTCAGTGCGAAACAGGGCTTGGCGCGCCATTTGCCCTTCTTTGGGGTGTAGATGAACCAGAGGGTATCCCGTTTATTGTCGGCGATCAGGGCGAGGTCAGCTTCGCTGCGGGCCGTCTTAGGCATGTGTATGAGGTCGCCCAGCAGCTGTACCCCGCGCCAGGCCAGGGAGTTGAGCGAGAGCGCCTCGCTCGCTTTTTCTATGAGGTTGAACACTCCCTCTCCGATTATGTCCATGCCATATTCCTTCGTCTGCCTGCCGACCTTGATCTTGAGGCTCTTCCCGCCGCTCTCTATCCAGGAGAGGGGCACGTACTTCTTTTTTTCACTGTATGTATTGAAGATACCAAGTCTGGGGATACCCACAGCCCTCGCCATTAAAAGGGTGAGGTCGTCGTCTATCTCCTCCTCGGCTATCGTTACAAATTCGCCCTGCACCAAGCGTATCACCTCGTCGAGTTTGTCTATGCATAATTTTCTTACAAATAATTATATACGATATGGCCGCTGGGATGGGGAAAGTCCCGCAAATTGATCCTAAAAAACTTGGGGATCGGTCCTCACGGTCCGATCCCCAAGTTTATGATCTCGAGTCACTTAGCCGAGGAGCTTCAGAGCCGTTTCCCTGACCCTGCGTCCGTCTGCCTTGCCGGAAACGAGTTGCATCGCCTTGCTCATGATGCGCCCCACGTCCTTCGCCTCGGAGACGCCGGTCTCTTTTATGACGCCAGAGATTATGCCCTCCAGCTCGGCATCATCCATCTGTGCCGGAAGATAACCGATCAATATCCTGGCTTCCTCCAGCTCACCCGCCGCGCGGTCCATAGCTCCGCCTGCCTTGTACAGGTCGGCCGCCTCCTCGCGCTGCTTCACAGCTCTTCTGATTAAAACTAACACATCTTCGTCCGTAAGGTCGCCGCTACGGCCCTTCTCGGTCGAGGCTATCTGAATCGACGACTTCAACATACGCAGAACCGAGAGAGTCGTGTCATCCCGATTCTTGAGCGCGCTGACCAAATCGGTCTGGATCTTCTCCGTCAGGGGACAAGCCATCATTCGGGCTTCCTATGTTTGTTGCGAACGGAGGCTGCCTTTTTGCGCTTTTTGATCTCGCTGGGCTTCTCGTAGTGCTCGTGCTTGCGAGCCTCTCTCAGAACCCCAACCTTGCGAAGCTCTCGTTTGAACCGTTTCAACGCATCCTCGATCGTCTCGTTCTCACGTCGAACAACACTGGTCATTTTTGTCCCCCCTCCCTCTGTTCCCGGCTGGGTGTCGGTGTTCCAATGCACGGGGACACAACCCTTTTGGTCTCATGCCATTATCATCGGCGACACGTTCCTTGTTCTTTATTTTAACTCGTATTTTGCTCGCGCACAATAGCGGAAGCCCATACTCTGACGGCAGGCGATTTATGTTCACGCGAAATCTTCGCTATCGCGGATATGACCCAGATAGGCTGATTGCCCTTCTTCAGAAGGCGCAGGAGCGGAAGAAGTATGGCCTCGTCCTCCTTCTTGAGCAGGTTGAATACCTCGGAGGAATCAGGCAAATTCTCGTTCTGGGGCCAGTTGCTCAGGACGGACGCGATTACCGAATCCGACGAATTGGTGAGAAAAACCGAGTAATAGGCCGCGGGCAGCTTCTTTCGCCGCATCCACTTCATGATTATCATGACGTCGCCGTTCGAAAATTCAGGCGCGTTGAGGAGCAGAACCTGAGCCAATTCCTCAGTCTGGGCCTGAGTCGAGAACATGGCGAGAAGGCTTTCCAGGACCTCCGAGGTTGGGACGTTCCTGCGGAAGTGTTCCAGGACAACTTTCCTGATGTCGTCCGTCGCGCTGCCGGATGATATCCGCTTGAGCGCGAGCAGCACCACTCCCGGATGTTTGCTCCTAAGCCTGCGAAGTATGGCCTCGTTCCTGTTGCGCTCGTTTACGACGCCCCGCCTCGACATCAGGTTGTATATTTCGGCTTCCGCCCTCGATATCGCGCTCCCGATGAAGCGCGCCCTGGCGGGCGATATTTCCTCCTCCTGCTCAAAGCGTTCATCCTGGACTCCGCTTACAAAGACGGCTGTTATCCTATCCCACAGGGATTTGACCGCTTGTCTGATATCGAAATTTAAATCGAATCGGAAACTCCTATTTCGTGTGGGTTTTACGGAAGGCGACGTCTCCCTTCTGGTGACTCCGGGTGATATCGTCTCTTTGAGGGTCATATACGCCTCGGTGATCTCGGTGAATTTGCGCGTGCCCTCCGGCCCGGCCACGTCAGGGTGATAGAGGCGCGCCATCTTTCTGAACGCCGTTTTTACCTCATCCCAGCTCGCGTCAGACGACAGTCCCAACGCCTCGAAGTTCGCGTCGTGCCTCATGGCAATACCACCTGCTCTATTTCCCTGATCATCTTGTCTATTACCTCCAGCGCCTGCCACTGGAGGGCGTGGTCCTCCAACTTCAGGGATCTCACTTCCCTCATGAGAATCTGGAGCCGATGCTGAAAGTTGTCTGGAAAGGGTGACGACACCCTGGCCAGCCTCTCCTCCCTTATCCCGATCTCAGTCAGCAGATCGCACGGGGTCACCCCGGCCTCGTCGTTCTCAAGAGTTATGGTCTGCCTAAGCGCCTGCCTCTTTCGTTTTACCTCCACGTGGAGCAGACCGCCCCCGTCCACCTTGAACACTACCTCGACCGACTCGCCGTCGCCGACTCGATCGATCTTGATGGTCTGGAGGACCCTGTTGAGGCTGCGTACCCGCCCGTCACCCTGAACGACCGTAACCTCCAGGTCTCCCTTGCCATACGTGGTGAAGGTCTTTCTCGCCTCGGCAGGGAGGGGAATCCCGCGATGCAGTATAGGCACGACGCCGCCGTCGGCGCCCATCACACCGAGCGAGCGGCTCAGCACGTCTATCAGGAGCCGCTCCTTGCCCTGATTCGCGTACATTGCGCTTCCAACTACTACAGCCTCCTCCGGCGAGGATCTCAGCCTCTCCGGATCGTGGACCCTTTCCGTCAGCATCCGGCGCAGCATTGGTATTCTGCCGCTGCCGCCCACTATGAGGAGCCTGTGTGGGCCGTACTTCCTCCACATTTTATCGACCATCCTGACGACCTCTCCCATGAGAGGCGCTATGAGGCGTTCCAAATCCCCTCTGGAGATGTCCACCAACGTATCCTTCGTACCAATCCCAGGCGGTATCCTCCATTGTACGCGGCTCGCGCCGCTCAGGGAAATTTTTATCGCCTCGGCCTCCCTCATCATGAGATTTGCCCTCGGGTCCTCGTATCGGGAGAACGGTACCCCGGCCCTCCGGCACAACAACTCAGCCAGGAGCCTGTCGATGTCCATCCCGCCGATGTCCCTCCGGCCCTGGCTCTCCACCACCTGGAAGACGCCCCTGTCGCCCTCCACCACGGAGAGATCCAGTGTGCCAGCGCCGAAATCAATTATGAGGGACAGCCCCTCGGCCCCTATAGTCAGCGCCGCGGCCGTGGGCTCGTTCACGATTCTCACCCTTTCGAACCCGGCCTGCTGAGCGGCCCTCGCCAGGGCGCCGCGCTCCGGGAAGCTGAAGTGCGCCGGCACTGCCAGTACGCAGGAGGACACAAAGGTCTTCAGATGCGCCTCCGCGTCCTCTCTGAGGAGGCAGAGCAGCGGAAGCAGCAGCTCCTCCGGGGTGTAGGTCCTGCCGTTCATGCGGGCGACCCAATCCGTTCCGAGGTGGCGTTTCATATCCCACCAGACGGACCTGGTATCGACGAGTGAAATTTTAGCGGCGTCCTCTCCGGCAACGAGCCCATCCTTGGTGAATGAGACCACGGACTGTGTCCTCATCTGCCCCCACCTGTTCGGGATGAGATGAACGCCGCTGCCAGGCACGTCAATAGCCAATTGCGCGTACCTAGTGCCAAGGTCTATTCCTATCGTCGTCTCGCCGCTCATTACGCCCACCTCCGTATCAGGGCGCTAAAATTGATTCCTGAAAAGAATCCGGTGCGCATAGTTCCGCTGCCTCGCAAAAAAGTATACCCCTATCCTGACGTTCGGGCTTGAGCAATAGTTCAACCCCCGCAGAGTCATTTCGCCTATTTTTCGAGACGACCCTCAGATAGTGCCTGCTCCAGCCGGACAAGAAGTCCCCGTGACCGCCCTCGGCCAGCACTGAGACTCCTCGCCCTACCCATCGTTTTGCGTAAGATGAGAGCAGTCCTTCCGAGATGTCGATGGCTCGCTTCGCTCGTTCCCTCACGACTTGGCGGGGGACCTGTCCCGGCATCGAGGCGGCGCGCGTTCCCTTCCTTGGCGAGAATGGGAAGACGTGAACCCTGCCGAGGCCGACGCTTTGAGCGAACGTCAGGCTGTTCTCGAACGCTTCGTCGCTCTCCCCCGGGAAGCCAACCATCAAGTCAGTC
>JAITNX010000196.1 GCA_031290235.1 Synergistaceae bacterium | reverse complement strand
TAAATCGCCGCCAATGGACTCAGGATCGGGGTCCTATTCATCCTTGCCCTGGCGATGAAAAAGGCCGCCGGGAAACCCGTCGCGAACGCGACCGCCATTATGAGCAGGGTGACTGGCGCCCCCTTCAGCGATTCGACAAAAGCGTGGCCCACAAAAGCCCATTCGATATTCACAGCGTGCCAGCCTTGGCTACGTCCGAGCCGCCACGGCGTCGAAAGCCCTGCCGTAGCGGGAGACCATCAGATCTACACCGTTGCCGATGAGAGTTGACAGCAGCCAGTAGATCATAGCGACGACGAGATATATGGAAACTGACTTAGCGCCGTAGGCGGACATCGACATGATATTCGCCCTGCCTATTATGTCGATCGTGCCGATGAGGTACGCGAGGGACGACTCGTGCAGGAGCGCCACAGCCATGTTTCCGAAATTTGGGAGCGCGATGTAGAGCGCCTGGGGCGCGACGACCTTTATTAGCGCCTGAAACGGAGCGAGTCCAACGCTGACCGCCGCTTCATACTGTCCGGGGCTGACGGCCAGATACGCCGCGCGGATCATCTCGGCCATGATCCCCGACGCGATGAGGGTGAGCGTAAAAATCGTGAAAACGTTGCTGCCAGCCTCTTCGACATGTATCCCGACCGCGCTGAGAGCGAGAGGCAGCCCGAAAAACGCGAGAAAGAGTATGACAACCGAAGGAGCGCACCTTATGAACGTTATGTAAGCCGTCGCCAAGAGTCTCAGCGGAAAGAACCGCGACAGCTTCATCGCCGCGAGCAGCATCGCGAAAAAAAATCCCAGGACGAACGATATAACCACGAAAAAAAGCGTCAGCGGTACTGTAGGCAGCAGACGCAGAAAAACAGTCGCCATATATCCCATTACGTCACCGCGTTTCCAGCAGTATTATTTAGGATCAACACCCTGGGCGCCGCCCAGACTCGCTGGGGACCAGTCCTCCGGACCCTTTTTGCGAAGGGGAGCGGCGCCAAGGTTTCGCCCCTGTTTAGGCGTTATTTCAAGTACTTGAACAGGTCTTCGCCGAAATATTTTATCGACAGCTCGGACGGCAGGCCGGTCCCCTTGATCTCCCTCAAGGCGCTTGCGTACGCCTCGGCGAATTCTCCCTCGCCCTTGTTAAAAAGGCTCCACGTCGTGATGGTCCGCACAACGTTGAATTTGAGCTTGCCCTCATACCCCAGCTCGCCGACAAGTTTAGGATATTCGTTGATCCCCACTAGGGCGACGTCGTAGCGCCCCTCGACGATCCACTTCAACGTGTCGGCCGAGTTCGGCCACTCGCCGAGCGCGTAAGGGATTGTCTTGCCGGGGTGTTCCTTGTTGTATGAGTCGTAAATTATCTGCATGGATGTCGCTGGCGGAACCGGCTGTATCTTCAAGCCGGGCGAATCAGCGAGCTTTTCGAAGCTGTCTATGCCGGCGTCCACGGTTCTGACTACCAGCCCGAATGCCACAACCCCGATATTCTCCGATGGATACAGATACTTTTCCTCGCGCTCTGGACTCTTTGAGAAGCCGGATATGGCGACCGGGTACTTTCCAGTCTCGACGCCCACAAGTATGGCCTCCTGCGAGAGCGGTACGAATTCGAACTCGTATCCCGGAAGTTTTTCATCGATGAGGCGCGCTATCTCTATGTCGTATCCGACCGGATTGCCGCCGTCGTCTATGTACGAAATGGGGTAGAGGTCCGGTTTTATGGCGACCTGTATCCGCCTTGCGCCCTCGGCGCGAGCCGATGTTGCGAAGACAGCGCCAATGACTAACGCGTACATTAAAAGAGCTGAAAAACTCCATTTTTTAGTCTGCTTCATCTTTATCCTCTCTCTTCTATATGACACAAAAAATCAGGGAAGCGCTGATCAAATCACTCAAACGACGTTTTGCCGTTCCAGAACGGAGCGATCGTCAGCTTTTTCTTTAAAATATAATCCGCGACGATTCCGATGTTACCTCTACATCGTTCAGCCTCGTGAAATACGGCGCGCCTCTCGGAAGCGCTTAATGCCGATTTGAAATCAAAGGCCTGAAGGGTAAAGCGTAAAAAACAGGCTATGCCATTGTTCAGGCAAATTAAAAACAAACGTTTGACCGCAACTTGGTATAAAGCCTCCATGCGTTTCATCCCCGTTCTTCAATCCTGTCTCAGTTTATGACGCGTTTTCTCCTCAAGTAAGCGACGTACTTTTCGAGGACCGCGTCGATCGGCCCAGTTATCTCCAGCGCCTGTATCCCTCGGCGCTCCAGCGCGTTTCTCATGTGCGGGCCGATCTTTGAGGCAAATACCGCGCGACAGTCGCCCAGCGACTCGACGGCCCGTTCGTGCGACGCTCCGCATTCCACGGCCGCGTTGCGCCTCCGTTCGACTATGCTCCACGTTCCAGATTCCCCGTCGATCTCTATTATGAGAAACTCGGGCGTCGTCCCAAAGTGTTCCGATATGGAGATGCCGTCCGAGGAAGCCGCCGCTGCCTTCATGTCATCCACCCCCGCTAAAGGTTGTACTCTTGACTATCTTCCCTGGCGAAATGCAACTTTCTGAGTATCGCGTTGCGGATGTCCATAAAATCTGACGCGCCGCGATTGCGCGGATACGACATCGGCAGGGATATCTCATCGACGATCATACCCGGCCTAGGCGACATGACATATATACGCTCTGAGAGATAGACTGCCTCGTCCACATCGTGCGTTATGAGTATCATTGTGTTTCCCCGCTCATGCCAGAGGTTCAACATCTCGTCCTGGAGGTTCATCCGGGTGAAGGAATCGAGCGCCCCTAGCGGCTCGTCCAAAAGCAGCACGTCCGGCGAGACGGCGAGCGCCCGCGCTAACGCCGCGCGCTGGCGCATCCCGCCGGAGAGATGGTGCGGGTATGAGTTCGAGAATTCCGACAGGCCGGCCATGGAAATGAGGTCGTCTACCAGTTTCTTGCCCAACTCGTACTTTTTCGTAGCCCGCAGACCGAAGGAGATATTGTCCCGCACGGACAGCCAGGGAAAGAGCGCGTTCTCCTGGAAGACCAGCCCGCGCCTTGGGTCGGTTCCGGTGATCGTTTTGCCGTCGCACATCGCGTTCCCGACAGTGGTCGTCTCCAGCCCAGCTATGACGCGCAGGAGGGTGGATTTACCGCAGCCGGAGGCGCCGACTATTGAGACGAACTCACAAGGCATTATCTCCATGTCTATATTCTTCAAAGCAACTAGAGTGGAGTTCATGTCGCCCCGCGCGAATATCTTCGACACGTTTTCTATCACGATGTGCCCTTTCCGCCCGCTTTGCCCGGCCATGCGCGTCACCTCTGCCAGCGCAGCACGCGGCGCTTGATCATGGAGAGAGTGAAGTTCACCGCGGTGAAGGTGAGGCAGATCACTATGACCGCGCCGTACATCTTGGCGAACTCCGCCCAACCCCTCTGCCAGTTGATGTACCAGCCGAGGCCGGATTCCACGCCCATCATCTCGGCAACCATCAACGCGGTGCAGGCGACGCTCATCCCCTGGGTGAGGCCTTGGAATATCTGCGGCATGGCGGCGGGAATGGCCACTTTGAACACAAGCCACTTTTTGTCGGCACCCAGGGTGCGGGCAACTTCGAAGTTTATCTTGCTGATGTTCAGGACGCCGTTCATCGACGTCATCGTGACCGGATACCACACCCCAAGGGCTATCAGGAAAGCGCTCCCCCCGAAGAGCGACGCGGCCACGATAAGGATGATTGGCAGCCATGTGGTGGCAGGTATGGGACCTAGCACCTGAATCAGCGGCGTCACCCAGTAACGCACGCGCGCCGACCATCCCGCCATGATGCCGGTCAGCAGTCCAACGACGACGCCGGCCGCATAGCCAGTGAAAAGAAGCACCAGGGAGTTTTTTACGCAGTCCATCAGCAGTGCCCTGTCCTCCCATAAGGCGTTCAATATGCGGTCGGGCCACGGAAAATACGGCATCGGCAATATTCCCGTTTTGAGCGTGGCAAAGTCGTACAGGCCCAATAACAGAAATAGGACGCTGTAGAGCGGCGCTTTTTTCAAAAGCCAGGAGTATAGCTCCTTAGAAAAAAACGAGCATACGAACGCCCCAGTCAGCAGCGCCGCTAAAAAACCGATAAAATAAGAGTAGGTATCGGTCGGCACGGCGTTTCTGACGTTTGCCGCAAGTTTGTAATGCGCCAGCAGCAACAGGGCCGCCGCTATCGGGAACGCGCTCGCCGAGCGATCCGCCGTCAAGCGCGCCCTGGACTTTGGTTTGTCCTCCAACTGCCGCAGCTCCCACAAAGTTATTGTGCGGTCCTCCGAGAAGCTCTCCGTACGTCCGTTCATTTTATTGAAATGTCCCCTTTAGCGAACCGCGCGCTCCAGATCCAGCGGCCTCCAGATTTGGGCCTTGACGGCCTCGGCATCGAGCTTCTCGTCGAGCACCCCGAGCGCCTTATACTCGTCGACGGAGTCGTACAGCGACTTTTCAGTAACCGCGTTGTTCAATCCGAACGCGTACATATTTAGAAGAGTCAGGGCATATTCGGCAGTGCCGCTTATGTGTCCGCCATCCAGCAGTATCCGGGCGGCCTCGCGGCGATTCTCCTCGCTCTCCCTCAGCCAGAGGCTGGCCCTGTACATGGCGCGGGATATCTTTTCGCTCGTCACCGGATTTTCTGCGAGGAATTTGCCGGAGATGCCCATCACGCAGCACGCTTCGTTCTTGAAGTCGTCGTCGAAGGTCAACGAACGGATGCGGCGGACCTGCCCCTCCTGCACCCATTTTTCCGCGAGCTGGTCGGAGAGGACCGCCACCTTGGCGTCGCCCCTCTGCAGGACCACGAGGCTCTGGTCGGCGGGGAAATCCTTCCATTTGAAATCAGTCGCTTTAAATCCGTCGTGCGCCACGAAGCGGAAGGCGATATTGTGGTAAATCCCGCCGATGCCGCCGTTGATGGCGACTGTCTCTCCCTTGACGTCCTCGAACGACTTGATGTCCGAGTCGGCCAGCACCACTGCGGAGGCGCAGCCGGTGTGCAGCCCCAGAGTGAAAACTATGTCCACGCCGTTGGTCACCGGCTTGAGCCATGCGGCGATCATCCCGGCGGACGTGTCGATCTTCCCTCCTGCTATGGCGTCCCGCGCGCTTTCAGAACGGGTCAGTTTCGTTTGCAGCCCCTCCGCGGCGAAAAACCCCTTTTCCTGGGCCACCGGGATCACGGCCTGGCAGAGCCCTCCGTCGTAGCCTATGTTGATCACGCGCCCCGACGCCTTTTCCGCCTTGTAGGCGGCCTCGTATTCACTGTCGCTCAATTTGGATATCTCCTCCCGCTTCGGCTCTGCCGCGTGCGAAGCAATGGGGGTGAAAGCGAGCGACGATACAAAAAGCACCGCCATGCATTTCAGTAAGAACGTTTTTTTCATAATAAAATCTCCTTTTTTATTTTTTGATATAGCTGAATGGATCTTTTTCATACCATTCATCGACGTAAGGGAACTTGACGCGCTTCGACAACCGCTCCTGATACGAAGTGTTCTTGAAGGCGAAGACGATGCGCTTCAGTATGCTGAATACCCCCGAGTATCCGAAAAACGGCTTGTCCACGTCGAAGAGCTGTATGGAGGTCGCGCCGGCCCTCGCCAGAAATCCATGGGTCCCGCCGTGGGAGATCACCAGGTCGGGTTTATATCGCCTGATTTGATTTAGAAATTCAAAGGACTGGTGACTTACCGCGACTGGAGTCTCGGGAAGCTCCCGGGCCACGTTCTCCAGAACAGGATCGGCGCCGTTGTCGTAGTGGTAAGCGCGCACCGCCACGACCTCCAGGCCAAGCTCCTTGAGCATGACTGCCTCCGTGCCGGACCGTATCACCCCGCCGCAGACCAGGACGCGCTTCCCCTTTACCTGAGGCAGGAATGGTTCTATCGCTTCCCTAGCCCCTCGTTCCTCGTCCTCGATGAGTTTTTCGGCTCTCTCCTCTACGCCGAAATGTTCCGCGACTTTCATGAGCCACGCCCTCGTGGCGGAAAATCCAAGCGGCATGCCGGCGATGATGTACGGGGTTCCGTAGCGTTCCTCCAGATATGAGAGAATGTAATCGTCATGCACATTGCACATGCTCAGGTTCAGCCCGGCATGCGACATCATCCTCAGCTCGTCGGCGCCGCAGTACTCCGCGAATATGCGGACGTTCAGCCCCAGCGCTCCAAGCAGCCGCTTCAATTCGGCCTCGTCGTCCGGGCCAATGGAGGTCGCGTTGAAGAGGTTCACCGTCATCTTCTTCTGATATTCAAAGCGCCGGAGTTTCATCTCGTAGTCGGGGTCGCTCGGGTCCACAGGTTGGTAATCCCTGTAAGGCAGCGGCTCCAGCCTGATATGCCTCAGGAGCGAGTGATAAAAGGCGTCGTACGCGCTCGCGACGACTCGACTCTTGAAGCCGGGGCAGTGTATGGCCGTCACATTCGCCGTCGTCTGCTCATTAGCCTGGCGCACAACCTCCTCTACGTCGTCCCCTATTATGCTGGGGGCGCAGGTCGAGACCACGAAAATTATCTCGGGGCGGAACTCGCGGTCCGCGTGGATTATGGTATCGCGCAGCTTCCCCTCGCCGCCGCTTATGACGTCGCTCTCATTCATGTTCGTCGTGAGCCAGACCGGAGGATTCGGCGCCTTGCCCCGCCGGACCTTCCCCTTGTTTGACCCCACGCTCAGCGCGTGCATCGTGGAGCCGCACCCTATAGGGCCATGCGTTATGATCACGGCGTTTTCCACAGTCGCCGCCATCATCAGGGAGAGCGACATCTGACACATATTCGCCTGCCAGAAACTGCGATTCTGGCGCAGCAAACACCCCGATCTGGCGCAATCCAATAACTCGCCGCAAGTGCCGGCAAAACTGTCTCCCAGCACAAGCCGCTCATCCCTGACGGGCTGGATGGCCTGTTCGTAATAACTCATCTCTAATCCCTCCTTACTTTGCCGACACTAGGACGCCGACTATGTCCTCGAACAGATGGAGTCCGCCGCGATAGCCGGCGTATCCCCTGTCGAGGATGACTCTGTTGTAGACCGGATAGCTGATGCTCAGGCTGCTCGCTCCATTCTTTTGCGCCGTAGCTTTTTCGAGCGAGCTGCCGAGTATGTAGAGCGGCGCGTACTTGTCGAAATATCTCTGGCCTCGGTTTTCCGGCAGGCGTCGGTTTATCGTCTTAGCTATGCCGCTCGCGTCCGTCTCGAAGATGAGTTCAGACGCCAGTCCGGCGTCTGAATAGGCCCCGGCGAGCGCCGATTTTCGCTCGTCGTCGAGCTGGTCTGTGACAAATGAGACGAGGTTCACCCATCCGAGTTCCCTCTCCAGAAAAGAGGACGCTGGTATTGCGTAATTCGAGTTCGTGGCGGTCACGGAGTAAAACTTGAAGTCCGAGTCGCAGAACACGTCCGCTGCCCTCTCGAAATATCCGTAATACTCGTCGTTCTCCCGCTCTATGACCTCCCGCGTGGCGCTCTCGTCTATGCCCATCCGGCGGCCAAGTTCCGCTAAAAATCGGTCTGAGGCCTCCGCGCCCACAGGCAGATCCGTCGTCCAGTACGGAGTCCCGTGCTTCTCCTCGAAACGGCGGGCGAAGTCCGTCCCCCATATTCGGGAGAAGACTATGTTCAAGGCGGCGCGCGGGGCGCTTCTTATGTTCTCGAACGTCTGATCCGGAGTGAAAAACGTATTTGCGCGCAGCCCGAGTCTCGATATCAGCCTCTCCAGTTCCTCCAGGTCGCCGCGAAAAAACGGATCGTACGCCGGAACTATGCCGAATATGTTGACGAGATCCGGCTCATGGTATTCCGCCGCCGGCAGATATTTGTTAAGTATGCCGTCGAGCAGTATCTCGTAGCCGACGTAGGAGTCGCCCTTGAAACTTGGGGTATTTACCGCTATGACGGGCTTTCCCTCCGACGAAAATTCGCTCACGACGCCAATCACGTCGTCGCCGATTATCTCCGTCATGCAACCGGTGGCAACGACGTAAAGCTCCGCTTTTATGAGTTCGAGTGTGCTTTCGATCTGCTCCTTGAGCCTTTCGTTTCCCCCGAACACTATCTCCGTCTCGGTGATTGCGGTCGACGACGAGCTTGAACCGTTGCAGTAAACGGCGCCCAGGTAGCCCGCCCCGAAAGCGTACGACGACGAGAGCGCCCCGCCGCAGCCGATCGCGCTGTGGATTATCGGCACCACGCCCGGCATCACTCCGATCGCGGCGAGCGCTCCAGACAGGGCGCATGATGATCTCGGCCTCTCGACAAATGTTTTCATCGCTAACACCCCTTCAATATTGATACAGCGGCGTCGAGAGGTATCTCTCGCCGGTGTCCGGCAGAAGCGCCACTATCGCTCGGCCGGCGTACTCGGGCCTGCGGGCGGTCTGTATGGCGGCAAACGCGGCCGCGCCCGACGAAATTCCGACCAGGAGGCCCTCATCGCGTCCCAGCCGGCGGGACGTTTCGATTGCCTCGTCGCTCCGTACTGTGAAGACTTCATCTACCACGTCCCGATCGTAAACTCTGGGGACGAATCCGGCGCCGATACCCTGGATTTTGTGCGGGCCGGGCGCCCCTCCGGAAAGCACCGGCGACTCGAAAGGCTCCACCGCTATTATCCTGACGCCCGGTTTTTTCCTTTTGAGATTCCTGCCCACGCCAGTTATCGTTCCCCCCGTTCCGACTCCGGCGATGAAGACGTCAACCGCGCCGTCCGTGTCGTCCCATATCTCCTCCGCCGTACTCTTCATGTGTATCTCCGGGTTGGCCGGATTTTCAAACTGCTGGAGGATCACGCTTCCAGGGATCTGGGCGCGAAGCTCCTCGGCCTTTCTGACCGCGCCGCTCATTCCCTGAGCGCCTGGGGTCAGAACGACCTGGGCGCCGAAGGCTTTCACGATGGTCCGCCTCTCGACGCTCATGGTGTCGGGCATCGTGAGCAGGACTTTATATCCACGAACAGCCGCGACAAAGGCTATGCCCACGCCGGTGTTGCCGCTGGTGGGTTCGATGATCGTCGATCCTGGTGATAATACCCCGCTCTCCTCGGCTCGGACGATCATGCTGTACGCGATCCTGTCCTTTACGCTGCCGGCCGGGTTAAAATATTCTAGCTTGAAGTAAAGATCCGCCACATATCCCTCGCTGGCGGCAATCCTTTCCGGCCGCAGAAGCGGGGTGTGTCCGATGAGTTCAGTGAGGCAGCCGGCGGCGCGCGCCATAGTTTCCCCCACCCCTCATAAGTTCCGAGAGCGCCGCGCTCAGATTTGGCGTCGTCGTCGATTCTCCTGTGCCGCCCTTACCATAGACCGCAATCCGCTTCAATTTACCAGTCACGCTGAACCCCCCAATATCTTATAAATCCTACTTATTTTATAGGAATTATTAATTGCGTTATTGTACGGAATGTTTCCGGCTATGTCAATAGGATGGGTGGAGCTTTTTTTTATCATGGACTTGACAGAGGTCTACTCATCCCGTATCATAAGTTTAATGTATATACATGTTTATGAGGTGTCTCGAAGATGACGAGCTTGTCCGATCTGGTTTCCGAATCTCCCTGCGTGTGTCTTCATATCCGCCGGGCTGGCCGGGTTATAACGCAGTTGTACGACTCGCGCCTGAGGCGCTCCGGGATACGGATAACGCAGTATTCCCTGCTCAGGTATATAGATCTGGCCGGAGGGTCAACGATCGGCGAGCTGGGGGAGGCCCTCTGTCTCGAACAGTCGACCGTGACGAGGAACGTCAGGGTGCTGAGCGAGGGGGGCTACGTCAGACTCGACCCCGCGTCTGGCGACAAGCGCAGAAAAATTTTATCCCTCACGAAGTCGGGGCGCGCGAAACTGGATGAGGCGACGGTCCTTTGGCGCGAGGCGCAGAACGACATAAGGCGCGAACTCGGCGAGGATGGAATCGAGGATCTGATGTCCGCGCTCAAGCGCGCGGCCGGGTTTAAGGGAGAGAGGAGTGACCGGCATGAGTGATGGTATCGCCGAGAAAATTGTGGAGCGAGCGAAGGCGCTTGGCTACGAGAGGTGCGGGATAGTCCGCGTCGATGCGCTGAAGGGCTACGGAGAAGCTGTCAAACGGCGAATGGAGAGGTTCCCGGAGATGAAGTCGCCGATGAGCTTCTTGCTGTCATTCGCTGATCCCAGCGAAAAATTCCCATGGGCCAGGTCGGTCGTGATCTGCTCGCGCAGTTACTGGGATTATCGCGTGCCATCAAACCTCGGCGGCATAATAGGCAAGGCATATCTGTTCGACGATAGGCGCGACGAGTTGTCCTACGGATATCGGGACAGGGCGCTGCTGGAGAAGTACATGAGCGAGGAGCTTGGCTTGACGACTACTAAAAGCGACGCCCCGCCCCCCGTTCCCTATCGCTGGGCTGCCGCGGTTGCAGGCATAGGGACGATCCGCAGGAATAATTTTTTTTACGGCGACAGGGGTTCGTATTACGGCCTCACCGCGTTTCTGATTGACCTCGATCTGGAGTACATCCACGCCTCGGAGGCAGACCCGTGTCCGGAGAACTGCGATCTGTGCGTAAAGAACTGCCCTACACATTCCCTGGCCGAGCCGTTCGCCATGAACAGTCGCATCTGCGTCTCGTACCTGACGACACTGGATCTCTCAGATGGCGTATATGAGGAACACGGGGAGGAGATAGGCGGGTGGGCGTACGGCTGCGACGTCTGCCAGGACGTATGTCCCCGCAACCGCGGGCGCATGTCGGGTGAGAGGGACTTTCCTGGCCTGGAGGAACTGAGTGGCGAGCTATCCATCGAAGGCATCGTCTCGATGGACGGTGAAAAGTTAAAAAATCTGGTCGCCAAAAAATTCTGGTATATAAATGGAAAGGACATCTGGAAATGGCGGTGCAACGCCCTGAACGTCATGAGAAATAATTTCGACGAGCGCTACATCCCCGCCATAACTTCCGCTTGCCTCGATGAGGACGATCGCGTCCGTGGGATGGCTCAGAAGATTCGAACGGAGACGTTCGCCTCGTCCTGAGTTCTTCACAGTCGCAAACGACCCGCTTCATGATTTTTTTAGAGAGATCCCGTTCAGCTTCTCGTAGAACAGCCCCAACGCCCCGTGGTCCAGGGCCTCGCCCCCGTCGCCCGCCAGGCTCTGGAACATCTCCATGAGAATTGCCGAAAGGGGCATTGAGTTGTGCAGCGCGCGCCCTGTCTCCAGGACGTTGGCGAGGTCCTTGATGTGCAATTTTATCCTGGCGCCGGGGTCATATCGGCCCTCGAACATGCGAGGAGCCTTGTCCTCCAGGCACTGGCTTCCGGCCAGCCCTTTGCGGATGGCCTCGAAAACCATGCGAGGATCGACTCCGGCCTTCTCCGCGAGGCTCATCCCCTCCGCGACCGCCGCTATGTTGATCGCGACGATCGTCTGGTTCACCAGCTTTGCAATCTGTCCGGCGCCGCTCTCGCCTACCCTGACGCTGCGCCCCATGACATCCAGGATTGGCTTGACCCTTTCATAAGCGGCCTCGCCGCCGCCGGCCATGATCGCGAGGGTCCCGCTTTCGGCCTTCTCCTGTCCGCCGCTCACGGGGGCGTCTATCATATCGACGTCCTTCTCCGCGAGGAGGGCGCACAGCTCCCTGCTCGCCAGCGGCGCGATCGAACTCATGTCCACCACAGCCTGTCCTCTGCGGCAGCCCTCGATGATGCCGTTCTTCCCTGCCACTACGTCCCTCACGTTGGAGGAGTCCGGCAGCATGGTGATGATGACGTCCTCTGCCCGCTCTGCGACGTCCCGGGGCGAGGCGGCCTGTTCGGCTCCGGCTTCATCTAATTTCCTGTACACGACCAGCGAGTATCCCGCTTTTATAAGGTTGCGGGCCATCGGTTTACCCATGATTCCGAGTCCTATGAAACCAATTTTTCCACTCATTGACTCCACTCTCCCTTCGTCCTGTCCCTCATTCTAATTCCAAGTCAAACGCGCATCCTGCGCGCTTGACTTGGAAAAGCCGCAATGCTGCGCATTGCGCGGCGCGACATCGTGTCGCGCATTCCAATTTGAAATCAAAGTTATGCCATTGTTCAGGCAAATCAAAAACAAACGTTCGATCGCGACTTGGTATCAGTCCTTTTTCCAGACCTCGCGGTTCACGAGATCCCTTGGTCTCCTTCCCCGAAGCGCAGTCAGGAGGTTCTCAGCAGACCTCATTGCCATTCCGTCCCTGGCCCCCCTGCTCGCGCTCCCGATATGGGGGACCGTGGTTACGTTGGGCAGGGAGAGCAGCGGCTCGTCCAGCGGAACCGGCTCGCTCTCGAACACGTCGAGGGCGGCCCCCAATATCCACTCCTCCGAGCATGCCCGGTACAGCGCGCGCTGGTCGACTATCGCGCCGCGCGCCGCATTGACGAGTATGGCCGTCTTCTTCATCAGGCGCAGCTCGTGTTCCCCGATTAGATTTCTCGTCGAGGCGTCCAGCGAGCAATGAATGGTGACGAAGTCGCTCTCCCTCAGCAGCTCGTCTATTTTCACGTATTTAGCGCCGACCACCGCTTCGACGTCCTGCCTTCTCGTTCTGTTGTAGTAAAGGATGTTCATGTCAAAGCCGTGAGCCCGTTTAGCCACGGCCTGCCCAATCTGCCCAAGTCCTATTATTCCGATTGTCGATCCCGCAACCTCGCGCCCGACGAGCGCCTCAGGCGTCCAGACCTTCCAGTCCCCGGCCCGCAAATATGCGCTCGCCTCGATTATCCTGCGCGCGGAGGTTAGGATGAGGGCGAAGGTCAGGTCCGCCGTCGCGTTGGTCAGCACCTCCGGGGTGTTGGTTACGCAAATGCCCCTCTTTGTGGCAGCCGCCACGTCAATGTTGTCATATCCGACCGCGTAGTTGCTTATGACCCTGAGATTGGGCGCGGCGCCCATCAGCTCCTCGTCGACCCTGATCGTTATGCCGGAGAGGAGTCCTTCCATGTCCTTCAGATCCGTCAAAAGCGTTTCTCTAGGCGGCGCCTCGTCTTGTTCCCATACCTCGAGGTCCACGTTTCCCTCCAGTATTTTCAGTGCCACGTCCTGAATTTTGAAACCCACGTATGCCTTCGGTAACAACATGCCGTCCACCTCCATTCCCTTCGCCCTGTCCTCGCGGGAGTCGTTAATTTAACGATATGATAGCAGTGAGGTATTGCCTGTCAAGGTTCCACAACCCAGTATGTCCGTCAATCGCGCCCGCTATTGACTTTTCTGCCCCGGCAATGTAATTTAAACCCACAGTGAGAGTCCGATTTATCAAAAATTAAAGGAGGTTTGTTATATGGCAAAGAAGAAGGGGCGTCTTGAGTTTCTCGAAATGAAGAAGAAGGGCGAGAAGGTGACATGGATCACAGCCTACGACTATCCAACCGCGCTCTTTGCGGAGACTGCCGGCATGGATATGATCCTCGTCGGGGACTCCCTTGGCATGGTCGTGCTGGGGTACTCCGGAACCATCCCAGTGACGATGGACGACTGCATCCGCCACTGCCAAGCGGTGAGAAAGGGAGCGTCCAACACCTTCGTTATGGGAGACATGCCATTTGGCTCGTACCAGATCTCGGACGAGCTGGCTGTCGAGAACGCTGTGAGATTCTTCAAGGAGGCGGAAGTCGACGCTGTGAAGCTCGAGGGCGGGGTAAGGGTGAAGCGCCGCATCAGGGCCATAGCCGACAGCGGTGTTTTGGTGTGCGGCCACATAGGCCTGACCCCTCAGAGCTCCGGCCCCATGGGCGGTTTCAAGGCCCAGGGAGTGACCCCTGATTCCGCGCGCTACGTGATAGAGGACGCCCTCGCTGTGGAGGAGTCCGGCGCCTACGCCCTGCTTTTGGAGGGGATTCCGCCGGAGCTGACCGCGTTTATCCACAAGCGCCTCTCTATTCCAGTGTACTCTATAGGCGCGGGAGCGCCGTGCGACGGCCAGCTCATAATCTGCGGCGACATGCTGGGCCAGTTCCAGGCCTTCACCCCTAAGTTCGTAAAGAAGTACGCGAACGTGGCGGAGGTAGTGACGAACGCCTTCAAGCAGTACGCTGAAGAGGTGCGCGCCGGCGTATTCCCCGCCGACGAACACGTATACCACATCCGCAAGGGCTGCGAGGATGAGTACGCGAAGATGCTGGAGGAGTACGAGTGAGAGTGAGGAGTCTCTGTTTGAGAGGGCGGCAGATTATAGGCGGAGGAGATTTGAGGCTCGGCTTGGACTAGCGGTTGCGTTGCTTTTGGCGCTCGCCTTCTGTATACTGCATGAGATCTTCTATGGCCGGGTGTATGAGAAACCTCCCGGCCTTGAATTTATCTCTCTTGATCCTGCATCGGTTTTTGGATATGAAAATTATCAAAAAATTGGCGGAGCTTCATCCACGTTGGCGACGCTAATGTTCTTTATATTGCTGTAATAGTCTATAACTATTTTATTGAGTTCCCTGCCCACCCCGGACTTTTTATATCCTCCGAACGGGCTTCCCGCGCCGTTATCCAGATAGTCGTTTACCCATACCGTACCCGCCTCCAAGGCATGGCTGACGCGCATCGCCCTGTAGATGTCCTTTGTCCACACCGCCGCGCCAAGGCCATACTGGGTTCCATTGGCAATTCTGACGGCGTCTTCCTCGGTACTGAAACGCAAAACCGACAACACGGGGCCAAATATTTCTTCCCCGGCTATGGCCATATCAGGCGTTACGCCGCCAAAAAGCGTGGGCGCTATGTAGAAACCCTTGTCACATATTCCGCCTGTCACGCGCTTACCTCCGGAGAGAAGTTTCGCGCCCGCAGCGATGCCGCCGTCTATGTAACCCATCACCTTATCGAACTGTGTCTTATCTATGACAGGGCCTACCTGGGTTTCGAGATCCATGGGATCTCCGACCCGCAGGCCGTCAAATTTTGCTTTGAGCCTTTTTGTAAAGGCGTCATAGATCGAGTCCTGTACCAACAGCCTGGATGAGCTTACGCATATCTGTCCGGCGGATGAGGCGATGGGCAATATGGCATACTGGAGCGCCCTGTCAAGGTTCGCGTCCTCAAAGATGACACTGGCGGATTTGCCGCCCAGTTCCAAGGTCACGGGGATGATATTGCGCCCTGCTATGGCGCCGACCGCGCTGCCTGCCGCTGAGGAGCCGGTAAAGGAAATCTTTCTGATCCCTGGATGCCCTGCCAGGGCGTTACCCACAGTTTCGCCGGAGCCGGTTACCACGTTGAGCACTCCGGGCGGCAAGGCTTCTTGGAACCTCAGCGCCATATTGATGATAACCATAGAGGCCGCAGATGCGGGTTTAACCACCGCGCAATTACCCGCCGCCAGTGCCGGAGCAAGTTTCCAAGAAAGCAGCATAGACGGCGCGTTCCAGGGCAATATAAGCCCCACAACGCCCAACGGCTCCCTGACTACGATGGATGCGCTGCCGCTGTCATAACGAATAAATGTATCTTCATGCGTTCTGATGACGGAAGCAAAATAACGATACATATTAATGCAATTATTCACGTGCAGTCGGGACTCTCCTATGCCCTTTCCCGTATCCAGCGTTTCATTTTCCGCAAACCAATCCAAGTCACCCTTTAGGATATCCGCTATTTGGTCAAGCCTGTCAGCACGCTCTCCAAAGGTTGATTTACCCCAAGAAACGAAAGCCGTTTCCGAAGATCTGACCGCCGCGTCTACCTCCGCCTCTCCGCATACGAACACCCGGCCAAGCTCCGAACCGTCAGCTGGAGAAATTGCTTTGAAAGTGTTTTCTGTTCGCACTATCGCCCCGCTTATAATAGGGCCTAATTCCTGATTTCGCTCCAATCTTCTCTACCGCCTTTCTTATTGGGAGTGCTTGAATATAGCATTTACATATAAGCCCCACCCCAGCTTAGAGCGAGTTTAAAATCACCATCAGATCTTCGCTTGTCGGCTGTTTGGGATTGGTGGTCAGGGCGCCCTCCATCAGGATAGCGTCGATGAGTTCGTCGGTAAACTTGTCTTTCCCGATCCCATACGCCGCGAGCTTTGGAATTTCAAGGTCAGCCGCGAGCTTGTAGAGATTTTCAATCACCTTATCGGCCGTCAGGTCCTTCGCTTCTCCCATGCCCATCGCGGCGCCCATCTCGACAAACTGCCCAGCCACCACCTTGGCGTTATACGCCATCGTCTCCGGCAGACAGACGGCGTTTCCATCTCCATGGGAGATACCGTAGAATGCGCCGAGGGGCATCGCGATCGCGTGGCAAAGCCCCAGATTTGTGCTGCCAAACGAGAGCGCGGCAAACGTACTGCCGAGCATCTGGTTGTAACGGGCCTCGGCGTTCTTCGGGTCGCGGTAGCACGTGAGGAGGTTGTTGTAGATCAGATTCATGCCTTTGATGGAATTTTGGCGCGAAATGACGTTTGTGTTCGTTGCGATGTAGGATTCCATGCAATGCGCGAGAGCATCCATTCCGGTCGCGGCCGTGATGCGCGAGGGCAGGCCGTATGTCAATTCCGGGTCAATGATAGCGTGTGTTGCGCCCACGTTCATGCCTAGGATGACCATCTTTTTTTTCTTTGCGGTATCTTTTATGACGCATACCGGAGTGGATTCGCTGCCTGTCCCGGCGGTGGTTGGAATGCAGATGAGCGGCATACCGTGGTTCGGCACAGTGTTAAAGCCGTCATATTGCGTAATCGGCCGCGGATTGTGAAGCATAATGTTGACGGCCTTCGCGGTGTCAATTGAGCTTCCGCCGCCGAGGGCGACAATCACGTCGAATTTTCGTCCCTCCGTCCGGCGCAGGATTTCATCTATGACGGTGTCGGTCGGGTCGGGTTGCACCTCGGTAAAAGCATAGCAACGCAGCCCGGCGTGTTCCAGCATCTGCATAGCCCTTTCACCGTAGCCGATTTTCATAAGCCCCGGGTCTGTGATAAAGAGTACATCTTTCGCGTGATATGCCTTGATGATCTCCGGCAGATCTTTAAGCACGCCGTTGCCGAAGTGAATCGCGTTGGTTACTCCCCAGTCAAAAACCATAATCATTTGATCCTCCTTTTACGCTAGTGTCACGTTGTCTATATCGACATTCCCACGTTGGACCGTAAGAATATGCTTGATTTTGTCGTATTGTTCCAAAGGGAGTTCCATGCATAATTTATAACTCATTTTTTGTTTAACGTCAATACACCCTAGTTTAATAAAGCAATGGGAAAATTGTGAAATTGCACAGTCTTGACATATCACGGCCAAGTGTGTAGTATAAGTCACAAATATAAACGAAATTTAAAAATATGAATATTAACTTGCTTCAAGCAAAAAATCGTTGAGCCCAGGGATACGCAACGTTTGTCTTGAAA
>JAITNX010000096.1 GCA_031290235.1 Synergistaceae bacterium | reverse complement strand
CCTGATAAACGGCGGATATCTGGTGGGGAAGCGGGTCTATCGTTGAAGTATGCACAGCCAGGTACGGATCAAAAAGATGCGCCAAATGGATGCGGTACGCCTCCGACGCAAGACGGAGCAGATTTGCGTCCGCATCGAAGCTCCAAGGAAGGCTGTCCTCGGCAACATCCAATCGTGACTCATCTTCTCTGTAAAGCAGTTGGTTTGCGAGCTGCCCCTTGTTGTCTTTGAATGTTATCTCTAAAACGGCGTTTCCGTACCATTTGACAGCGACAACGATGACAGGCGCGTTGCCAGCAATGCCAATCACGCTGCTTCCGACTGTAATATCCTCAAGACGCGCCATTATCATTCCTCCTCCATGCATCATACGCGCTAATTGTACTGCGTTTGCCACATCATTCAGTCTGAGTTTATTTTCCTGTAGTCGACTTTGTATATTTTATAAGGGCGTCCCCTTGGTCCCGACTGGGCGTTACCGACGACCTCGGCGCCCCCGCTTTCCGCAAGCTTGGCCAGTATGCGGCTGGCGCTTCGTGGCGTGACGTTCAGGTAAAACGCCAGATCGGCGCTGCTGAAGGTGTTGGTCCCGCGCTTCTCCTGAACGTTGATCAATTTTTGGAGGTTGGAGGATGATATGCCAAGCAGTCTGCCGGTCTCCTCGGTCAATGGATCCGGCGTCTCCGCTACCGACACGGCGTGACCGCTCACCAGCGGGCCAATCTTACTGCCAGACTCGTCCACCAGGTACGGGTGGTGCAGGGCGCTCCTCCTCGACTCCATGTACGCTCTTCGCGCGTTTTTCTGCGAGAGGACTATGTCCATGCCGAGTCCTCATCCAACGCATACCGGAACGCAGAGGTCTTCCTTCACATAAGCCGACAGAAGGCAATTTGAGTATCCCTGCGTTATATCCTTCAGTATCTCGTTCGTCGTCGTGAGCTCGAACTTCTTCTCGTCGCCCCGAATCACAAGGGACATGCCGTTCCGCTCATTGAATTTAGCCAGGGACTGGGCCATTTTCTCAGAGATGCCATCCGGGGATGGGTCGGCGGCGGCCGCAATACCAGACGCCGTCATCGAGTCCACGAGCATCCTGGATTGAATCCTGCCGCAGAGCAAGTGGAAGATCTCTATCATGGACGCTTCAGAGGGGAAGAGCAGCTCGTATGGCACGCCTGCGGACCTAAGCGGCGCCTCCAGGTTCGTGAGGCGCGTTATGACTCTGTCGATCTCACCGTTTCGCCACAGGCGCAGCGACTGCTCCATCGCGATGTCGTACGCCCGCTCCAGACTCGGCGTATCGCTGACGAAGAAGTCGAAGAACATTGGGCGCGCATCGCCGAAGATGGGGCTGAAGTCCATATCTATAGTGGGTCTGTCCATGAGGACCCTTGAAATGTCGATGCCAGGGAATTGGTGGAGCAACCTCGCGAACGTCCTGTAGTAGTCACGGTCCGTCAGCTCGAAATACGCGTGTGGCTTAAACACCGCCCCGATGTGATTCACTATGTATGAATATGGGAAAGCCCCGCTGAAGATGACGCCGTCGAACCTGTGGATGTTTTGCTCGTACACGCTGGACAAGCTGCGCATAGTCACGTAGGGCAGATACGTCACGTCGCACGACATGCTAATCTCGTCGTGAATCGAGCGTATCATCTCCATCGATCTTTCAGCCGTTATGATGCCTATCGAAAACCGCACATCCACTCACCCTCTTCAATCATAGCAAATGTAGGATTAAACTACAAGTTATATATAAAGACATATAAGGATATAAATAACGAAAACAATACATAGGTGGCGTTGGCGACGATGCCCCATCAATCCAATTATAGTATCGAATAAACCAGTAAAAATGCATATATATAGCTTAACAAAATATATTGACAGTGGAAAATTGTGATGATAGCATTATATAAAATCTTTATATGTCTTTAATTCGTCGGGCCTACGGCATGGGAGGCCCGAAGATCTGCTCTTCATTTTTTTTATGAAGGACAGATGTTTTATGCACAAATGCTTCAAAGCGCTTTGAAGGAGTTGCGGAGTCACTGACGAATCAAGGGGAGGTAGATCCATATGTCATCAGCTATGCTGACCGAACTTATGTACTGTTTCTGTGTCCTGAGCGTCCTGCTTCTCGTGGGTGTGTTTCTTCGAGGCATAGTGCCGCTGTTCAGGAAGCTTTTCCTGCCAGCTTCCGTCATAGGGGGCTTCGTCGGCCTCCTGGCGGGACCGATCATCTGGCAGGGCGGTGGCGTTCCGTTTCCGAAGGAGTGGATCTCAACGTGGGCGCTTCTGCCTGGAATTCTGATAGTTCCGGTTGTGGCGTGCGTGCCGCTCGGGATGAAGTTCGGGGGCGGAGGGCGCTCCGCCGGCAAGACGTCGGCCAATATCATCAAGATGTTCGGCATAATCTTTGGGCTGAGCGTTGCGCAGATGATCATCGGCCTCTGCGTTCGGGAGCTCTTCACTGTAACGCAGCCGGCGCTCGATCTATATCCGACGTTCGGGTTCGAGCTGTCGCAAGGATTCGCGGGCGGACATGGCACTGCCGGGGTTTTAGGCAGTTTCTACAAGGGGCTCGATCTGCCATATTGGGAGATAGCCCAGGGCGTCACGACGACGACTGCCACATTCGGCATAGTGGGAGGTATGATCATAGGGATAATAGCGATAAACATAGCGGCGCGCCGAGGCGTAACCGTCGTTCTGAAAAAACCCGGCGACATCCCCATAGACATGGGCAAGGGTTTTCAACGCGAGCTGAGCCGCCAGAACAGCCTCGGCAGGGAGACGACATACAACTCGTCCATAGAGTCCATTTCTTTCCACCTTGCCATAGTCCTGACCGGCTGTGGAATAGCGTTTATACTGATGAACATGGCGAAAACATATAAGATCCCGGGTCTCATGCAGATACCGATCTGGGCCTACTCGATAGTCGTCATGTTCGGGGTTAACTTTTTGATAAGCAAGCTGGGCCTCGACTGCCTCATCGACACAAAGACGAAGTCGAGGATAGCCGGGGTCTGCTCGGACTACGCCATAGTCGCCGCCATCGCCAGCCTACCGGTTCGGGCTATAATGCAGTATATTATGCCGATACTCGTCATGGTCGTGCTAGGCTACATACTGACCTTCTCGCTCTCCATGCTGATATGCAAGAGGGTCTTCGACAATGCCTGGTTCGAGAGGGGGATAGCCGCGTTCGGGACGGACACGGGTGTTTTTCTTACAGGGCTCCTGCTGCTCAAGATCTGCGATCCTGACTACGAGCTGCCGGTCCTGAACGACTACTCAGTCGGATTCTCGTTCACATCAGTCACCGGCTTCGCCCTGTTGCCAGTATCTGTGAACTTCCTGCTGCACTCTGGGTTTGGGGGGAATCTGCTTTACATGGGCGGCTCGTTGGCCATAGCTTTGATCGTCATATTCTGTGCTGACCGGATATCGCGGCGAATGGCATAATGCGGGAATATCTATCTGTACTGCCATATCCAGTTAGAACGTGAATTGGCATAACATTAGAAAAAAAGAGGGTGAGGGGAGATGAACAAGAAGGAGATGTACCGTTACCTGGATGAGATAAGCGATGTCCTGACAGAAGCGTCCGACAAGATATGGGATTACGCCGAGACGGCCTTCGAGGAATTTAAATCCGTTGCCCTGCTAAAGGACATAATGAAGCGGTACTGCTTCAGGGTCGAAGAGAAGTCAGGGGGTATTGACACGGCATTCTGCGCGGCGAAGGGGGAGAGCGGCCCGGTTGTAGGGATACTGGCGGAATACGATGCCCTCTCGGGGTTGAGCCAGAAAGCCGGGGCCTCGGAACGGAGCGAGGCCGCGCCTGGCGGCAATGGGCACGGTTGCGGACACAACATCTTTGCCGGAGGCTCAATAGGGGCGGCGATCGCAGTTGCGAAATACATGGAGGCCAACTCCCTCCCGGGAGTGGTGAAACTGTTCGGCTGTCCCGGCGAGGAGGGGGGATCAGGCAAGGCGTTCATGGCGCGCGAGGGCGTCTTCAAAGGCCTCGACGTCTCATTTGCCTGGCATCCGATGTCGGTGAACGCCATCCTCGACATGAGCGCCCTGGCGAATTACCAGGTACTCTACAAATTCAAGGGCATAGCGTCTCACGCCGCTGCCGCCCCCCACAGGGGGCGTAGCGCCCTCGACGCTGTCGAGCTCATGAACGTCGGTGTGAACTTCCTGAGGGAACACGTCATACAGGAGGCCAGGATTCACTACGCCATCACGAACTCCGGCGGATTCTCGCCGAATGTCGTGCAGCCGCTAGCGGAGGTCCTTTACCTGATCCGGGCACCCAAGACACCTCAGGTGGATGAGATATACAAGCGGATAAATAAAATAGCTCAGGGGGCTGCTATGATGACCGAGACAGAGCTGGAGATACAGTTCGTCAAGGCATGCGCTAACATCGTGCCAAACAAGACCCTGTCGAAGGTCATGCACGACAACCTGATCGAGCAGGATCTGCCGAAGTACTCGCCGGAGGAGCTTGAATTCGCTGCTAAGATCGCCGGGACCGTTCTACCGAGCGAATCCGACCTACTGCGTTTCATGCCATTCAACGCGTCGGACGCCAGGAAGTGCGCCAAGCTGCTAGAGGGCAAGAGCATGTGCGACATTGTGCTCCCGTTCTTCGAGAACGCCCCCGACGCGTTGCTGCCAGCATCATCCGACGTGGGTGACGTGAGCTGGAACGTTCCTACGGCACAGGTAGTCACGTCCTGCTACGCCATGGGTACCCCTGAGCACTCCTGGCAGCTCGTCTCCCAGGGCAGGACGTCGCTGGCCCACAAGGGCATGATGCTCGCTGCGAAGGTCATGGCAGGTACAGCGGTCGACGTGATGGAAAAACCGGATGTGATAAAGCGAGCCAGTGACGAGCTGGCGTCCCGCCTGAACGGCGACTCGTACCGATGCGCCATCCCGCTGGATGTCAAGCCGAGGCCGATAAGCCGCCTGTAGTGAAAATCTGCCGTCTACAGCAATCCATCCGCAATATTTCGAGACCTGGCCGAATTCCGCTGTTCGCGCCAGGGCTCGAAATCTTCTTCTCCGAGGATATTTTCCTCACTGCATCACAGCATCGGAGGTGGGCTTGTAACCATATTGCGCCTTCAGAGGATCGCTGTCCTTGAATCGAGTCCTCCTGAATGCGGCGCTGTTCTCATAGCCGCCCGTGTAGTTCGGATACGTGAACCTCGGTTTGTCGAATACTCCAGTGATGAAATCAAGGACTCGTGGCGCGACTGCCAAGAGAGGATATTTGTCCAGCTCATTTATCTCACAGGACGTGATGTCCCTTGGGAACCAGAGGTGAGCAGCGTCAGGCAGTGCTATCGTCTCGACGTGCAGCCTCGTTTTTTTCAGTTTCTCCGCAAAGGGAACCGACTGGGAGGCGCAGGGGACGAAGTTGTCCTGCTCGCCCCAGAGCAGCATGATCT
>JAITNX010000079.1 GCA_031290235.1 Synergistaceae bacterium | reverse complement strand
CCATTCGCCAGGAACATCTCCCTCGTGCCATCGATCGCGTTCGCCGTGAGGGCCATTATCGGCACGCTCCGCGCATATTCGGTTCCAATGTCGTTTCGGATTATCCTGGCGGCCTCCATGCCATCCATCTCAGGCATCATGTGATCCATTAGGATCAGGTTGTAGCGAACTTTCTCATCCTTTATGGAATCTATGGCTTCCTGTCCGCTGTTGACACAGTGTACCGAAAGTCCGTATGGCATAAGAAGCCCCTTCGCCACGTCCAGATTTGTGGGTACGTCGTCCACAACCAGGACGTTCCCGTATGGCATATAGGAGCGCACCAGGCTGGAGCCCCGGCTGCGCCTGCCCTCGAAGAAGCGGAACGTCATCAGGTTTTCCGCGGTCCTCCGTCCGATGGGCTCGCTGCCCGCTATCCTCTGGGGGAGTCTCATGGAAAATTTGGACCCTTTTCCGTAATCGCTCTCGGCATCGATCGTCCCCCCCATCATCTCCAGCAGTCTCTTCGTGATCGAGAGTCCCAGCCCCGTCCCCTCTATTCTGCGGTTGGCCTTCGTGTCGAGTTGGCTGTACTGCAAAAAGAGCTTCCCTATATCCTCGCTCCGAATGCCGGAGCCGGTGTCGGTCACTCTAAACGTGAGCCAGGCATTGTCTTCCTCGCGCTCCCACTGTATTTGGAGCGTCACCCTCCCCTCCTTTGTGTACTTGAACGCGTTGGAGAGGACATTGCTCAGTATCTGCTTCACCCGCAATTCGTCGCCATAGAGGCGGGAGGGCAGGGTATCGTCGATCTCAAGCCCGAAAGTTATTTGTTTTTTGCCTATTCGCACTATATTGAGCTGTACGACGTCGTTTATCAGGTTAGTCATGTCGTACTCGACCGGAATGAGTTCGAAACCCCCTGCCTCTATTTTGGATATGTCGAGTATGTCGTTGATTATATCCAGCAGATTCATTCCAGAGTTATAAATTTTTTCTATGTCGGAGTACGTTCCCTTTGGAAGTTCGTTTTGAAGCTGTATCTCAGAGAGTCCTATTATCGCGTTGAGCGGCGTGCGGATCTCATGGCTCACAGTAGCCAGGAACTCGCTCTTGGCCTGCGAGGCCTCTTCCGCCTTCTTTTTCTCCTTTATGTATACGTATGCTTGAAATTTAATGGTAATGCCAGTACACAACGCGACGACGAACATGGCCTGAGCGACATCTATAAATCTCGCGGCCCGCGTCGGGAAAGGCGTCACGGCCACCCCAGGGAAAAGATAATCCAAGCATAGGCAGAAGGAGAGAAAGAAGATCTCCAACAACACCATGATGAGACAATCCATTCCCTGAAATATGAAAAACAGGATGATTATGCCCAGCGTGTCATAAATAATCATCCCGCTTTCAATTCCACCGTACACGAAGTACATCAATGGAACGAATATAAAGCACACTATGCTCATCAGCGATAACGAGCCCGCCCTGTACGCCTGATACTTATTGCAGAGGTGGAACAGCATAATGAGCGCGACATCGAGCATGATAAGCGGGTAAATTTCAACCCGCTTGTTCGCTATCACAGCGGTAATCAGTGCCGCGACCGTTACCGTCATGAAGGAGCAGACAATCGTAACGTTGAAAGTCTTGGCGGCAAATGGCAAATCGTCGGATAAAATATATTTGTGGAGAAGGTGACGCGCTCTCTCGATCACAGACATTGCCCCTGTGTATAAGGTATTTTTTTCAATAAAATCACTCACATAATATACCACAAATATGTCGATTAACTTCATAATAAGACAGGATGGCATAGGCGGATTAATGCACCGGGGTTTCAAGTTTCCCGCCCGTCTGTTATACTCTCTGAAATCGAAGGGGGTATGCCGCAATTGCAAAAAAAGCAAAAAAACCTCCTGGCGCGGGTTTACGCGTCGGTTTTTCTGAGTTCAATCTGCAGCGGAGCCGGCTTTGTCTTTATGAAGAACGCGTTGGACGTGTTTCCGACGCCTTGGTTTATATTCTGGCGTTTTTTCATCAGCGTCCTGCTCCTATTGCCCTTTCTGGGCAGGAAAATTATTTCAGCCCCGAGGACGACCATCGTAAACGGAGTAATTGCCGGCGTTCTCTTTTTTGCGGCGACAATGATCCAGAGCGCGGGGATAGCCAAAGTCGCGGCCGGCAAATCGGCCTTCATCAATAGCCTTTCAGTCGTGCTGATACCGCTCATTCAGTCGTTTATTTCAAGGAAATCGCCGCCCCCTCGGGTGGTCGTGGGGTGTATCCTGTGCTTCATCGGCATGGCTGCCCTGACCGGGCTGCGCGGTTCCGGCATTTCGGGCGGGACCGGGGAGTTGATGGTCCTGGCCGGAACATGCATATTCGCGTTTGAAATGTTTTTTTTCAAACACGCCGCGAAAATCGGCAATCCACACCAGTTATCGCTAGTCATGTTCGCCGTTTTGTCCGCGCTGTCCCTGCCATTCGCTCTGGCTGCCCCTCTGCCGGAGTCGCCCAGTTTTTCAGGGGTGGCAGGCGTGCTGTACGCTGCCGTAATGATGAACATCTGTATGGTAATGGTCACGAACAACGCCCTGCGCTATATCTCCCCCACCAGCGTGTCCGTCATCTCCAGCACTCAGGCAATCTATGGCGCGTTTTTCGGATTTCTGCTGAGAGGCGAAATAATAACGTTTCAGTTCGTGCTGAGCGGATGCGCCATGTTCGTCGGCATAATGACCGTCCTGTCCGCCCAGAAGGCACGCGGAACGTTCGATACCAATTTGAAATCAAAGGCCTGAAGGGTAAAGCCCGGGAGACCGCGGAACGTTCCTCCGCTTCTCCCGGGCTGCCGGTCAACTTTATTCGTCCGATCCCTAACCCAGATTCTTTTCGAGCTTTGCCAGCTCTTCATTCAGCTTCGCGGGCAGTTTATCGCCGAATTTGGCGTAGAACTCGTGAATCCCCTTGGCTTCCTCTTTCCACAGCGCCTTATCGACGGAGAGCAAGCCCTTCAGCGTGGCCAGGGAGACTTCGTCCAGGCCCTCCAGGTTGATGTCCTCCGCCTTTGGCAGATAGCCTATCGGACTCTCGGTCGCTTCGGCCTCGCCGAATGCGCGCTGGATTATCCACTCGAGGACGCGCATGTTATCTCCGTAGCCGGGCCATATAAAATTGCCGCCGTCATCGGTGCGGAACCAGTTGACGTTGAAGATCTTCGGAGGATTGGGGATCTTGTCACCCATCTCGAGCCAGTGAGCGAAATAATCTCCCATGTGATAACCGCAGAACGGAAGCATCGCCATCGGGTCACGGCGAACCACCCCAACCGCGCCGGACGCGGCGGCTGTCGTCTCGCTCGCCATTATGGAACCCACGAACACCCCGTGATCCCAGTCGCGCGACTGATAAACCAGAGGAGCGGTCTTTGCGCGGCGGCCGCCAAAGACGATCGCCGAGATCGGGACCCCCTGCGGCGCCTCGAACTCGCTGGAATCACACGGACACTGGCCGGCTGGCGCGGTGAATCGGCTATTGGGGTGCGCGCCCTTTGAGCCGTCCGAGCTGTCCCACTTCTCGCCCTTCCAGTTGAGGGCGTTTTTCGGCGGGTTCTTGTCCCAGCCCTCCCACCAGATAGTGTTGTCGTCGAGGTTATGCACTACATTGGTAAATATGGTATTTTTCTGGCAAGTCAGCATCGCGTTGGGGTTGGACTTCATGTTCGTGCCGGGCGCGACGCCGAAGAAACCGGCCTCCGGGTTGACGGCCCACAGTCTTCCGTCGGGGCCGATGCGGAGCCACGCTATGTCGTCGCCGACGCACCAGACCTTGTAACCCTTCTTCTTGTAGACCTCCGGCGGGATTAGCATGGCCAGGTTCGTTTTGCCGCAGGCTGATGGGAACGCGGCCGCCAGATAGCGAACCTCGCCCTTTGGATTCTCCAGGCCGAGAATGAGCATGTGCTCGGCCATCCAGCCCTCGTTCCGGCCAAGGAATGACGCGATGCGCAGCGCAAAGCACTTCTTGCCCAACAGCACGTTGCCGCCGTAGCCAGAGTTGATCGACCAAATCGCGTTGTCCTCGGGGAACTGTACTATATAGCGGTTCTCCTCGTCGATATCGGCCTTCGCGTGAAGCCCCTTCGTGAAATCCGCCGGGTTCTTGCTGGCGTCGAGGCACTTCAGCACCCGGACACCGATACGAGTCATTATTGCCATGTTCAGAACTACATAGATGGAGTCGGTCAGCTCTATGCCGAACTTCGCGAACGGAGATTCGGGCACCGTCATGGAGAAGGGAATGACGTACATTGTGCGGCCCTTCATGGCGCCGTCATAGAGCTTGCGAAGTTTTGCGTACATCTCCTGCGGATCCATCCAATTATTGGTTGGGCCTGCGTCCTCTTTCCTGCGCGAGCAGATGAAGGTGCGATGCTCGACGCGGGCAACGTCGTTTACGGCTGTGCGGTGCAGATAGCAGCCAGGCAATTTTTGCTGATTCAGTTCGAGGATCTCCCCGGAAGCCTTGCTCTGCTCGCGCAGAGATTTAAGCTGCCCCTCCGATCCGTCGATCCAGACAATAGAGTCCGGTTTGGTCATCGATGCCATTTCCTCTACCCAGGTGTTTACAGCTTTATTATTGGTTAACGACAAGGCAAACATCCTTTCCGGTTTAATTTAATACAAATGTAGTATATCGCTTGCCGGATATTTTTCAAGCTCTTCCTTAAACATACCTTAACACCTGTTTGCCGTGTGTTGACATTATGACATATAAAAAGTGCCGGGCTTTATAGCCCGGCACTTTTCAGTATTTCAACCCATATATCGGGTGAAAGAACCTTTCATCGTGAAGATACTCCGCCTGCTTCTCCAGGGCGTCCCTCGCCGTGTCGCCGAGGTGTATCACGAGCGACGACGTAAGAATGTGAACGAGGAACATCGCGCCTATTATGCTGCTGCCGAATGTCGGACTCGCGCCGGACACGAAAAACGAGACGTCGGCGTAGCGGCAGACCGGCGCGGCCGGGCTGTCAGTGACCGTCACGATCTTTGCGCCGCGACGCGCCCCCTCCTCTATGGCCTCAGTTACATCTATGGAGTAGCTCGGCATCTCGCAGACCATCATGAGGCTCCCGTCGCATATTGCTCTTGCCTGCTCGACAAGCGAGAGGCTGCCCCTCTTGACCAGGACCGACGGCAAGCCCATAACGCAGAAGCGCGTGTACGCAAGCTCCATAACCAGCGATGATATTCCCCAACCCACCATTGCGGTGTTTTTAGCCGCCTCCACCAACCGGCAGAACTCCTCCATCTTGCTGAAGTCTATTTGCGTCCAGGTATCGTCGATATTTGCGTGTTCCGACAGCAGGATATTGTGAGGCAGTTCATCCTTCATTCCCACAGCCCTGGTAAGCATAGCCGCCGGATTGACCTGCTCCAGGATGGCATCCTGAAGGCAATCCTTGAGTTCAGAGTAGCCCTTGAAGCCGAGCACCCTCGATACTCGTACAAGCTGCGCCTTTGAGACCTTCAGCTCCTCCGCCACCTCCCCTATTGATTTGAAGGCCGCCTCCCTCATGTTCGACAGGAGATACTCCGTCACACGCCTTGCCTTGTTGGGCATATCCGGAATTTTCTGTAACATCATACTTTGCAAATCTGTGCTATCCATAGTACAACTCCCCTTCCGCTATTGTCTGGTAACTTAAAATCGATTAAACATTATTCTAGGCGGCCATAGCCTTAGATGTCAACGTATATTCAGCAGAATAGGCTGCTTAATTCTGGTGTTTTTTAGGATAACTTTCGTTACGGCCCGACGAAAGATAGAAATCATTTACTGGCTATTACTAAGATATAATAATAGCGATCAAAATTTTAATATCAAGTCCCTAATTGATTTTTCGGAAATTGATGTGAGTTCGGAGAGCCTTGCGATCCCCCTGCCTCCGTGTCCTGTCAGATGAGATATTTTTTTGCGGTCTATTTTCCATGGGCCGAAAGGGGTTTCCTCCGCGAGTTCCAGCGCTGTCGCCTCCGAGAGCGCAAGCTCCCCGAATGCCGGGTGGTACGGGCCGGCGATCACTGAATTTCGAAGGGACTCGGATTCCGGCAGTCCAACCCTTATAGCCCTAAAACCGGAGTGTTTAGCCAGCCGCAGCAGGACTCCGGACTGGCGCGCCGCCTCCTCGAGCGTGAGAGGCGAGTAATTTTCCTCCCGGTACATGACCTCCAGCTCCGTACCTCTCAGTACCAGGCAGGGATATATGCGAAGGTCCCACGGGCCAAAGTCCCCAACTATCGCGCCAAGGCGCCCGATATCGGATGCGGAACTCTCTGGCGACTGTCCGGGAAGGCCTATCATGATCTGCGCTCCGAGGTGAAAACCAGCGTCCCTCAGCTTGATGAGGTTTCTTTTTATGCTCTCTGTGCCGCCGTCGCGGTGGCACGCGGCGAGTACATCTTCGTCGAGTGAAGGTATGCCCAGCTCGATTGTGCCTATGGGATATTGTTTCAGGGTGGATATCAGGAGGTCGCCGGAGGATCCGTCGAAGTCGCCGGGGTAGGATGAGAACGTTACGACGCTGCCAAACGGAGCTGACAGGACCGCGTCCAGGTATTTTGTGACAGTTTCGGCGTCCTGTCTCGCGAAGCTGCCACCGAAATAGCAAAGCTCCGCGGGGTCCGTCAGCCTCCTCATGTCGGAGGCCACGACCTCTGGGGTGATCGGAGGACCGTCTGTGCCGGTTATCGCGGCCTGGTCGCAATACACGCATCTGCGGGTGCAACCCTGGAATGGGATGAAGTATGCCGCGCGCTTCACGGCTTATGATAGTTCGCTCAAGATTTCAGGCAGACGAGCTTCCACCCTTGCGCGCCCTGGGTTTCTTCTCCAGCCCGTTCTCCGTCTCCCAGTCCTCGAGTACGGCTGTTATGACGCGCACCACGCGCTTCAGTTCGTCGTCTGTCAGCTTTCTCTTGCGGAACCACACGTCCACCTCGCCGGAGGTCAGTATTTCCTCGAGGTGCATCCTCGACGCCCTGTTGGGAAACTCCTCGACAATGTCCGTGATCGTCGCCTGCAGAGCCTCAGCCAGTCTGTGGAGCAGCTTCATGGATGGCATACGCCTGTTGCTCTCCAAAGCTTGGATGTAGATGCGGCTGACCTGGACTTTATCCGCAAGGCTCTGTTGCGTAAAGCCCATATTTTTACGCAGTGTCCTGAGTCTTCTTCCCAAACTCATCTTCTTTCCTCCTTGGTGTGTCATGATATGAATATGTTATCCAGCATTTTACTACGATATATGAAAAGTGTACAGGCTAAAAGATCCGCCGAACCGCCCGGACTCGCTCTATATTTTGAGAGAAATTTGTTCAGCTCCATAAGCGGCGCGTTGTCGGAAGGGTTCGCGGGGTCGAAATTATTTTTAGCGCTCCTGGTTTTTTCCATGTACTCGCCCCGCCAAAATTCAATCCCTGCCCTGTGAATGACGTTGGTGTCCTCCGTTACGAGCATGAGGCGGAGCAGGGCGCACAGAGTCGCGCCCCTCATCCCGGCGCCTCCCGACAGGGCGTCTTCCATCTCGCCCAGGGCGGCGAGGAGGGACGGAAAACCCGCGGCAGCCTCGCTCCTTATCCCGCCTATGCCATGCTCGATAAAAATTTTTTCTCCGTGGGTCAGAGGTTCCCCATTCCCGGCCTTTGCCGCAATCGAACGCAGATCCTCCTCCGCGCTTGGCGCTATTATCTCACCCGCTCTGGCGCAGACGGCACTGGGGGAATAGTTCCCTCGGGCGAGGCACGACCCCGCCGCGCCCAGCAGCAGGGAGAGGGCAAAAATCAACCCCTTGTGGGCGTTGACGCCGCCAGTTGCCGAGAACATTGTTCGTTCCATTTCCTTGCCCCGCAGTCGTAACTTTGCAAGCAAACCGTCAGATGGTTTATAATTGCCATATATGATGCCGTCCATAGCTTGGGCCCGCCAAAATGGGGCAAGCGCCGATGCGCTCGCGAGGAATGTCGTCCATGTCATGTCGTCGTGGCTCCCGCTGTCCGAGGGATCGACGAGGCCAGGTTTCGGCGAGAGGACGATCTCTTCCAGCGAGGCGAGAGCGGCGGCGGCGCCGAGGGCTTCGGCGGCGTCTTTAGCCTTGACCGCAACGCGCGGCTTTGTGTGCGCGCCGTCATAATTCAAACAGGAAGGCTGGTTATCTGCCATGTCTCTTTTTTTCTCCTCGCGAAAGTGTCGTTACGCGCTGCGCGCTGTCATCGCCATTATAACAATAATTACTGTCCTCGTTCCCCCCTCCCTCCATGCGGCATGGAGATCGGAGATAGAGAGGGCGTTCTGGGCTAGGGAGTGGGGTTCGCTGGAGAAGGCCTATCAGGCCGGGTCTGATGATATCATTCCATGGACAGCCGACGACGCGGCCCCGATGGGCGCCCTCACTACAAAGGATTTGTCGCTATACGTCAATGGGCTGTGGCGCCAGAGCCGGTACGCGGAGGGCGTCTCGATTTTGGATTCGGTGTCGCGGGATTTTCCAGCTGAGCTGCGTCCATACGCCAGCATGTTGTTGGTGCTTGGCATGGAACGCACCGACAGGAAGGATGAAGCTCTGGAACTCGGACGCGCCCTCTGGGAGGAAGCGCCTGTTCAGATACGCTATTACCTTGCGTACGCGCTGGGCCGGCTGACGAGCGACATGGACGTCCCAGGCGAGTCCCTGTCATGGTTCAGAAAGATGCTGGAGCTTGCGCCGGACAGGAAGCGCAGGCTTCCCGCTCTGAACCGGATGATCGATCTGCCGGGAGTCAGCGGGGAAGAAGCGGCAATCCTGCTGATAGATTTGCCATCCAACGCGCGCGCGCTCGAAATATGCCGCGCAATGCCCAAAGGAGCCGGCAGCGCCGCTGAGTACGCTCTTGGCTACAATGATTACGTCAATAAGAGATATTCGGACGCAAGATCTCACTTCGGCCTGGTTTCAGCGGACGCGGTTCATGGGGAGGCCGCCAGGTACTATAATGCCTACTCCGCCTACAGGGAGAAGAAGGACGACACGGCTTACAAACTCTGGGCCGACGTGGCCCTGACGGGTTTCGACTATCCGCAGAGGTCGGTGCAAAGGCTGGTGGCGCTGGCCGCCAGGAGCAAGAAGGCCGACATAATATCCCTGCTTGGGAGGGTGGCCGATAAGCGCGCGGCCGACTACCCCGAACTCGCGGCCGACGCTCTCGTTGGGATAATAAAACTCAGCGATGGCCGTGTCGCGGCCAATGCCGAGAAAAAATTGTTCGAGAGGCACAGGGACTCCAACCAGGCTGCAACCACAAGGTGGGACATGGGCTGGAGCGCCTGGAAGTCAGGGAAATATAAACTGGCGTACGACGAGTGGAACGCGGGTTATTCCCAAAAGATACCGAGCGGAGAGCTGGCATCCAGGCTCCTCTTCTGGCAGGTCAAGGCCCTCGAACGGCTGAACAGCCCCATGGCCGCGCAGCGGGCCGCTAAAAAACTCGTGGATAACCATCCGGGCGAGTATCACACGTTCCTCGTGAGTCCTGACGGAGGAATATCCACGGCGCCGCTGCCCGCGAGTTATGACATGAAGAGTCCCCTGGAGGAATGGGGCTTCGTGACGTACGCGCGGCTCGATCCAGCAATTGAGCCGGAGTCAGTCCGGGCCAGCCAACCCAATCAACCTGGCCAGCATAACCAAAACATCCAGGCGGCCTACAGGGCCGTCAGACTGGCGCTGTGGGAGGGCGACTACGCAACGGGGGCGCGTATCTTCGACGCCGCGAGGAAACTTATGACGTCCGCCGATCTGTCGTCGGCGGAGCTGCTCAGATGCTCGTATCCAATGGCGTTCAAATCCGACGTAATGGCGGCGTCGGAGAAGACGGGCCTCGATCCGTCGATAATATGGGGCATAATGAGGCAGGAGAGCATGTACGAACCCGACGTCACCAGCTCCGTCGGGGCCTACGGCCTGATGCAGCTCATGCCCGCCACAGCCAGGGGCGAGGCTCAAAAGCTGAAAATGGACGGGGACGCGTTCAAACAGTCCGCAAATAATATACTGCTCGGGGCAAACCACATGATCGGACTCATGGCCCGCTTCAAGGACCTCCAGAGATCTCTCGCCGCCTACAACGCCGGGGGCACTCCCGTAGCGAGGTGGAGCGCCGAGCCGATAAAGGACATGGCCGAGTGGGTGGAGGACATAGGCTACAGGGAGACCAGAGGATACGTCAAGGCCGTCCTGCGCAACATAAACGTTTATAAGTCGATCTATCAATTGAAATAAGGGGCGGTTTGAATGGATCTGAGGGAGATAAGCGACCCAGTGGAGAGGGTAGCGGCATTTTTGAGGAACTCGGGCTGCGATTCGAAAATATTCCACACCGAGGAGACGATATTTACCGTGGAGGATGCCTCGAAGGCAGTAGGAGCCCCGCCGGAGGAGATACTGAAGAGCCTGCTCTTCAGCCTGGACGATGGCGCTGGGTGGGCGCTGGCCCTTATGTCTGGCTCTAACAAGGTCCACGACAAGAAGGTCAAACGGGCGCTGGATGTTCGTAAGGCCCATATGGGGACTGCGGAGGCCATAAAACGATTCTCGGGTTTCGAACCCGGCGGAGTTCCCCCTGTCGGCTACGCCGACCCGCCGAGGGCTCTGCTGGACGAGGACCTTTTTAAATATTCAACAGTATGGGCCGCCGCCGGAAGCGACCACGACTTTTTCCCGATATCGCCGGAGGATCTGCTGAGAATAACGTCCGGGACGCGGACGGATATAAAAAAATAGCTGGCTGACAGCGTTTTACCCTCCGGCCCCGGGCCTTATTTTTTCGATTTTACGCTAGTTGCCTAACCATGGTATATCGCGTCACAAAACCCCTCGAGGGGGCTCAGCGCCGTCAATACCCCAGAGTCTCCCCAACCAGTATGACGTGGGATTCCCTGCCCAAAGGCGCCCGCTCTATGATCGTCAGCACCCTGCAAATACGTTCTGGCGAGTTGCAGTCCACGCATTGCCCCGTCTTGGAGCAAGGAGTGGCAAGATTCAGCCTGAGGACGTTGGGAGGCGTGGCGCTGTTCCTGGCCCGCGCTATGGCGCTATCGAGGTCCCTCTCAGCCTTGTTCACGCTCACTATGTAGAGAATTTTTCCGAGGCTCCACGACATGCCGGCCACCCTGTTGCCACTGCCGTCGATGTTCACCATCCTGCCGTCAAACGTCATGGCGTTGCTGCTCGTCACGAACCAGTCTGCCTTGTTCTCCGCTTCGAGCCTCGCGCCCCTGGTCTCTGGCGTCAGAGTTGGATCCCAGTGGTGATAGACAGTGCAGTTCTTTTCGGCTAACTTCTCCATAAGGCCGATCTCCCTCACGGTAACTGTGCCGGGAACTCCAACCGAGCAGCGGTCCGGAATGAGCTCCAGAGCCATGGATGCGGCCTCCTCCGCAGTTGCGGCGTAGCGCGCCGTCTTATACCCGTTCGAGATGAAAGACGCGCACATTTTCCTGCCAAGCGCTTCATTGGCCTCCCGTATCGACTTCGCGAAAGCGGACATAACATTCCCCTCCATACTTTGGTTTGTGTTTTTGCGTTCTGTGTTCAACAGTATATACGCATTATCCAGCGTTCCTCAATTCTTTTTCCAACGCGCTTGTCAAAACCTGGGAGAAATTGATTCCGGCTTTTTCGGCCTGATACGCGAGTTTAGAGGGGATAGTGAGGTTTTTCCTGATTGTTTTCTCGCGCAATGGCAACATCCAAGCCTCAATAATCGCGACGACTTCATTTTTTTCGGCGTGAATTGCCCTGAGATCTGACGGGACAGGGATAGGGTCGCCGTCGTCTTCGAGGCAAGATAAATGTCCGGCTAAGGCGTCTTGGGCCATATTGATAGCTTCACTCTGATCGTTGCCGCATGTGTTGCATCCTGGTAAATCAGGAAAGGAAACAGCCACGCCATCGTTGTCGTAACTAAAAATTGCCGGAAATACATAGCGATCTGGTTTCTTTCGCATTTTTATATTCTCCTTTATGTGTGGCAGATCGACTATAAAAGTCCTGCCTGCTGCATTATCCTTTTGTACGTCTTGGGATGGATTTCCTTTTTGGGGTGCGGGACCGTGACTTTTCCCTCTTTTTCTGGGTGCTTGAAATGATGGTGGCTGCCTTCGGCTTTGATGAAAACCCATCCATCTGCCTCTATCTCTGCAATGACCTCTTTTGAGTTTTTGATGTTTTCATCCCCTGTTTACGGGGATATTGTATCATGCGCGTATTATGCGCGTCAACAATTAGAAAGGGACTGGAAGGCTGAAAAATCGGGCGTCGTGATATCTCGGAGGACAGTCGCCAAATACAGGAGCGAGATGGGTACCAGAGACATGCACGACAGACGTAGCATATGATCTGACACTGCCACCTCGCAAACGCTTATTCTCAATAACAGAAAATCTGTACCTCGTCAACTATACCATTTTTTAAGCAATATCACGCTTAACAGGACAGTCAATATGCAACCGGCAACCCATACGGTGAGCATAGGACTTGCAAATAGCATTCCATATCCCTCCTCTCTAAATGGTGCTTGGTGTTTTTTTAGCGGATGTAAAATAGCCTACGCCAAACATGACAACGAAACTTACGATGACGCCCCACGCGCCTGCTGCCATCACGCTTTTTTCCATTCCGCTGATCAGGTAGGCGTATATGTAGAATGCCAGGCCGCAAACAGCCGCGCAGATAGCCGCTGTTACGCTTTTGAACTGAGGGAACAGTATTGCGACCATAAGGGGTGCAAGAGTTGCTGAAGCGACGCCGGAGATTCCTATCCATACCATGACGCCCATAAAAGCTGGTGGGTTAAGCACCAGATACAGAGAAATCGCCACCAGGATGGACGGAAAAATTCTTGTCAAAGTAAAAGTGACCTTCTCAGCTTTTTCCGCGCTCATCTTAATAATCCCGTGATGTACGAGGGTTTTTTTGAATACATCAGTGGCGAGACACGTTGTCATCACAATGGTAAGCCCGCAGGCGGTGGACATCAACGCGGCAATTATAGCTACAGAAATCAGCATCGAGATGACAGGGTGAAAGAGTTTTGAGTACTCGATCAGGGCTGAATCGGCATTTGCCAGAGCTGGATTCAACGCTCTCATGTAAACCCCTCCGAACATGACCAGAAGGCAGCAGAATGCCGCCACCATCCAGGTAATTATCATCTTTCTCATGTCTTTTGGGTTTTTCAGTGCCATGATTTTATTCAGCAACTGTGGCTGTCCTGCGAAAGCAAACTCGACAAAAAGCACACCAAAAATAGTGGCGTACGAATACATGTGAAGCGAATTGGGATTGGTGACAGCGATAAAATATGGATTCTCGGCAGCAATGGTGACCGAGGCTTCTGTCAAACCTCCCGAGAAGACGGCCCACCCCGAAAAGAATATAAAAACTCCACAGAACATCATTATAGTCATCTGGCCAATGCTGGTGTAGACGTCAGCGAACAGGCCGCCGAGAGTGACATAAAGCGCTGTCACGATAGCGAGCCCGTAGAGCGCTGTTTTATAACTGACTCCGTCGATCATGCCGGATATCACAGAGGCTCCTGCCGAAAATTGACCCGCCACATAGAATATTTGCAGCAAAAATGTGACGGCGACAATGCAACGCAGAACATCGCTCTTATACGATGTAGCGAGCCAGTCGGCCATTGTTTCTACCTTTAGATTTTCTGTCCCCTCCCTTACCCCTTTTGCGATAGCGATAAAACCGAGAGTGGAGGCTCCAAAAATAGCGAGAAATATCCATAGAGAGGTTTGACCCCAGGCATACATGAAACCCACGTATCCCTGGAATGTCGCGGCGCTGAAAAAAGACGCCGAGAATGCGAGCCCAAGCGGAATCGGCCCCATGGAATTACCGGCCAGAGCAAAATCGCTGGCGCTTTTTATTTTTTTTGCTCCGATAACACCTACAAATACAACAAAGAGAAAATACAGGCTTAGTCCAATGATCATCCACATTCTTAACGACATAAAAGAACACCTTCCTTATTTGATTTTCTGAGATATCCTTAAATGAGACGCCTATTCCCTGTAATAATCCGCGGCTAAATCTCTTCTCAAGTCACTCAGGTATGGAAGAGCGGTCCGTTGTTTTTCAATCTCCCCGAGATCGACCTCGGCAGTTATTACCTCGTAGTCCTCGGCAGCGGAAGCTATGATATCTCCCAGTGGATTGACGATACGGCTGTGCGCCCCGAATACAGTATCGCCCCTTTCGCTTCCGGAGCGGTTGCATGCGATCACATAGCAGCCGTTTTCAAGCGCGCGCGCGCGCGAAGCCAGATCCCATGCATACAGCCTGGGCGCCCCAAACGCCGACGGATACAGGATCACATCCGCACCCTGGAGCGAAAGGATACGAGCGCCTTCGGGAAATCCTATTTCATAGCATATCTGGATGCCCACTTTGCAGATGCCTATGTCAAACACGGGATATGAATTGCCCTTTTCGAATCGGTCTACCTCTCCTCCCCAAAGGGCTGTCTTGCGATAAGTTCCTATAAGACCGTCAGGTCCCGTTAAAAAAGCTGTATCGTAGAGCTTTCCCTCGCTCCGTTCGATCAAAGTACCTGTGGCGAATATTTTCTCCGCCCTACAGACAGCAGTTATCCGGTCAGTCGTTGGGCCTGGAATCGTACTCGCAAGCTCGTTATCCCGCTTCTCCACCCGATACCCGGTGTCGAAAAGTTCCGGCAATACCACCAAAACGGCGCCTCCTGCCGCGGCGAGCCTGAGCAGGCCCTCAGCGGCGGTGAGGTTTCCCGAAACATCTTCTGGAATGCAGTCCATCTGTGCTGCAGCCACTTTAAATATTTTTCCCACAGTCAATCCTCCAGTTCTGTTTTAAGAATTAATACCGACAATATGATATATAGCAAATATCGTGCCAAACCTCCGATCATGCTCGGCAGCGCGTTTGCGTTTCACTCCAAAAGAAATTCTATGCAACAGCGCATAATGTATATGCATTACCGGGCTGCAAAATAAATTTGATCAAAAATAATTTTTGATCTGATTGCTTTTGACGATGGTAGGGAATTTTAGGGAAGTTTGCCTAGATGCAACGCTCTGCTATACTTTCCTTAGTTTACGGCTTATAGTACTCTGATCGACGCCAAGGGCTTCTGCTATCTTGGTGGTCGTGCCATATTTTTCCGCCGCCATGCGCATAAGCTGCTGTTCCACTCTTATTAACGCTTCCTTTAAGGGCATTATACGATTGACTGTAATGTCGTTTTCCATGTTGCCTTCAAAGAACTCGGGCGGCAGGTCTGCTTCAGTGATTAAATCCTTATCCGTCAACACCACCAGACGCTCCACGACATTTTGGAGTTCGCGTATGTTTCCATGCCACCTCTGCTCTTGGAAACGCTTTATTGCTTCCGAGTCAATGGCCTTGTTTTTATTGTGCTGCTCATTGAAGCGATTGAGAAAGAACATTGTCAGAGAAGGGACATCCTCGGGCCGCTCTCTGAGCGCCGGAATGTGAATCGGAACAATGTTCAACCGATAAAAGAGATCCTGACGGAAACGCCCCTCGAACATCTCTCTCTCGAGATCCTTGTTGCTTGCCGCTATGATCTTCACATTCACGCTGACTTGCTTCGTTCCTCCGATACGCATGATAGTCCTCTCCTGCAGGGCTCTCAGCATTTTCACCTGCATGTTTTTTGATATTTCAGATATCTCGTCCAGTAGCAACGTGCCATTGTGGGCGAGCTCGAACATGCCAGGTTTCCCCTCCTTATTCGCACCGGTAAAAGCGCCTTTTTCGTAACCGAATAACTCCGACTCCAACAATGACTCAGGAATTGCGCCACAGTTGACCTTGATAAATGGTTTTCCGCTACGCCTGCTGTTTGCGTGAATGAAGGAAGCTATTATTTCTTTACCAACCCCTGATTCGCCGGTGATCAGCACCGTCGAGTCTACATCGCTGACTTTCAGCGCCATACGAGCCACCCTGGCCATTGCGTTGCTGGTGTAGATGAATTGATGATTACTCCAGGTATTTGGGGAGCGAGCTCCGAGTGATTGCTGGCTGTAGGCGTTGAACAAGTGTCTTATATTTTCCATCTCCGCCTTCATGCCAGTTTCGGATGAGATGTCACGGGAGAGGTTGATGATCCTGATTGTCTTTCCGTCTTTATTTTTTATCGGGGTTCCCAGGACCATGAGCCTTCTGCCTGTCTTTGTTGTCTGAAAGGTCTGTCTTCGCTGTTCAGCCTCCAGTACCATGCGGGTAACAGAGGGTTGATATACACCCTCCCGCTCAAGGTCGAAAACGCTTCTGCCGATCAGGCTCGATGGTTTTAATCCCCAAAGTTCCTCGCAGGCACCGCTAACTTTTTGTGTAATTCCGGATGCGTTTGATGAGTAGATGACGTCATAGTTGGAGCTGAATATCGCCATGATGTCAGATTCTAAATTGTCGTAAGAATCAGTAACCATGGAGTCAATTACTCTATAAGCCAATCGCACCTCGTTTAATAGCTCCGGTTTCATCATTTCGCTTTCCTGGATAGTGAACGCATCATCTTCTTTACACATGATATTCCCCTTTTGCATAAAGAAATCCTTTGGGAATTTTATTTTTATAGCATTTACGATAGCATTATTTTAAAGTTAGGATAACGCTAAAATATGATCTGGTCAAGAGTGATATACTAAAAAATAGATGTAAAGACAAAAATTGAAGTTTTTAGGATAAAACGCTAGTTTTATATCGAACGAGGTATTCAGCATCCCGATTTCCGCAAGCAATTGACCGAAGAAGCAGAAAAAGCCAGAATACTACCCGCTTAAAGCCGGATATTGTGGCGAGGAAAGATGCGGGAGATTCTTCTCCTCGCCACAATTACGCACGGTAGCTTCGTTTTTTGCATTAGGATAAAAATCGGTTTTTCATGTATATTTTTCTTTTCAAGGAAAAAGTGATATAATGAAATAAAAAATAATAGAGGAGGCTGTAACTCCACATGGAACTGGAGCTGTTGCTAAGCCAGAAGCTGGTATTATCCCAACGAATGCAGATGTCGGTAAAAATACTGCAGATGAACGCGTTGGAACTTAACCAGTATATTCTGGAGGCGGCGCTCGACAACCCGCTTATTGAACCGGAGTTTCAGCAGGAAGTGGAAGATCCGAGTCTTGAACGCTTGAAGAAATTTGAATGGCTGGATTCGATTGACGAGAACAATTTCTATCGATATGAGTCGAAAGCGGACGGCGATGAAAGTGATAATATACCGCTTTATGAGAGGAACGCGGCGGACAGCCTGTATGATAACCTTTTGCAGCAACTGCCCGGCTTCCATCTGTCGGAGGAGATGGAAAAAATAGCTCGCCATATCATCGACAGCCTGGACGAGAACGGCTATGTTTCAATAACCAGCCAGCAGTTGATGGAGGAGTCGGGCGCTAGCGAAGCTCAATTGGAGGCGGCAATATGCCTCCTGCACCGAATGGAACCGCCCGGGGTCGGCGCGAGGGATTTGAAGGAATGTCTCTTAATTCAGGCACAATGCCTGGAAAAGGTCTCCCCGGTCCTGATGGAGCTGATTGCGAACCATCTTGGCCTGCTCGCAAAAAATCAGCTTGACAAACTCTCGAGGGCAATAGGGGTGTCCATAGGCGAGATAAGGGAAGCCAGGGATCAGCTGCTGACCTTGAACCCAAAACCGGGCAATGGCTACTCCTCTTACAATTCAATCCACTATATCAGCCCAGACATGTTCATCTCGCATTTTGAAGGAAGTTTTCAGGTCACACTCAACGAATACAACCAACCGAGAGTTAAAATCAACAGTTTTTATAGAAAGCTTGCCGAAGGCGCGGATCCGGATGCCGCAGCCTATATCTGTGACAAACTGAGCAAGGCGGAATGGCTCATCTCCTGCATCCACCAGCGAAGGAACACAATCCTCAAGTGTGCCGGAAACATCCTTGAACGTCAGAGATATTTTTTCGAGACAGGGCCGGGCAACCTTGTGCCGATGACCCTTGCCGACGTCGCCGGCGATCTGGAGATGCACCCCTCCACCATCAGCCGGGCGGTTCGTGAAAAACACCTCCAGTGTAAATGGGGAGTGTTTCCGCTTTCCAGCTTTTTCTCCAGAAATTTAAGCGCCGAGGGCGATCAATCGCAGGACATGGCGCTTTGCCAAATCAGGCGCATAATCGCTGAGGAGGATCCGACAAAACCCTATTCAGATCATGAAATATGTGCAAGGCTGGAAAGGCGGGGTATTTGCATCGCGCGCCGCACGGTTGCGAAGTACCGCGAGCAAATAGGCCTTCCGTCAGCGTGCGGCAGGAAGCAATTTCAGTAAACAGTATTCCTCCGAAATAATGAATGACGAGCTGCCTGGGTACAGGCTCGGCCGCAGCCATTCATACCAATTTGAAATCAAAGGCCTGAAGGGTAAAGCGTAAAAACCAGGCTATGCCATTGTTTAGGCAAATCAAAAAAAACAAACCTTTGATTGCGGCTCGCTATCAAGGCAAGGTTGGCAAATGTTTCATTGCGGGCGGACTGTCT
>JAITNX010000073.1 GCA_031290235.1 Synergistaceae bacterium | reverse complement strand
ACCATGTATCCCACTCGTGACGCGAAAGGCTGTCAGGATCCTGAGCTGCGCGGCGGGCAAGGTCGTTCTCAGGTGTCGTAAGGGCGCTCACCTCAACCCGTCCTACCATTCCAAGCCTGCCGGAGACGTCCTGCGCAAACTTCAGCGGGACGAAAAGCTGGTCGTCCTCGCCGCCGCCACTGTGGAAAACGCCGGATATCCTTATTTCTCCTGATTTACCGGCCGCGAGGGAGACCGTGTCACCGGGGCCGACTCCCAGCCTTGAGGCAAGGCCGGCGCCTATCATCCCCGAGACCGCGGTGTCCGGTGAGCCATCGTCAGCCCATTCTCCAACCACGTCCCACCACGACTTCATTCGAACTATGCCGGTGTCGACGGATTCGCCGGTCGGTGTGTCCAGATGCTTGTCGAACCACGTTCCAACGATGGTTGCGTCGGAGGCGCCAGCGGGACCGGACAGAGAGGCCCTCGTCTCCAGATACGGGGCAAAATCGACTATGTTGAAGGCCCAGAAGATCGTCTTCAGCCTCGGAAGCTCATCCTCAGCAAGGTATTTGTCGGAGACGCCAAGTCCATCCTCCACGCCGTACAGATCGCTCAGCATCGAGGCCCCGCGGGGAACGACGCTCATGTTTGCCCCGTAGGTCCTGAGTTCCTGATTCACCTTGTCGCCAACGTCCATCATTACATTCAGCATGGCGGTCGCAAGCGACGCCCCAAGAGCCATAGTCAGGGCTATCATCGCCAGCTTTCCCCTTTGACGCGTCAGGGCGCCCAACAGCATTCTTCTAAACATACTTATTCCTCCACTCTGGCAGGCACGTCAAACGAGTCAAAAACGTCTCGCCTCTTCCGCCAGGTCCGCGGTTCTAATTACCAGATTGCCACCATCTATCGAGAACTTGAGCGGCACAGGGTTGCAGCCGCCTAGCAGCCCAATTGTGGACGTGTTCATGACGACGTCGCAAAGGATACAGACGACCTGGCCCTTTCTCTGGTAATAGCCGGACGGGCCGCAGACGTCGCATGCGTCGAGTCCGACGCCGTAAGCGGTGTCATTCTTTTTTATAACTATGTAACGCACGTCTACAGTTGACGAACCTCTTTGCACTTTGTGTACGAAGCGGTGCAGATTGCCATCGCTGACCCTCTCCAGCGGTATGACGATGCTGTCCCCGACGGCCGGAAACTCGACCGGCGGCGACAACTCCACCCTTCGATTGCTGTATGTAACCCCAACTGTAACCGTCAGCAGCGATATTATTACGCCGAGCACTACGGAGGCGCAGAACCTTGCCTGCCTGCGCGCCGTATATTTCATTCGCCGCACCTGAGCCGGATTTTCACCAAAGGGCTTCGTCGCCTTGAGTCTGGCGTAGAGCAGGACGGCCGATACGACCGATAACGTCATCAGTATGTAGACAAACAAGTTGACATGGGTCAGCATCCAGATCACCGACTTAGTCAGCCACCTGTAACGCGGAATGAGATTGCGCCCCAGCAGAATCTGGGCTATTGTGAGAACCTCAAACGCCAGCAGCGTCAGGTGCGAAGCGCCCCAGGCGGCTAAAAGCGCGCCGCGCCTGAGATGCGACGCCACCCTGTAGAGGGCGAATCCGGTAAGGTATATCAGCAGCAGGCCAATGGCATAGCCGATGACCCTGAACATGAACTCCGTGTTGAAGATGGTGTCCATGCCGACCGCGAACTCAAACGGGTACAACATTATATTGGGGGCGCAGTAGGCCGTTCCCCCAGCTAAGACGCAGAATATGAGCGCACGCAGAGCCATCTGATACCGACGACCCATTTTCTCCGAGAATACGAGCGGCATGGCGGCGATCAGCGGAACTCCAGTGACTAGCGACGGGATGAGAACCCCAAGATCGTAGTACTCGCGTATGGCCCACCCGGTGTTGCGCTTCAGCACAGCGTATATAAAAGCAGAGGCGAGCCCCAGGAAAAACCCAAGGCTCACATATCTCTTCCCGCCAGAATTGTCCGCCGTGTAAACTATCGCCAACAGCAGAGCGACCGGTATGGCCATATAAAACGTATTGATCGTTATCTTTATAAGATATTCCAACATCATACAAACTCTCCCAGAACACAAAAACCGCTGTGCCTTGCCCTACGCCCCAAATGGGCAGAGTCTCCGGGACTTCGCATCAACCTCGCGAAGGCCCGGGGGACTCGGTTCACGGACAACGCGAATTTTTGTCCGCAGCCTTTATCTATCGGCCTTACCAGGCTCTCGGAATGAATTCAAAATCCCAGGACACCTCAATGGGTTCTTTCCAGTAGCGCCCAGTCACCCCGGTCTCCTTGTCAACGTGGAGGAGATAGCTCTGCTTCTCGGGGCTGTCGATTATGAACGTGATCTTGTACGTTCCCGCGCCGTCCAGCTTGACGTTGTTGCCGTAGTGCGGGCCATCGGACGCGTTCATCGGCATGAAGTTCCCCTCGATCACCTTGTCGGTTCCCTGCTTCTGGGCACGGTACTTGACTGTCAGGTTTGGGACGAAGTCGCCAGCGCCGTAACCGAGGTCATTGCCATCCGCCGCGGATATGTCGGCCTCCAGATGCATATCAGACTGAGATGCTGGGATCCCGCCAAGGCCGGCCGGCTCCATATCGACGGGCTGGAAATACACCCCGGCTATGTTAAGCGGGCCAACAAGGTGATCGTCGCCGAGCGGGAACTCCTCAAACCCTTTCGTAGCCTCTCCGGGGGCCGGAGCGGCGGCCTCGCCAGTCACGGCAAACGCGGCGCAAGCTATAAACGCGGATAACACAAAAAACTTACCGAACTTCTTCATTGCCTTCATTACATAAAACCTCCTATGAGTTTTGATTTATGTATTGTCCCGGTACGTCTCGTCACACTGACATTGTCCTCTCCCTGCGGCCCTTCGCCCTGTAATGGAACATGGAGAAAATTGCTACGAACAGCAGGACAGCTTGTGGCAGCAGCGTCTCGACGTATGGGTAAATACCAAGCATATCAAGTGGGAAATTTGTCGATTGTATAATGGCGTCGACGAATTCAACCCTGTGGGCCGATACGACGTCCGCCTCCTGAAGCTCCCTGACCCCGCCGCCGGCGAAGGCCACGCACATGATGTACATCAGTATGCTGGTTCCCATGAAGAATTGCTTAATTGGGATAACCAGCGATCCGTAGCGCACCAGGGCAAATATGAACACCAAGGCTATGCACCCGACGAAGAAGCCCGCCCAGACCATGTTCTTGTGGATCTGCACCCTTGCGAGCATCGCCTGATAGAACAATATCGTCTCCGCACCCTCGCGAAAGACAGCGAGAAAAGCGGCGGCTCCAAGGGCGAAGCTGCTGCCGGTCTCGACCGCCGTCTGAACCTTGCCCTCTATGTAATGCTTCCACGCCTCCGCCTCGGCCTTCGATACCATCCAGTTGCTCACGAAAAAGAGCACCACAACCGCCAGGAGCATGGCGACGCCCTCGAGTATCTCCTGGTTTGCCCCGCTGACGAAGTATGTGATCACCACAGCCGCGACAACGCTCGCGCCAAGCGCGGCGACCGAGCTGAGATAAACGATCCTAACCTGGCGCATGTTGCCGGAGCGTATCAGGTATGTCGCTATCGCCGCTATTACGAGTATCGCCTCGAAACCTTCGCGCAATATTATAACGAGCGACATGAAAAACGTCGCATATTGACTCTCCGCCTCCGGCTCGCCTCCGTCCTCCGTTCCGTCGAGCTGGTTTGCGTCCTCCCTGAGCATCTTTTTGAGTTCGTCTATGGATGCCCTGACGGCCTCCGATGATGCCCCGTCGGTCATCTGCTGCTTGATTACGCTGAACTGGTACTCGACAGTCGTGGCGCGTTTCCCCGAGATGAAGGACATCACCATGCGCTCGACACCCTCCTTCTCGTAATAACCATAGTAGGCGTCGTTTACAAGAGTCTTGCCGCCGTCGGCATCCTGCTTCAAATAGGCTTCATACGCGCCGTCGAGCGACTTATGCATCTGATCTATGATCTCGTTCCATGAAGCATATTGCGCCGCCTCGGCGGCGTACGGTGAAATAAGGACAGTCAAACAGATTAAAACCAACCTTATTAAAACAAAACTCCTTCGCATGATCTTAAATCCCCCCAGCAATATACCAACAGTCCCCGACTATTTTATGCATCAAATAGCGAAGTAATAATTGAATAACATGTAGCTTTGCCTTTTTATTACTATTGTGTCGCAATTCGGATGGATGTCGCTTAAATTAGTTCGAAAGATCAAACATAACAAAAACAAGGCGACTCAATCCGTAATATTCGCTCATCCATACTCAAAGGTGAGCAAAGGAATATTACTCCAGTGAGTTGGTCTTGTCAAACATAAAATATATTAACGAATATATATAATCTTATCCGAGATATTATCATAGAAATACAAGTTAAAATATATTTTATATAGATATAACGCATAAAATACATTATAATTTCCTCTCATCACCATCTTGTCCCGCGACTATGCTTGTAGAAAAATGAGAGATGTTATAGAATTTGATTGTTGGACCAAACTTTTACATTATCATAAAGGGGGAGTTATTTGTGAGGCAGTTTTTCAGATATCTAGCATTGGCAGTATTCTTGGCGTTTTGTATGGCTGGGGTCGCGGGGGCTGACATCAAGCTTCCGGATCCTCTGACGGACGGTGGAATGGGCCTGTTTCAGGCACTGAAGCAGCGCGCGTCCGCGCCGGGCGGCGACTTCCCCACCGTGCCTCTCTCGATGGAGGAGCTGTCGACTGTCCTATGGGCGGCAAGCGGGCTGAACAGGGGAGACAAGGGCTGGACCGTGCCGATGGAACACGGCTTGCCGCCTTACGTCGACATCTACGCTGTTCTCGACTCTGGGGTATTTAAGTACGACTGGGGAACCAATTCACTCATGGACGTCTCAAAAGAGGACATAAGGGAAATTGTCGGGAGACAGAGGTTCGTGGCCTCCGCCCCATGCAACCTCATATTGGTCTCCAGTAGGGTGGGTCTGGAAACCGTCACGGACGAGGAACTGAAAAAGCAGTTTGCCGCAGTGGCGGTCGGCGCAATGACCCAGGATATTTATCTCGCCGCCGCCGCCCTCAACATAGGGGCACGCTATATTCACTCCATCAAGTTCGCCGAGACCGCGACAGCTCTCTCCCTCCCCGAGGGAGACGAGATAATCTGCCTCATGATCCTCGGCAAATGACGGAACGTCAGACTCTCAATAATTTACTGTTACAATACCCCTAGGGTCTTCAGGAGCTTCTCCAGCGCCTGCGGTTCGCTCGCCAGCAGGATATTTGCGTCGAGAGACTCCGACTCTGACTTCCCAGGGGCCATTACGTTGAGGCTCGATTTCGTGACAAGCGCAATGTCGCCATACTGGCCGAACATGGCCGAGACGATGCTAAGTATGGACGCCAGCATGTCGTGAGTGACGCTCGGAGTGGTTATCCCGCTCGTAATCCCGAGCAGACCGTTGATCGAGTTAAGGAAGGAACCGAGCAGGATGTTGCCTATCTCGCCCAGTGCGCTGTCCACCATCTCCTGAGGCATGGTCGAGATGTCCATCTGCATCCCAAACTGCTTTGACACGAGCAGGTTCACCAACTCGCCGACTGCATCCTCCTTGACCAGGAGCATGAAGTTGAACGGCTCTTCGTTGTCGGAAGACGCAAACACAGCGGTGTAGACGGAGTCGGGGTCGTCGTAATAACTATCGAGTTCGTATATCGACACGAGCTCGGCCTGCGGGATGTCGATTTCGACAGGGTAACCCAACAAGGCCGACAGCGAGGTCGCCGCGTTCCCTGCCCCGATGTTGCCTATCTCTCTAATCGCGTCGAGGTGAGTTTTATTCATGGAATTCAGGTCAAACACAATATCGCCCCCAATCTTACAAATATTATAATACCAGCATACGACTGTGCCCATCTTTATACGTGATAACAGATAATGCAAGAAAACCCTTAAAAGAATACCATCAAGAACACGCCCCCCTGTCTGAATGTAAATCCGATATATCCAAACATTATTGTAACATGCTTTGGAGGATTCAACCGCGTTAGCCAACCAGAGGCCTTACACTGCTTGCACCTTGAAAAATCAGTAGCCGACAAAAAAGAAGCGACACGGAGCCTTTTTCCGGGTAAAATTGTATCGTAGAACACTATCCTAACGGGAGGTCCATGCCATGACAAGATTAACACAACCGCTTGCGGCTAAGGCAGTGAACGATGTGACCGAGCCTCTGACGGATGCAAAAGGATGAGCATATCAACTGCTGCGGCTCATTCGCTCTGGGCGAAAAAATCGAAATCGGAAGACTTATGGTTGCCGCTCTATATGCATATGCAAGATGCTGCAGAAACAGCGCGGCGATTATGGGGTTATTGGCTGCCTGACGGGACAAAAAATCGTATTATAAGCAGCATCTTTCCGACAGAATGCAAAAATGACGAATTTGCGCAGCAGATTTGTGTTTTTCTTGCGGCGGCTCACGATTTGGGAAAAGCAAGCCCTGTTTTCCAGTCGAAAGAATCAGGTTTGACGATTTCGCGCGACCGC
>JAITNX010000028.1 GCA_031290235.1 Synergistaceae bacterium | reverse complement strand
CACAAGAACAATACTTCCCGCACATAGAAAAACCTATCATGGCAAGTAAAGAAAATAAATCACACCCGCTCAGGAAAACTTTGTCAGTTTGTTTTTGAAAATTTTCGATAGCTTTGACTGTTGGTCAGCTCCTTTGGTAGATTGAGGCACTTGTTGTGGATCACCTAGGATCTATTTTAAGCTTGTCTGACCACCATGCTAATTGAGGGATGGGCCAAGAGGGTTTTCAAAATCCATGATATGTGTTAATCTGTTTAACGTCGGCCTTTACGTTAAAATGTTGTTCCCAAGGAGGATAATTCGTGTAAAAGTGAGGTTCAGCGCTGGAAATATGTTAGTCGTTGGCCATCTTAGCGCAAGCGTTTGTTTATCGTGAAGAAGGGCATCTTGGATTTCTCGAAAGGAAGAATATATTGATGTCAGCAGCCATAATTGACGGTAAGAGGATTGCGGCCGGTATCAAGGAAGAACTGAAAGCGCTCATCTCGGCCGTGCCTCAGGAAGAGCGTCCTGGTCTCGCGGTGGTCCTGGCCGGAGATGACCCGGCGTCCGCGGTTTACGTAGGACAGAAGGAAAAATCCTGCAACGAGATTGGAATCCATTCATTCATGCACAGGCTGCCTGGTACCGCTGCGCAGGGAGATATCATAGAACTAGTCGAGAAACTCAACGGCGATCCCAAGGTACACGGCATCCTGGTTCAACTTCCGCTTCCCAATGGACTCGATTCAGATCAGGTGATCGCGACCATTCGCCCCGACAAGGACGTAGATGGATTTCACGCGGTCAATGCCGGCAAACTATGGACAGGCGGGGATGCGATTGTGCCTTGTACCCCGATGGGAATAATGGCGCTCCTCGACTCTACCGGCGTGGACCTGAAGGGTATGGATGCGGTCGTCATAGGGCGTAGCAACATAGTGGGCAAACCGATATCCGCGTTGCTGCTGTCCCGCCACTGTACCGTGACGATATGCCACAGTCGGACGAGGAATCTGCCGTCCGTTGTGCGGCGTGCGGATGTCGTGGTCGCCGCGATAGGGAAACCGAACTTCGTGACAGGGGATATGATAAAGCCTGGCGCGATAGTGATCGACGTTGGCATCAACAGAGTCGGCGGCAAGCTGGCAGGCGACGTCGAATTTGCCTCGGCGTCCGAAAAGGCCTCCTGGATAACCCCGGTTCCTGGCGGAGTCGGCCCGATGACAATAGTCATGTTGATGAAGAACACGCTCCAACTGGCAGGAGTGCTTAAATAACAGAAAAAAATCGAGGAGGAACGCCAATTGTCATTTTTGAGCGACATTGAAATAGCGCAGCAGTCCGAGATGGAACCGATAACCAAGATAGCGGCGAAGCTCGGCATAGACGAGGATGATATTGAGCCGTACGGCAAGTACAAGGCCAAGATATCCTCGGGCCTCTGGAACAGGGTTAAGGACCGCTCTGACGGACATCTCATACTGGTGACGGCAATCACGCCGACCCCGGCGGGCGAGGGCAAGACCACCACGTCGGTTGGCTTGGCTCAAGCCTTGGCGCTGAAGGGAAAAAAGACTTGCCTCGCGCTGAGGGAACCGTCGCTTGGACCGGTCTTCGGAATAAAGGGCGGAGCGGCCGGCGGAGGTTACAGCCAGGTCGTCCCGATGGAGGACATAAACATTCATTTCACCGGCGACTTTCACGCCATAACCTCGGCTCACAATCTGCTGGCGGCCCTGATGGACAACTCTCTGCAACAGGGCAACCCGCTCGGCATCGACCCGCGCCAGATAGTCCTCAGGCGCGTCCTCGACATGAACGACAGGTCGCTCCGAAATACGGTAATAGGCCTCGGCGGCAGGACGGAGGGCGTTCCCAGGGAGGACGGCTTTGACATAACGGTCGCCTCGGAGGTCATGGCGATCCTCTGCCTCTCAACCGGGATAGAGGACCTGAAAAAACGGCTCTCAGAGATAATAGTGGCGTATAAGTACGACGGTTCGCCCGTCAAGGCCCGCGACCTCGAGGCGCATGGCGCGATGGCCATGCTGCTTAGGGACGCGATCAAGCCGAATCTCGTCCAGACGCTGGAGCACGTTCCAGCGTTCGTACACGGCGGGCCGTTCGCGAACATAGCCCACGGCTGCAACAGCGTGATGGCGACCAGGTACGGCCTCAAGCTGACGGATTATTTCATCACCGAGGCCGGTTTTGCCGCCGACTTGGGGGCCGAAAAATTCCTCGATATAAAGTGCCGCATGGCGGGACTCAAGCCGAGCGCCGTCGTGATAGTGGCGACGATACGTGCCCTCAAGATGCACGGGGGACTCGGAAAGGACGATCTGGGCAAAATTGACATGGCGGCGCTCGAAGCTGGCATCCCAAACCTGGAGAAGCATGTCGAGAACATGGTCTCCTTCGGATTGCCCGTGGTTGTGGCGCTCAACACATTCCCCACCGACTCGGAGGCGGAACTCGCCTTCGTGCGGGAGAAGTGCGCCAATCTCGGCGTGCCGGTCGTGAAGTCGGATATTTGGGCCAATGGCGGAAAAGGCGGCATTGAGATGGCGGACGCCGTAATAGAGGCGTGTGGCAAGCCGAATACATTCCGCTTCCTGTATGAGCCCACCATGACCCCAACGGAGAAGATAGGCGCGATAGCGAAGAAGATATACGGCGCGGCCGACGTGGTCTACACATACAAAGCCCAGAAGGACCTGAAGAGGATTCACGACCTTGGGTACGACGATCTTCTTATTTGTATGGCGAAGACGCAGGCGTCCATATCCGACGACCCGAACGTAAAGGGACGCCCTGATGGATT
>JAITNX010000192.1 GCA_031290235.1 Synergistaceae bacterium | reverse complement strand
CTGGGCGAGGACATAAGAAAATTTGGCTCGGGCAACATAGGGGCAACAAACGTCTCTCGTGTACTCGGGAGGAAATGGGCGGTTTTGACAGCCGTGTGCGATATGTTCAAGGGCGGTTTTGCCGTACTCGTGGCGATGGCGTTTGGGGTGAGGAGTCCGGTCGTCTTGTCGTTGATCGGTATCTCCGGGGTTTTGGGGCACGATTTTCCGCTGTGGCTTGGATTTCACGGCGGCAAGGGAGTCTCCACGTCCTTCGGGGTGTTCGGCTGTTTCGACTTTTTCAACCCAATGCCGGCGATCTTGGGGGGAGTCGTCTGGTTTGTCGTGCGCGAGGCGACTCTATACTCCTCCCTTGCGTCGATGACGGCCCTAGTGGTGTCATCTTTGCTGATGCCGCTCTTCATGATGGACAGGGCGTACTATGTCTCGGGTCTGCTGCTCTCGGCTCTCTCGATCTGGCAGCACAGGGAGAATATAATGAGGCTCATCTCCGGCACAGAGAACAAGTTAAAACCCCTGCTGAACAGGGAGACTGACCAGAGGTGATTTTTATATATCTTTATATTTTTTATATAACCGGACAATAGCCGGCCATCCTCCTTGACTTATTTTGACCATGCTTTATAATCACGCTAAAAGGCGCCCAGCGGGGTGCGAGGCATAGGATGGGAGAGTTGATATGTCCAGCCTGACCAAGGTAATAGGAGACTATATAGTCACCCTCTTCAGCGACGCGGAGAAGAGCGAGATAGTTTTAAGGCGCAAGGACCTGGCTGAAAAATTTGGCTGCGTCCCCAGCCAGATAAACTACGTTTTGAGGAGCAGGTTTTCCCCCGAACAGGGCTTTTTAATCCAGAGTCAGCGCGGGGGGAATGGATTTATCAGGATAATGCAGCTCCGTTTCGGAGACTGCGACGAGTACGCCGAGCATCTCGAAGAGCTTGTGGGCAACGTAATTTCCGATCAGGATGCCAGACGTCTCATGGTTAGTCTCCAGGAGAGGGAAGTGGTGTCTCCCAGGGAGAGATTGCTCGTTGAGGTTGCGCTTCGCAACCAGGAGGAGCAGGGGAGGGTACTCTTCGACCTTCCACCATATAAGAGGGACACAATGCGCGCCGAGCTGCTCAAGAAGATACTGGTGAGCCTCGCGATGTCCTAGGGGGGGATGATTATATGCTTTGCAGCAACTGCGGGAAACGCGAGGTCGAGGTCCTCATAAAGCAGGTTATAAACCAAGAGGTACACAACCTCAATCTTTGTAGGGCGTGCGCGGAGGAGCTGGGCTTCATAGCCCCCGACATACCCAGCATTACGATATCGTTCTCCCTCAACGAAACGGACACTCAAAAACAGAGGAAGGTGAGACGTCTGCCGCATGGCGCGAGAAAACACGAGGCTCTTCACGACTCCTTGATCTGTTCGTCGTGCGGATTGGAGTACAGGACGTTCAGGGAGACAGGTCTGTTGGGTTGTCCTGAGTGTTACGAGATCTTTCGGTTTCCTCTGGGCGCTTATCTTCAGAAGGAACAAGGCGCTGAGAGCCACTGGGACGGAATGTCCGGTACGTTCTCCGAGCTTGGGGTTGCGGGGGTGCGCTCGGGAGTTATATTCAAGGATAAAGAGAAGGATGAGCGGCAGGAGAATATAAGGAGACTGAGGTCGGAGTTGTCCGAAGCGATCTCCAGGGAGGAGTACGAAAGGGCCGCGGAGCTTAAAGAGATGCTGGCCCCGTTGCTGTTGCTGAACGATGACGAAGAAAATAACGACTGATCTGTTCTCTAAAGTTGAACCTGCTTGGGTAAATGTCTCGGGGGCGATGGGGACTCCAGATCCTATAGTCCTTTACAGCGAAGTTCGGATAAGGCGCAACATCGATGGGTACTCCTTCCCTGGAAATTGCGGCAGATCCGACCTCTATGATTCGGCAGCCGCCGTTCTGGGAAGCATCGGAAGGTCGGACGCATGGGACGGCTGCGAGTTTCGAATGGTGGATAATCTTGACAGCATATCACGCCACCTCCTGTTGGAGATGAGGCTGATAACGCCGCAGCTCTCTCAGGGAGGCGCCGGCAGATTTTTGCTGAGGGACGGCTTGGGTGCCGCTTGTTGCATGATAAATGAGGAGGATCACGTTTCGATATCGGCGACGAACGCCGGACTCGACCTCTATATGGCTTATAATGCCGCGGAAAGGCTTGAGTCATCGCTCGACATCAAGATTGTGCGCGACACTGTGCTGGGCTTTCTGACTGCGAACCCACTCTACGTGGGGACCGGCATGACCGCGTCAGTTATGTTGCATTTGCCCGCCCTTGACGCGTCGGACGAAATGTCGAGGGTGAGCGAGACGTTTGAGCGGGATTGGAAGAGAATGGCGCTCTATAAACTCCTCTCCGACAAGGATAATACATGCGGCAGTTTTTATCTATTGTCAAACCGCTCGACGCTTGGAATCACACCTGAGGAGACAATTAACGCCGTGGACGACGCGGCGCAGTCCCTGATATCGAAGGAGATTTTTGCGAGGCACAAGATGATGGAAGTAAAGGATGCCGATCTTGGCGACAGGTTCTGGAGGGCGTGGGGGATGCTGAGGCATGCGCGAAAACTCCCATTCTCTGAAGCCGTTGACGCGCTCTCGTTCGTTAAGCTCGGTTCCGATCTGGGTGTGCTGCCATACATAGGCGACGCGGAGTGGCGGCGGCTTGTGCTGGGATCCCAGCACTACCACCTGAGCCTCTCCTTTGGGCATGTAATAGAACAATCGGAGGAACCGTATGTCAGGGCGGCCTGCTTCAGGCAGTTCATAGAAGCCAAGAGTTCCAGTCTCTCGCTCGGTCAGATAGATTCGCAGGATATGAATAAGGAGTTGTAGGGGAATGTGGCAGTTTTTCAACGAAAAAGGCAAGAGAGTTGTGCAACAGGCCCACAAGGAGGCGCTTCGTCTCGGGCATGACGTGATAGGGACCGAGCATCTGCTCCTTGGTATACTGGACGAGGTCGACCCGCTCTGTTCGAACATATTTGACGCGTACGGCATAGGGGCGGACGACATCAGGACACAAGTGGAGGCCCTTATGGAGAAGGCGCCGCCAAAGGATAAGATAGTGGACCTCCCGTTGTCGCCAAGGACGAAGCGGGTGCTGGACATCTCGATGCGGGAGGCCCGAAGTATGGGCGTTAACTATGTCGGAGTCGAGCATATTCTCCTTGGGCTGATTTCGGAGGGGGAAGGGCTCGCGGCTCAGGTGCTCTCGCACTTTGGCTTCAGCATCGCTCGTATGAGAAAGGACATCCAGAGCCTCTCATCAGACCAGAGCGAGATGCAGTTCGCGGCAGTAAACTCGAACACCCAGTCGGATGCGTCGAGGAAGGCAGAAACGTCCAAGACGCCGACGCTGAACCAGCTCTGCACGGATCTCGCCGAGATGGCGCGCAAGGGCGAACTCGATCCTGTGATAGGCCGCGACAGGGAGATAGCCCGCATCTCGCAGATACTGACCCGCAGGACGAAAAACAACCCTGTTCTCATAGGCAATCCGGGCGTGGGCAAGACTGCCGTAGTCGAAGGACTCGCGCGGAGGATAGCGAGCGGAGATATACCGGACATGCTGAAGGACAAGCGAGTGGTCCAGCTGAACGTGGCGAACCTCATCGCCGGCACTAAGTACCGCGGCGAATTCGAGGAGAGAATGAGAAGAATCCTGAAAGAGCTGAAGGAATCAAAGAACGTGGTCCTGTTCATTGACGAAATTCACACCATCATTGGCGCGGGCGGAGCGGAGGGGGCGGTCGACGCGGCTAACATCCTCAAACCGAGCCTGGCCAGGGGTGACATCCAGGTCATAGGCGCCACTACGATGGACGAGTTCCGCAAGTACATAGAGAAGGATAGCGCGCTGGAGAGGCGCTTCCAGCCGGTAATAGTAGAGGAGCCGTCCGAGGAGAACACCGTGCTGATATTGAAGGGACTGAGTGAGCACTACGAGCGGCACCACAGGGTCGTGTATACCGAAGAAGCCCTGGCGGCTGCTGCGCGGCTCTCCAGCAGGTACATATCAGGCAGATATCTGCCTGACAAGGCCATAGACCTCATAGACGAGGCCGCTGCCAGAGTTCGGCTCAACGCAATGGAAGCGCCGGAGGAACTGAAGGAGATGGAGCGCAGACTCGCCGAGCTTCGCAAAGAGAAGGAGGCCTCAGTCGTAGCCCAGGAGTTCGAGAGAGCTGCGAATCTTCGCGACGATGAGCGCCGAATGATAGAGGGGATAGACGAGTTCCGCAAGTCATGGCAGAAGCAGCGCAGTTCCATCACCCCCAACGTGACTATGAACGACATAGCTGGAGTTGTCGCGGAGTGGACCGGCATCCCCGTAGTTCAGATGACGGAGGCCGAAGCCCAGAGGCTCATGCGGATGGAGGAGGAGATACACCACCGCATGATAGGACAGGATGAAGCCATAGGCGGAGTGGCGCGCGCCATACGCAGGGCGCGCAGTGGAATGAAGGACTCCAGGCGACCTGTCGGCAGCTTCCTCTTCCTCGGCCCGACTGGGGTTGGGAAAACAGAGCTTGCCCGTTCCCTTGCCGAGTTCCTGTTCGGCAACGAAGAGGCTCTGCTTCGCTTTGACATGAGCGAGTACATGGAGCGCCATGAGGTCGCCAAGCTGATAGGCGCTCCTCCCGGATACGTGGGCTATGAGAACGGCGGCAAGATGACTGAAATGGTACGCCGCAAGCCCTACTCGGTAATCCTCTTCGACGAGATAGAGAAGGCTCACCCTGACTTGTTCAACCTCCTGCTCCAGATTTTGGAGGATGGACAGGTGACGGATGCCCAGGGTCACAAGGTTGATTTTAAGAACAGTGTGATAATAATGACGAGCAACGTTGGAGCTGAGAATATAGTGAAGGGACAGTCCTTGGGCTTTGGCCTCGATCAAGGCGCCTCCGACAAGGCGGAGAACGACTGGAAACGCATGAAGGGAAGCATACTCGACTCCATAAAGAAAGTGTTCAGGCCGGAGTTCCTCAATAGGATAGACGACATAGTGGTATTCAAACCTCTGAACAAGAATGAACTGTTGCTGATAACAGAGGTAATGCTTCAGGATGTAGTGCGTCGGGCAGCTGCCCAGGATGTGGAACTCTCCATAGGCGATGAGGCGTGCCAGTTTCTGCTGGATAAGGGCTTTGATCCAAAGTATGGCGCGCGTCCGCTTCGCAGGGCCATTCAGAGGATGGTGGAGGATAAGCTGGCCGACATGTTGTTGGAGGGCGCTCTCTCCTCTGGCGACCATATATCCCTGGCAACCAGCCACGTGGCCGGCGGTGAGGAGACAGACGGCGACGCGTTCGAACTCTGTTTCAACAAGGAGCCTCACATGGCATGAAAAGAGGCGCGGCCCTGGCTATCCTCGCCGTGCTGTTTCTCTGCGCCTGGAGCTTTCCTTTACAGGGAGCCGAGAAGAATATCGCGCTCGTGGGGGAGGATGCTGTCACCGAAGATGATATGCTGTTTATGATCTCAGCAAACGCCGGCGAAGAGGGCGATGGTCTTAAAACAGGCTTGGCGCTCGTCCAGATGGGGGATGGCGAAAGGTTGGAGATGGCTAACCAACTAGCCGACGAGATTCTCCTTTCCTTGGCCGCCAAGGAGATGGGACTCGACAGGGAACCTGGCGCGGCGAAAATGTTGAAGTGGCAGGAGATCCGCGCCCTGGCCGGCCTATACTTGGCGTATGCGAGCAAGTCGTGGGATATAGGCGAGGATGCGGCTCGAAATTACTTCGAGTCTCATAGGGATGAGTTTGCGCAGGCAGAGGCAGTCAAGATGAGATATCTTGCGCTGCCGGATGGTTCGGATGCAAACTCGCTGTCAATGGACATCTCCAAAAGCCTCGATCTGGGTTCGATAGCCGGGAAGCATGGATTGCCGCCGGACTCGCCGGTTCTGGCGGAATCGGAGTGGCTGGAGCGCGGACTTGTGGGGCGGGATTTTGACGAGGCCTTATTCTCGAGCGACGCTGTGGGGGTACTGCCGCCTTTGAATTCGGGCGGGTCGTTGTATATAATAGAGATAACCGACCGAAGGCCAAAGAGAATGCTCTCCTGGGAGGAGTCCTCGCAGGAGGCTGCTCAGCGGCTCGGGAGGTCTATGCTCAGGCAGGAGATAGAGAAGTTGCGCCTCAAACACCCGGTCAGCGTGGATAGAATGGCACTGAGCGACATTGGAAAGCCAAATTAAGAAGGATTCATTTAACTCCAAGCTGAACACAGAAGGTGGCGTTGACGCGGTGTTACATTTGGAGTGATACTGGTATAATAACTGAGCTTTGAAGTGTGGCAAAGAAATAGTAAAAGGCGTTTCCCTGGAACGGAGTTGTTTTTAGTGTTTTTTAAAGATGGATCAGAACTGAGTACACTTATGAAGTTAAGAAAGGCACTTTTGATGCCGTCTCATGAGCGAAGCGAAATATTTCTCCTTCTGCAGCAAGTCGCGGCGGACATCATTGCTGAGGCCGAGTCCTACTGTCTGAGCGGGGATCTGTGGGAGACCTTCTTCGCCCTAAGGCTTGTGGGTGATGAGAACGAACTTGGCCATGCCGCGGAGATGGGTTCGGCTCCGACAGGCTCAATTGCCGCCATGGCGCCTCAGGAACTCTGGGCGCTGCACAGGACTATATCCGCAGCGCGCAATCTTGTGGATACTGAGGCGCTTTATGATAATCTGCGTCACCTGAAGGAATATCTTCCGTCCAGTCCCAGCGGGGCGCACATAGATCCGGAAGTTCAAGTAAATGTGCTCCGGTTGGCTGAGTCCTTCAAGGTTGCGGAGTCGCCGGCTGAAATGTATGAGGCGCTCGTTAACTTTTATATGCAGAACGGCTCCGGGAAATTCGCCATCTACAAAGCGTTCAGGTGGTCGGAGGATAGCAAACTCGCGCCGATAGAGGATATTGGCGCCCAGACATTGGATTCCTTCGTAGGTTACAAAGCGCAAAAGGACGCGCTGCTCGTGAACACAGAGGTATTTCTAAGGGGCATGCCGGCTCATAACGTCCTATTGTTTGGGGACAGCGGGACTGGAAAATCCTCATCTGTGAGGGCTCTACTCAACGAACCCGGTTTTGCGAGACGCGGACTGAGGATAATAGAACTTCGCAAAGATCAACTGACAGGGATTCCGGAACTGCTCAATACCATAAGGCATCGCAAATATCGCTTCATCATATTCATGGATGATCTGTCGTTCGAGGAGTACGAGGTGGATTACAAATTCCTGAAGGCGTTCATAGAGGGCGGACTCGAACGCAAGCCTGACAACGCCGTGATATACGCGACCTCAAACAGAAGAAACCTTGTCCGCGAAGTCTGGTCCGAGAGGAAGGCAGTGTCAGACGACGTTCACGGCGGGGACACAATGCAGGAGAGGCTGTCACTGGCGGACAGATTTGGACTGACGATCTGGTACGGGGCGGCCGCGAAGGACGAATACATCGAGATGGTTAGGAGCATTGCGAACGATCTCGGAGTAACTATGGTCGACGAGGAGATGGAATCCCTCGCCCTGCGCTGGGAAGTGGACAGGGGAGGTTTCACCGGTAGAACTGCCCGGCAGTTTGTGCAGCACATGCTGCTCAGGGGGTAGTTACGCTTTACGAAATAGCTGCAAGGTGAAGTAGCAGATGAAGAAGACGAGGTTTGGGGGAGAACCGGCCCTGCATACAACCAGTTGCAGTTTCGGGACTCTGGCGATACATAGGGTGTCAACAGACGCCGCGATTGAGCTTCTCCCCGTCCAATACGGTTTTATATCTATATCACTTTAGCCCATATACGCGAAAGAGCCGAACCCAGTGTTTTCAAGGATTCAGCGCTGTTTTTAAATTGTCTTGGCTTTAATATTGGACGGCAACCGCCCACAAATAAGCGCTATAACAAGATATTTAAACCGAATCCGCAAAAGCCTCGTGGGACTCGACGGGCTCGACCGCCGCTATCCGCATCAGCTCTCTGGCGGACAGCGGCAGAGGGTCGCGTTCGCCAGGGCACTCGCGCCGAATCCGCACCTTTTGCTTCTGGACGAGCCGTTCGCCGCCATCGACGCCAAGGTTCGTCAGGAGTTGCGTAAATGGCTCAGAAAGATGATAGAATTCCTTCAGATCAGAAGTGTCGTTTCGCGGCGACTGCCTTGAACTCAAAGTTCGAGTGGGCGACGCACTCCTGACGGTGAACCGTCCGCTCGAAAAAGAGAAGCTTCGCGCGGGAGATAGCGTTAGTGTCCTGATTCGCCGTATCTACGTCTTCGACGGCGACGAGGCTCGTATTCTGGAGAACGAGAATATGAAGG
>JAITNX010000162.1 GCA_031290235.1 Synergistaceae bacterium | reverse complement strand
TTTCAAGTTTTCGTCTTGGCAAAAAACAGGTTTTTATGCCAGGGACTCGTGAAAGAGTGGAATTTATCCAATGACGTAATTTAATATCATTGGGACCGTGGGAACCAACAATATGGCAGTGTTGATATTGAAAATCACATCCAGCCAGGACTTCGATATTTTTCAGGGCATCCAGCAAAGTTTCCGGCACCTTAAACCAGTTTATCAAAAATTTTTTGCCGTCTGATATCGCAATTTTTTCCAGAGGGATAGAAAAATTCCAGAAATCAATAAACATCATCACTTTATATACAGTCACAACACAGCATCCTCCTTAATAATGAATAGGTCGACAGCACAATTCTCCGCTATACCGGAGGGCCATCGACCGAGTTTTAATATACGTTCATTCTAATCCACGATGCAAATATGTCAAGCTTAATCACACAAGGTAAAAGCGTGAGACTTGCGTTTGCAAGCCGTTAGTTCTCCTTAGAAATAAGTTGTTTATACTTCCTAGGATTTGCGAAGGCGCGGAATCTGCTGTCTCGCAGCGTTTCTCCAGAGATTATCGCTGAGGGCGCCGGCCTGCCGCTAGATAAAATTCGCGAACTGGCGAACTGAAACGCGCTGATGGCGCGTGAACGAGGTTTACCAGGGAAGCGCGGGGGAACCCGCGCTCCGCTTTTATAACGCTTCGGCGCTTTCCGCGTTTTCCAGATAAAACTCCGCGAAATGCCTGTCGTGATCCTGTATATGTTTTTTCAGCGCTTCGAGGACGTCTTTTATGAAGATCATCTCGTTCCTGAGAGTAGGGCCGCTTTCGATGAAATTATCCCTCATTCTCCGCAGCCGCCGCAAATAATTCCTGTGGATGAATTCATGTTTTTCTGCGTGCTCGTAACCGCACTCGCCGTGAAGCGCCTGTTCGTTTTCAAAATAACGCTTCGCGAGGCGCTCGAAGTTGACGAGCCTTTCGAACCTCGACCTGTTGTTGTCGGGGTTCATCATCGTTTCGATATGCCCTACCAAATCAAAATTCTGCTCGTCTATCTCCCTTATGCCGGTTTCATAAGAAGAGTCCCATAACATGACAAAAACCTCCCCGCCCAGAATTTCATGATTAAAGTATATCCACTCAAGCGGGTTAATATAAAGCGTATAAGCGCCAAAACCTGCAAATTATCAGCAAAGACAGTAGAAATAACTATTTTGTAGCAAGTATTTATACTAGGGTGTTTCTAAAAACGAATTTTGGCCGCGCATGCCCGCTCAAAAAACATCCCGGGGCGCTTACATTTCGCGCCCCGGGATGCCTGGTGTCATGAACCGGCTGCCGCCGCCGGTGGATTTACATCGACAGCGACAACAGGTTCCTGTATATCGGGTAGGGCCAGATGTCGGCGGATATCATCAGCTCAACCGCGTCGCACTTGTCGCGGACGCTTTGCATCAGCGGCACTGCCTCTTTCACAATCGCCTCCGCGCGCTCGCGCGCCGGGAGGTCCGAGATGCGGGCTTTCGCCGCGGCCAGTTTCCCGGCGTCCTTCAGGAGCGCCGCCTTGGCCTTGCCCAGTTTTCCAATGAACGATTTCCATTCCGCGCCTTCCGGGAACTGTTCCCCGTCGAGCGCCGAGAGCGATTCTTTTTCCAGGATCATCTGACGCGATATCGCCGGGAGAACTCCCTCGTAAAGCATATCTGACAGCAGCGCCAGCTCGACCTCGATCGCTGTGCAGAACGACTCCATACGGATGTCGCGGATGCTTTCGATCTCGTTCTTCTTGTAGACGCCCAGTTCCTCCAGCATCCCGACCGTGTCCGGTTCCATCATCAGGTCTATCGCCTCGGGCGTGGTCTTCGACTTGATGAGCCCTCTCCTCCCGGCCTCGTCCCTCCATTCGGGGGTATAGGCATCACCCTCGAATATCATGAATTTGGCTTCATTCATTACGTCTACGATGACCTCGATCGCCGCGTCCATGGGATCGGCGCCGATGCCGATTTTCTTCTCCATGAGGGCGGAGACTTTCTTGATGCCCCAGCTCCATATGGTAGCGAGCGCCGTCACCGGCAGCGCCAGCGCCTGCGACGATCCGGGGACGCGGAACTCGAACTTGTCGCCCGTGAACGCTATTGGGCTGGTCCTGTTGCGGTCGCTCTCGTACGCGTTGATCTGGGCCAGCTTCGCGAGCCCCAGGTCGAGGGTGGGGCGTTTCTTGAACTCGGGCGAGCCGTGCCCGATCTCGTTGAACATCGCGGTCAGGGCCTCGCCGAGATATATGCTCAATATCGCCGGCGGCGCCTCGTGTCCGCCGAGACGGTACATGTTGCCCGCCGTGGCGTTCACGGAGTGCAGGAATCCGAAATGTTTCGAGATGCCGTACACCAGCGACGACAGGAACGTCAAGAACACCACGTTCTTCCGCTGGTTTGTCGACGGTTTCAGCAGGTTGCGTCCCTCGCTGTCCATGAGGGAAAAGTTCACGTGCTTGCCGCTGCCGTTCATGTGATCGAACGGCTTCTCGTGAAAGAGCAGCCTCAGGTCGTGCTCGCGGGCCCTCTTTCGCATCGCCTCCATTATTATCTGGTTCTGGTCGCAGGCTATGTTGGCCTCCGCGAAGAGCGGCGCGAACTCGAACTGGCAGCGGGCCACCTCGTTGTGGCGGGTGAGGAGCGATATTCCGAGCTTAGCGAGATCTCGCTCCACGTCCTCCATGTAATCCAGCACGCGCGCGGTTATCGCGCCGAAATAATGGTGATCCAGCTTCTGATCCTTTGCCGGCTGGGCGCCGATGATCGTCCTGCCGCAGAAGCGGATGTCGGGGCGTTTCTGGGCCCTGGGCCTGTCGAGCAGGAAATATTCCTGTTCCGCTCCAACTGTCATGCGGACGTATTTTATGCCCCTCTGGCCGAAGAGCCGCAGAAGCTTGAGCGACTGGGCCTCGACGGAGTCGAGCGCGCGCAGCAGGCCGGTCTTGAGGTCGAGCGGGGTGCCGTCGTACGACAGAAAGACCGAAGGAATGCAAAGCGTGCCGCCCTTTTTGCTCTTCACTATGAAGGCGTTGCTGCTGATGTCCCATACGCTGTAACCCCTCGCCTCGAACGTAGAACGGCGGCCAGCCGACGGGAACGACGACGCGTCGGGCTCGCCCTGCATCAGGTCGGAGCCCTTGAACGTCTCCAGCGGGGTGCCGTCGTCGGACGGCAGGGTGAACGCCATGTGCTTCTCGGCGGTGATTTCCGTGAGGGGGTGGAACCAGTGAGCCCAGTGCGTCGCGCCGTTCGCTATCGCCCACTCCTTCATCGCCATGGCGGCTAT
>JAITNX010000147.1 GCA_031290235.1 Synergistaceae bacterium | reverse complement strand
ACACAGACACTTACAATGTTGTCACGTTGGACGGCGACAGCCTGCCCACACTCCCATCCGGGGCGAAGTTCACCAGCGACTGCACCTTCTTGATCACCGACGTGAACGGTGTTACATATACGGGCGAGCTTTCGAGCGGCTTGACGGGTTTCTCCGGCGCAGGCAATACCAATGACTTCATAATATACGACGCGGGCACTGCATACGCGCACGACTACAGGATCATCTGGAACCCGAACAACACGCAGCCGGCGGACAACGACGCCTTCGCTGTGTCGATACGCTCACCAGGCAATTACGAGTACTCGCAGAACAGCGTTTTCCTGGAGGAGGACGGCGCGGCCACGAACGCGAATTCGGTGCTGGTCAAACTTGGCTTCATGGCGGAGACGCCGCCTAACAGCGGTGTTTACGCCATCGACACTACTCTCGTGAAGGAAGCCCAGGATGCCAAATTCACATTTAACGGCGTGCCGATCACAAGGAGCAGCAACACAATCAACGCGGATTCAGAGGAGGGCGCTCTTATAGAAAACGTCTCGCTCGAACTGATGAGCGAGGGCCGGGTCGTCATCAACATAACCCAGAACGCCGCGGCCGCGGTCGAGGCGATGGAGAGCTTCGTCGAGGCCTACAACGAGGTCATGACTTGGATCGACGAAAAACTTGCCGAGAAATACAACTCCAACACCGTGGACGCCGAGGACGATTATCTCCAGTCCATCCTGTCCGAGGCGAATGGCAGCACTGTGTTCGGCGCACTGCACGGCGACCAGCTGCTGTGGAGCATAAAGAACCAGCTCAGAAGCATGGTATCGAACACCATCTCCACCCTTTCGACGACGATAAGGACGAGAAAGGTCTCGTTCCCGGCTGAGCCGATGAACATGGAGGGTTCGTTCTACGTCAACTCCGGCGGCAAGGTCGCGCGCATCGACATCCTGAGTACCGACTCCATGGAGGACATCCAGAGGAAGCTGAGGTTCGCCACAAACATCAACAACGGGGCGAACGGAGCGGCGCCGGCAGGGGCCGACATGGACCTGGAGGTCGTGTTGGAGAACGGGCAGCTCGTGATAAAGCGGCCGTCGGCCACCGCCGGGACGGCAACCATGCAGGACTCCCTGACGCGCGGCTCCGGCAGCTCTGAATACTTGTCGTATGTGCCCGACACATCAAAGCCCGTCAACGGGTTATTGACAGTATATTCCGGCTCCGCGACCAACACGGCGACCTACGTGGAGTATGTCCAGGGAACCGATTACAGGATAAGCACTTTAGAGAACGCGGACGGCGTATTGGAGTCCAAGATAGAATGGATTACAGGCGGAAAGGCGCCGGCCGCGAACAGCACCTACAGCGTGAGCTACGCCTACGACCCGTCGGCCGTCTCCTTCACCGCCATCCCCACCACCAACTCGAGCAGCCTGTACGAGTTGGACTTTCTCGATCTTCACTATGACTCGGGCCGCGTCCAGCTTTCGTCCTACGGTCTCGCGACTGAGAGCATAGACTTCGGTAAGAGCGGGCTCCTCGAATTCGACTCGGACGCGTTCTTCCAGGCGATCGTAGACGACTCGTCCATAGTCTCGAAGGTAATGACCACCTTCATGAAGACCTTCGACAGCTACATCGGCAACCTTGTGGACAGCTCGCAGATACAGGTTGGCGGCGCGGTGATTACGAAGGGGCGCATAGCCGCGGCTCTGAGTAATATCGACACAGAGGTTTCATCCCTGCAGTCCCAGATCGACAAACTGGAGACGCAGTTGGCGCTGAGACAGACGACTCTCTATAAGCAGTATACTAACATGGAACTTGCCATACAGAAGCTGAACGCCCAGATGTCAAGCCTGACGCAGTTTTTAACCTACGCGAACTCGAGCACCAGCACAAGTTAAAGACAGAAAAAACCGAGGACACATTACGACAAAACAACGGACGCCCGGCAAACCCAGGGGCGTCCTTTTTTTAGCTTTTTTTAGAGACTCGCGGCCCGGCCTAGCGGGCTGGGATGGCCGTCATCCCTGTTGACGACGCCTGAACCAGGCCCATCCTCCATGCGAGGACGGCGGCCTGGGTCCTGTCGTTGAGACCCAGTTTTTTCAGGAGATGGCTCACGTGGTTCTTGACTGTCTTCTCGGACAGAACCATCTTGATGGATATTTCCGCGTTGTTGAAACCCTGGGAGAGCCAGAAGAGAACCTCCTTCTCCCTCTGCGTCAGAAGGAGCATCACGTCCTGCTCTGCCCTCCGCTTTTGGAACGATGATAAAAGTTTGCCGGCGACCTTTGGATCGACGTAGGACTCGCCGTTGTTGATGGCCCGCAGTGCCGCTATAAGGTCCGTGGTGCTGGACGATTTCAAAATATACCCGTTGATGCCTATCGACGAGAGCGTCGCCATGTGCTCCTCGTCGTCGTAGGCGGTTATAGCGACGAACTTGGAGCGGACATGACTCCCCTTCAACTGGCTTATCACCTGCCCGCCGTCCATGACCGGCATGTTGATGTCCAGCAGCACGATATCCGGATCAGTGGCGAGAACCAGTTCGACAGCCTCCAGGCCGTCCTTCGCCTCGCCGACTACTTCTATGTCGCTCTCGAACTCCAGCAGCCTGCGAAGCCCCTCCCTGAAAAGCCTGTGATCGTCCGCGAGTACTATTCTAATTTTCCTCACTTCTAACCCCCCCCTACGGGAACCTTTATCGAGATCCTCGTTCCGCGTCCGACCTTACTGTCTATGTTTATGCTTCCTTTGACAAAACCTATCCGCTCAGACATGTTCGACAGGCCGAACGATCCACGCTCAGTCGCCTGAGCCCTTCCCTTGTCCACCTCGAAACCCTTGCCGTTGTCCTCTATGACTAAAGAAAGCTCGTTCTCCGTGTAAGCGTACTTCACGGTTATCTTTGTAGCGCCGCCATGACGCAGGGCATTGGAGGCCGCCTCCTGAACTATTCGGAACACATTGGAGCGCAGAACGCTCGAAAAATTGTCCTCCTCCTGCGAGGTCTTCACCTCGAACTTAACTCCGTGGCGATCGATATAACTCTCGGCAAGCCTCATTATAGCCTTGCCAAGCCCCTTTTCGAGACCAACCGGCTGGAGTTGAAGCAAAAAGCCCCGAAAATCCCCAAGGCCCTCGCGAATTTGGGCCTTTACCCTCTTAACCTCAGCGCTGATCGCGTCCCTGTCCCCGGTGGCTATTATTTTCTCCAGGTACTCGAACGACAGGACGGTAGCCGCGAATTGCTGAATCGGACCATCATGTATTTCACGCGCCAGCCGCTTGTTCTCGCGCTCCGCGAACTGAAGGGCCAGGGAGACGGTCTGTGAATCCTCAGCTGGCATCACCTGATTGGAGTTATCCATCCTGTTTTTCAGGATATCCTCCGCCAGGCGCAGCTTGCCCATTACCTGGGTGCTGTTGCCCATTATCCTCTCCATGCGAACCTTCTCGCGCTCGAGGTCGTCCCGCCTGCGTCTGAGATAACGCTCCCTCTCCTCGAACGATGAACGAAGGCGCATAAGCCGCTCCGCCTCGCCATAGATCTTGACCTGCGCCTCGTAATCCATATCCGCCTCGCCCTCCGCAAGCTGGCTGCGGGCATTTCTGTAGGCGCCGGTTACCGCGTCATTGGCCGAGAGGACCTCGCCAACCTCCTTGCGGACGTCGTTGAGTTCGTCGCTGAGATCCCTGAGTCCCACCAATACATCGTCGCGAATCCCCACGACGTGATCTATCGTATAGCCCAGGAATTCGTTCGTCTTATCGATAATACTTTGCAGCTTGGATTTATAGCAGTCGTCAACCATTACTTAAAGCATCATCCTCCTGATACCAATTAACTATATTATACTACATCTTTCGATCTATATAAAGCATCTATGTTCAACTTTACCGCTGCTATTCAATATTTATTTTTGGGAAATCAGCGCTCCGGGATAATACGAGGGGAGGGACTTTGGATTTTTTTTCGCGTTTTTGCGCCTTGCGCCTAATGTATGTTTCAGCACTGAGTATTACAGCTTTAAATGATGGCGGCTTCTTGTCGATTGAGGTATAATACATCAGAATGATTGAGGAGGGCTACAATGACTTCGATTGACGAAGTGCGCGAGCAATATTTCTCATGGGACCCGTCGCAAGATCCCGAGTTCGCACCGCTCATAATCGGAGGAGGCCCCATAGGGGGCAAGGGACGTTCTCTTCTATACGCGATCCGGGTTCTCAGGGACTCGGAGAACGACAAACTCAGGTCAGTCGTCCTTCCAAGGTCCCGCTTTCTAGGTACGAATGTATTCAGCGAATTTATATCACAAATCCCAAATCTCAACGAAATGGAGGGAGAGGCGTCTCCCGAAGAAATAGAGGCGGCCTTCCTCGCCTTCGACCTGCCGGACTATGTCACGAAAGCACTCCAGACCTACCTGGTCGAGACACGCGACCCAATAGCGATAAGGAGCAGCTCCCTGCTGGAGGACTCCCTACAGTTCTCGTTTGCCGGAAAATATATGTCAACCTTCCTGCTGAACTCCGACGATTCCCTCGAAGCGAGGGTGAGGGCGGCGGAGGAGCAGATAAAGAGGATATATTCGCGGATATACTTCCCTGCCGCCAGGAGCTACAGGATAAAACACGGCCTGGGGCGCGACTTGATGGGAATAGCCGTCATGGAGGTGTCAGGCAGATGGCGGGGGGACTACTACTACCCTACTACGGCGGGGGTAGGCTTCTCGTACAACGGGCGCAGATGGACGACAAGGATAAAGAGGGAGGACGGGCTGATTCGCATGGTGTTCGGGCTTGGCACAATGAGCACAAAAAGAGGCTACGCCAGGACATACTCCCTGACAAACCCTTTTCTGAGACCGGAGGGTTCTAACGCCTACAAGGTCATGAAGCACTCGCAGGAGCACTTCCACGTGATAAGCAGGGAGACCGGCGAACTGGTCACTGTGGACATCAAGGAGGTGTGGCGCGACTCATTCAGGTGGCACCCCGACTTCTCGACCTACGCCGGCCTATACATCTATGACGAAAACCAGGGTTACTTCGCCCCGCTCGACAGGACGAGCATCTTTTCGCCGGCCGAGGGCAAGGTCTGTATGCCCTTTGAATCCTTCCCAAGGGTCCATAAAAAATTTTTCGAGTCGATGTCGAAGCTAATGCCGCTCCTTCAGGAGAAGATGGGGACTTACGTGGACATAGAGTTCTCCTATGAACCATTGGAGCGCAGACTCGAACTCCTTCAGGCCCGCCCGCTATGGATAAAAGACAGATGCGAGGCCGACCGCCCAGTGTTCGACGACTGCGTCACGATACTCCAGGCCGACAGGATGGTTACAGACGGCAGCAAGGAGCATATAAAATACCTGGTCTTCGTGGACCCATGGCAGTACGCGTCGGCGACGGACTACCAGAGCATAGCCCGCGCCCTCGGCGATATAAACCGGCGGCTCGCCCCAGAAAAGTACATACTCGTAGCCCCCGGCCGTGTCGGGTCCAGCAGCCCGGAGCTCGGGGTCCCTGTGAGGTACGACGAGATCACGTCCACGGCCTGCATAGTGGAGGTTGGCATCCCAAAGACGGGCCACATGCCGGAGCTGTCTTACGGGACGCACTTCTTCTCGGACCTGGAGACCGACGACGTTCTCTACATGCCTGTCTTTCAGGGCGACGACAACAACGTCTACAACGAGAACTGGTTCGACGAGACGCCGTTCGAATACGGGCCGCACAAGGCAGTGAGGCTCTACAAAGGGGATTTCACAGTCTACATGAGCGGAGACGACAACATCGGTGTCGTGGCGTGCGGACCGCTTCCGCAAAACGGCGAATAGGCACATGCCGTTTCAGATGACGACTAATTCCAACCTCTCGGCCCTGCCGCTATAAAAGGACTCCATCCCATATCTGCCATGTGACGGAGTCCCTTTAGGTTCTTCAGGATTTTATGTTGACGCCGGTTATCCTGGCGAAGTATTCCTCGGCCTCGCTCGCGTCATTCTTATACGCGTCCCTGCCCATCATGCCGTAGGTATAGCGCTTGCCCTGCTCGACCCCGGGCTGGTCAAATGGATTTATGCCCATCAGGCGGCCGGTCACGGCAGTCACGTACTCGTAGAAAAACACGAGCGAGCCTATCGTGCGCGCGTCTATACGGTCGAGTTCCACCCATACCACTGGACGCCCGGCCTTTACAAGAGCGGCGGCTGTGCTGCGCGCCTCGTAACCGAGCATCGTTCCCATTCGCTGTCCGGAGAGGTATGACAATGACGACAGCGACTCGTCCTTCACGGCGGGCAGCTCTATGTCGACCGCCCTGCCATTCGTGTTTATTATCGTATAGAGCTTGTCGTCGGGGCCGGCTGTGTATAGCTGAACCTGAGAGTGCTGGTCTATCGCCCCAAGGGCTCGAACGGGCGTCGTGCCGAGCCCATCCTTGCCGACGCTCTCGCCCCAGAGCTGAGCGAACCATTCAGCGAACGTCTCCAGCCTGTTGGAGTATGGCATGAGGACCGCCATCGGACGCCCATGAGTCTCGTGAAACCTGTGAACAGCGGCTAGATACAGGGCTGGGTTTTCGCGGGGGGCGCTCTTCTCCGTCAGAAGTTTCCTCATTGCCGCGGCGCCGGCCAGCAGGCCTCGCGCATCCGCCCCAAGTGCGGCGGCCGTAACGAGGCCGCACGGGGAAAGAACCGAGTAACGTCCCCCAACAGAAGGGGGGATCTCCAGGGATCTGCACCCGGTGGCGTCAGCGAACGCCCTGAAGACTCCGCCTTTTGGGTCGGTTATTACAAGTACGTCCTTGTCGACACTGCCGCCGGATAGGGCCGACATCTGGGATCTGAGCCAGAGAAACTGGGACATCGTCTCCGCGGTGGCGCCGGACTTGCTCACCCCTATCAAGGCGACGCGGGAGCCGGAGACTCTGTCCCATATAGCGCGAGTCTTCTCGGGGTCGGGGTTGTCGGCCAGGTAAAAGCGAGGGCCGCGCCCGCTTGCGGGCTGCTCGTTGTAGTACAGCGGGAGCAGAGCCTGGTGCAGCATCAGATTTCCCAGGGCGGACCCGCCTATCCCGACATGGATTATCGCGTCGTAGGATTTGAGCCAGTCTGCGGTATCGATCACGGACGAGACGTCAACGTCAGGCAAACCGTACCAGCCAAAACCGGACTCCCCTGCCGCTCCGTTTTTTTCGACCCAGACTGCCGCCTCTATCAGCGGATGTTTGAGTTCATCGAGCTTCTTGCCGAAGTCGCCGGCGCCCCCTGCCGCGGCGCCAAACGAAAATGAGATCCCTGTGCCCAGAGACATAGATATCCCTACTTTCTCTTTTCGTATTCTTCGCGGGTACAACTGACCTGAACCACGATGCTGCGGACCTCGCCGGGGATGAAGAGCTGCTTGCGCTCTATCGCCACAGTGGCGTCCGTCACGTTCTTCAGATGCTCGATCATCTCGTGCGAGAGCCTGAGCGCAAGGCTCGTATGAGACTTGAACTTCGTGCCCATCATGACGTTCTTCGCAAGGTCGTATATGACGCCCCCGGTCAGCATCGCCTCAGCCGACGGGGATTCGCTGCCGGAATCGAGATCGAGCCCCAGGGTCACGTCAACCAGAAATACCTGGCCAAGTTCGCGCTCTACCTCCATAGAACCGTGAAACGCGTGAAAACTCATTCCTTTTACCGAATATGTGCCGCGCATAATATCACACTCCTCCTGTATTTTACTGAAGCCGTATCTAAAACAGACCGTGAGGATAGGCGACGCACCCTCACGGTCCCATTTAATCTTGTTCGACCACTGGCCCGCCGTCAGCCGCCTAGATGAGATTGGCCTCCCGCAGAGCGCTCTGTATAGCCCCCTGGTCAAAGCCGACAATGTAGCGCTCGCCCACCTTCACTACGGGGACTCCGCGCTGATGAGTTTTTTCAACGACCTCCTTCGCGGCATCTTTGTCAGCGCCGACGTCGATAGAATCATAACCTACCTTTAGGGAATCCAAGTATTCCTTTGCTTTGACGCACCATGGGCAACTCTTGGTTGAATATACCACGACACTCATGTTTAATCACTCCTTTGACAAAAATTACTGCCTCTATCTTAAACACTGAGCGGTAGAGCGTCAATAAGTATTTTTACAATTACTCAATATTCGACGTTAACGTACGATTCCAGCTTTCGATATTTATGTTCCGCACTAATATATCGTATCGTTCCACTCCTCGATCTCATGACGAGAGAGGATGTAAGAATGGTGTCGCCGACGTATTTTACGCCAGACAGCCAGTCTCCGTCAGTCACCCCGGTCGCGGCGAAGTAGACGTTATCGCTCGCCACGAGGTCGTCAAGGGTAAGTACCTTGTCCAGGTCCATCCCAAGCTCCCGGCACCTATCCGCTTCCTTCTGGTCCCTGGGCCAGAGCTTGCACTGCATATTGCCTCCGACACACTTCAGGGCGCAGGCCGAGATTACCGCCTCCGGGGATCCTCCGACGCCAACGAGCAGATCTATGCCGGAGTCGCTCTTGCATGTCAAAAGGGCGCCCGCGACGTCGCCGTCGAGTATGAGGCGTATGCGGACCCTAAGATCCCTCATCTCGCGTATCAGGTCTTCATGCCTCGGCCTGTCGAGAATTATGACCGTGACATCCTCCGCCCTCTTGCCAAGGGCCTTCGCCACGGCCTTGACGTTATCCCCAATAGGGGCGTTTATGTCGATTGCGTCTGCCGCCGCGGGGCCTGTCGCCAGCTTCTGCATATAGAAGATGTGCTTAGGATCGAACATGGATCCGCGATCCGCGAACGCAACCACGCTGACCGCGTTCTGGCGGCCGCTGGCCGTAAGAGACGTGCCGTCGACTGGATCGACCGCTATGTCGACGGCGGGGTCGGAACCCAGCCCCAGTTTTTCACCATTATAGAGCATCGGGGCGCGATCTTTCTCCCCCTCCCCTATAACGACAATGCCATCCATCTGCACGCTGTTCAAGACGACCCTCATTGCGTTAACAGCCGCTCCGTCAACGCCATTCTTATCTCCACGGCCCAGCCATCTGCTGGCTGCCATGGCCGCGGCCTCGGTAGCCCTCACCATCTCAAGCGCTATGTTTCTGTCGGGACTTGTTTTTGACACGTACGTCACCCCCTGTGAGTTTTGACTCAAGAAGACTCGGCAGCCCGCCTCGTCAGGAACCGTCGGGCCGCCTGCCCCCTTCAGCCTCATTTCGCCTGCCGTCAAAGACCGGGAAACGGGCGAATATGTCATCCACGTAACGCAAATAATAGTCCACTCCAAACATGTCCTCGAGCTTGCCTGGGTTTGACGCCAGCCAGCCAGCCAATCGCCGGTCGGCGGCCAACATCGAGACCAGCGACTCACCCTCGGTACAGTTTACCACCGCCTCCCAACAGAGCATTGCGTTATCCTGTACAATGGCATAGGCATCCTCTCGGGACAGCCCCCACTCCACAAGCGCCAGCAACACCCTGCCGCTGAAGAGTAGTCCCTTCGTCAGATTGAGATTTTTCTCGATCCGCGGCTCGTTCACTACGAGGCCGTCGATTATCCTTTTCATGATCCCAGTCATGTAGTGAGCGAGGTGGAAGGCATCCGGCCACGCCACTCTCTCCACGGACGAGTGGCTTATGTCCCTCTCGTGCCATAGCGCCACGTTCTCCAATGAGGCGGAGGAATATCCGCGCAGCAGACGCGCCATTCCACAGACGCGCTCCGAGAGTATGGGGTTCTTCTTGTGAGGCATGGCTGACGAACCCTTTTGACCTTTGCCGAACGGCTCGGAGACCTCCATGACCTCGGTGCGCTGGAGGTGGCGTATTTCCAGCGCCAGCCTTTCCAGTCCCGCGCCGTACAGTGCCAGGTCCGACAGGACCCTGGCGTGTCGGTCCCTCTGGATTATCTGTGTGGATACAGGATCTCGCTTCAACCCCAGTTCGCCCGCGACGCTTTCCTCTATGTGAGGCGGGCAGTTCGCGTAAGTCCCGACTGCCCCTGACAGCTTGCAGACGCTTATCTCTTCCCTCGCCTGAGATAGGCGGGTTATGTCCCGCTCCACCTCCGAGACATGCCCAAGGAGCTTGAGGCCGAAGCTCGTGGGTTCCGCGTGAATGCCATGAGATCTGCCGGCAGCCGGCGTGTGCCTGTACCTCCACGCCTTGTCGGCAAGGGACAGGGATAACCCCCTGGCGGCCTCTATTACAACGCCGAGCGCCTCAGAGAGCAGCATGGAGGCGGCAGTGTCTATCACGTCGCTGCTCGTGAGGCCGAGGTGGACGAACCGGCCGGAAGGGCCTATTTTTTCGGCGACCGAGCTGACGAACGCTATCACGTCGTGCTGGGTCACGGCCTCGATCTCCGCTATCCTTTCCGCGTCGAAACCGGCGTTCGCCTCTATGGACGCCAGATCCGACGGCGGTATGACGCCGTCCTTCGCCCACGCACGGCAGACCGCGAGCTCCACGTCCAGCCACCTGGAAAAGCGGTTCTCATCGGACCATATCCTGTTCATCTCCTCGGTGCGGTACTTGTCTATCAAGATCTCCTGCCCCCCTGTATCTCCCTTATACCCCTTATGTCCCTTCGCCAGTCGAGCCGCACAAGGTCGAGGAATCCGTCGTACGTCCCGCTCCTGAAGTCGGGGAACGTGTAAGAGAACCTTTCCCAGCCGGACTTGACCCTGCGCAGTGTCAGCTCGGCGTATATTCCGTCCGACAGATATATTCTGTGGGCGTTATCCTTGGTTGAAGCAAGCACAAGCCTCGCCCCATCCAAATAACCAGGGTCTATGTTCACCCGCCTTCCGCCTCCCTGAGCGCTTTCCGCCTCTATGCCCACCGCGAGCCTCTTCCAGCGGACCAGGCCGCTTGGGTACTCGAGGCCTCTGAAAGAAAAAAAATATCGCGCCAAGTTGGGTGAGATATCCCTGTAATAGTCCGTGAAGTCAAAGTCAAATGGCCCTCCTACCCGCTCAATCACGCCAAAAAGATCTGACAACCGCTCCTTGGCCCAAGTCATGAGTCCAGGAGTATCCCTTGGGTAGAGCAGGCCGCTAACGACCTTTACCGGATTCATTGCCAGCCCTGTTTCTCTTCGATGCGGACCCGCCGTTGTTTCCAGGCTCGGCGCCAGCCGGGTCGTCCTTTGCCGGGTTCTCCTTCGACGTGATTTGCGCGGCCTTCGGCGGTTTTCTGCCATACGCGTTGCGCGCCTCGTTCTTTTTTATGGAATCCGAGGCCCTTTTCTCGCTTGCGTCAATATCCACTGGCAGCTTTGTCCGTTCCTTTTTTTCCGCCTTCCGGGGCTGATGCTTCCCGGATGCTTCCTCCGTTTTACCGCCTGCCTTAGCCGCGGCATCCGCGTCAGCCTCGGCATTGGTATTTTCGTCGTCTATGACGCCTTTCGTCGCCTCCGCGTCATGCGATTCGCCTGGACCGCCAGCTTCGGCCGGGGCTTTCTCAGCCTGGCCCGCCACCTCGCCCTTGCCGCCGCTGCCCTCGAACTCTTTCGCCTCGGGGGAATCCAATGTTTTGTCCGCCTCAGGCGTTTTATTCAGCTTATTTGGCTTTTTGGACTCGCTCGGCTCCAGTATCCCGTCAGCATCCGCCCTCTTGGGTTCGGTATCGCCTCCGATGGCTGATTCCGGCGCAGCTCCGGCAAATGGCGAACCGCCCGCGCTGCCCTCCGGCATCTCTATTGCCAAGCGGCCCATAAATTCGCCGTCCCACGAACACTGGATGACCTCCGCCACGTCGTCGGGCGGATTCTCGTAGGGAGAGAGGCGTTTCACCGCAAGCCCGTTGTCCTCCATGCGGCGCACGAACGCCCTGCCTATAGCCGCCCACCAGACAAGGTCCTCAGCCATCTCGAAGTCGCCGGAGATATCCTCTATCAGATACGAATCGCCGGTGAGGGGAAGAAGGGAGAATGTGCGGTCCTTCTCGCCCTCCTTCAGCGTTATTATCCTGTCCTCCCGTATTTTGTCCATCTGGGTCGCCACCGACCGCGCGCCTCCCGGCACCAGGTCCAGTGCCTTGTCGTTCAGGTAGATCATGTCATCCCTCGTGTGCAGCAGAGGCAGCGGGATGCCCCACCACTCCGGCAGGGCCGGGGTATTCTCCTTCAGCTTCATCTCCCTGAATTCCCTGAAGTCCATCTTTGTCAGAGTTTCTCGTCCGGAGTCTATAGAGGCCTGAGAGAAGAGCAGCAGTTGTGTCTCCTGCGGTATTTCCTCTATCTGAGTTTTCGTTGACAACGGCTCGACGAAGGAGTCCGACATGACATCCTGTATCGAGGTATCTCCCCTGCCATGTTCCAGAAGGGCTATAAGCTGGTCCTTGTGCAAAAGCCGCTCGCTCTCCTCGATCTGTATGATGACGTAGTCCACCACGTAAAAGTAGAGCGCCCGCAGCATGTCCTGCGGCGTGGACGAGATGGACAGCATGGAACCTTTTTCGTTGACGGATTGATTAACGGTCATCATCATCGTAATCCACGTCCAGCAAGCCAGCTATGAAGGCGCGCGGCACAAACCGTTCAAGATCGTCCGCCCCCTCGCCCAGCCCTACGTATCTTATCGGCAGCCTCAGCTTCTCCGCTATGGCCATAGCTATCCCGCCCTTCGCGCTGTTGTCGAATTTCGTAAGGACGACCCCTGTCAAGGGGACCGCCTTTCCGAACGCCTCCGCCTGAACGAAGCCGTTCTGCCCCATCACCGAGTCCAGGACCAGCAGGGCATCGGGCGCAGCCCCGCCCATCTCCCTGAGAACTATCCTGTGGACCTTCGCAAGCTCTTCCATGAGGTTTGACTTCGTATGAAGCCTTCCAGCCGTATCCGCAAGCACAATGTCAGCTCCGGACGCCCGCGCGGCCTGTATGGAGTCGTACACTACCGCAGCGGAGTCGCTTCCGTGTTCCTGCGCTATGACCCTGACGCCGGCCCGCTCGCCCCAAGCCTTCAACTGCTCTATCGCCGCGGCCCTGTACGTGTCGGCCGCGGCCAGTATGACGGACTTGCCCTGAGATTTCAGTATCGATGCCAGTTTGCCGGCTGTAGTGGTCTTGCCGCTCCCGTTCACTCCCACCAGCAGCACAACCGACGGATTACCGGAGGCGTCTATGGGTTCCCCCATTCCCGGTATCCTCTCCAGCCTGTTCGTCAGCATGTCGGCGAAGGCGCCCTTCAGCTCGCCAGTATGCGCAATCCGCCTGTCTATCGCCAGCTGCCTGAGTTCGCTCGTCAGGGACTCCGCCACATCTACCCCGACGTCGCCCAGAAGCAGCCTCTCCTCCAGCCCCTCCCAAAATTCATCGGTGATCGGGCTGTCGGAGAAGAGGTTCGACACGCCCTGAGACCATTTGTTAGTAACATTTTTAACCTTAGTTATAAAACCGTCCCAGAGACCCACATTCAATCCCTTCCTTTGCCAAGCGCCTTGCCAGTCCGGGAACTCAGACCAAGTCGCGATAATGGCATAGCCTGGTTTTTATGCTTTATCCTTCAGGCCTTTGATTTCAAATTAGCATTATTTTAAATCAGTATCGACGCAAACTCGGCTTCCCTTCGGGATTATACCGTGACCTCATCCACTCCGGGGCGTCTCGGGCGGCGCCGCCTCCTGTGAGGGCGTTTCGAGTGATCGGCGTCTGACGGATCAGCCTGGTCCCTGTTCTGCCTCGCCTCGGCTGCCGCATGTCCCTGATTTTTCGCCTGCGGTTTGCGGGGAGCATCCTGGACCCTGGGAATCCTGCGCTCCGAGGTCTGCTGCGCTTCGGCGGAAACTGTCGCCCCGGCCGCCTTGTGGCCGCCCCTTCTTCCCCGCCTCCTCTGCGGGCGTTTTTTATCGTCGACATCCTGACGCGGAGCCTCTTCAGCCGGTTTCGCGCTTCCGGCTGCCCTCCTCGGCCTTCGCGAATCCAAGTCATGGTCGCGTCTGCCCAAGTCGAGGATTTCACCGACGCTCACGGAAGCGGCGCCAGGCTGACTGGCTCCGGCGTTAAACTTCTCGGTAAATCTGCCTCCGCAGCCTGGGCACGCGGCACGCCCTGGGCTTGCCGCGTTCTGAGGCTCCGGTTCCGGAGCTTCCCACTCCCGGCCTTCCATCACCGTCTGCTTGAACTCGGCGAACTTATCGATGGGGACGGCTATGTCGCCGCCCATCGGCTTGCGACAGCGCACCGCTTCCCTCGATACGTCCATCGAGACTACTATATAATTTCCGTTCGGGGTCTTGATCTTGCTCCCAGGGCCTGGAAGCCCTGCCCACATCTCCTTGTAGACCCTGTGCTCGAATGACATGCAGCACATGAGCCGGCCGCATATCCCGGATATCTTGGCCGGATTCAGCGCGATGTTCTGCTCCTTGACCATTTTAATGCCGATGGGGGCGAACTGGTTCAGCCAATAGCTGCAACAGCACGGCAGGCCGCAGGATGATAGTCCCCTGATTATGCGGGCCTCATCGCGGACCCCCATCTGCCTCAGCTCTATCCTGGTCTTGAATTTCCGGGCGAGATCCTTGACCAGCGTCCTGAAATCAACCCTCTGGTCTGATGTGAAGTAGAAGAAAAGTTTTTTCTCATCGAGCAGCGTCTCCGCGTCTATGAGTTTTATCGGAAGTTTGTGCCACTCGACCAGATCCTGCGCCCCTTTCAGCATTTCGTCCTCGGCGCTGGGCTGGGCCTCGTGCTTGTACAGGTCATCCTCGGATGGGACCCTCGAAAATTCAAGGTCCGTCACGACCGGATCCCCGCCTCGGACTGGCCCTTCGCCATGTTCGGATATGGTTCTCAACTGGCGGTACTCCTTCTCCTGCCCTTCATCTATGTGGCCTACAACCTCAGCGAACTCCTCCCCCCTGTGGGAGACTGTCACTATCAAGCGATCTCTCCTGACCAGCTCGTAGTTCTCGTCGCTGAGGGATACTATCCCAAGAAATCTAGGCTTCCCGTAAGTCGCCAAAAATTTGCCCACCATGCATTCCCTCCCAGAGGATCGCGTACAGCGCGTCCTGAACCATCGAAACCGGCATGTGCCTGTGTCTCGACAGGTACATGACGTTCTGCAGGGCGGCGGATTTGCTCCACTCGCCCCTTCCGCCAAGGGATGAGGCCCACAAATCCACCAGCGATACAAGCTCATCCAAAGACGATTTTTTTGTCCGCTCCAGCCATGCGGCCCACTCCAGGGGAGTGGACGGCGGAAATTCAGGCTCATTCACGCTGCCGGCGGGCCTGTGGAAATTGAGAGTCCACACTCTGCTTCGAATGGTCGGTATCAGATTGTCGCGCTCAGCTAAAAAAAGTAAAAAAACGCCATCAGGCGGTTCCTCAGTTACCTTGAGCAGCGAGTTGGCCGCCGGAAGGGAAAGGCTCTCAGCGGAGCAGATCACCCCGAGCCTGCGGCTGGCCAGCACTGGTTTCAAATGAAGCGATGACTGCAACGCCAGGCAATCCGCCACCCCGGCCGGTTGACCCAAGCTGCCGGCTACGACCATATCTGGGTGTCCATCGTCCCCCCATCCACGGCACGACTCGCACCCATCCTCGCCAGTCCCGGAGCGGCAGAGCAGCATCCTCGCGTAGGCATCCCTGAAAAATCCATCGGACCCGGACGGTATGATGGCCGCCAGAGCGTGAGGCGCGTCGCCGCGCGCTATCATGACGGAAAGTTCGGCCCACTCGTTGGCGTCAGTTATATCCGAGTGGCCATTCCGGCCCTTTAGAACAGGAGAGATATCAGGCATCCCTTTATCTCCTCCATCAAGGACAGCAGGCGAGTCCTGTCGCCCTCGCGGGAGAGGGCGTCGTCAAGCTCCTCGATCGCATCCTCCGTGCGCTCTATCGTCAGAAACATCGAGCGTTCGGTACGCCTCCACTTGAACTCTCTCTTTATGTGCATGCCGTTCTTTACCTTTTCGAGCACCATTTTGACAAGCTCCCTGTATCTGCCCAGGAGAACCGAGGTCGGAAAGCGCGACAGCTGGCCGCCGATATCATCCAGCTCGGCAATGAGCTGCTGAGCCTCCATGTCCCACGCGACCTCCGCGAACGTCTCCTGGTGAGCTGAGGTCGTATTCGCCACAGCTATATGCGATCCTTTGGCGGATGCGACATGCGCTGTGGTCTCGCCGGTCTTGTTCTTTGCAGAACCGGATACCTTCACACTCTCACCGCCCAGTTCCCTAAAAGTTTGTCGATAAACAAAACGATTTCCGAAAAAACCTCGTCCTCGGATCTGGCGGCGTTTATCAAAATCCACCCGCCTTTTCCGGACTCCATCTGCCTTAGATAACCGCTCCTGACGCGCTCGAAAAAATCCTTGCCGCTCGCGTCAAAGGCGTCTTTGCCTCCCCTCGCCGACAAACGGACCTCGGCATCTTCGGCGCTTATGTCCAGCAGAAGGACCGCGTCAGGGCGCGGAAAACCCATCGCGGCGGACATCGCGGCGAAACGGCCGGCGGATCCCTCCGGCATGGAGGGATCCCCATACACCTGATAAGCAAGCGTCGAAGCCTCGTATCTGTCGCACAACACTATACGGCCAGCTTCGAGAGAGGGAGCGATAACCCTTGCCACGTGCTCGCACCTATCCGCCAGGAAGAGCATAACACGGCTCCACCCACAGCAGAGGTCGCCGCCTATGGCAAATTTCCCCAGGGCATCCCCGCCCTCCCAGCCTCCAGGTTCTCGGGTTGCAACAACCGCATCCTGGCCTAATTTGCCCGCCATGTAACTTGTCAGCCTCGCGCACTGAGTCGTCTTGCCCGACCCGTCGATACCCTCTAAAACGATGAACATTATCCTGCCTCCATAAGGAGTCCCAGTTGATTATATAACAATCGGCGCACAAAATGATTACAATCTCGGCGTTAATGTGACCAACATATCACGGATCATTCCCGATCTCCCCCATGAGGGCTTCTATTTCGCCCCTGACGGACTTTCCTCTTTCGGCATCGATCTCAAATGAAACCATGAGGTAGTCGCCCTCGCGTACCCCCGGAGGCAGGGAGAGGACCGGCAGATTCATCTCGCCGGCAAACGGCCCGTCTGGAATGAGGGTCGCGATCCCGTCCGTTATCCTGTCCACGAAGAAACGAATCCCGCCCGACGCGCCTGCGGTTTTGCCCGTCATCTCTTCATCTCCTGCCTCACTTTGTACGTCTTTCCGTCGGTAGTTATCGTTATGTCGCCGTCCGCTGTCGCGTACCTCTTGACTTTGTATTCATCCAGCAGGCGAATGACTCCCGCGTGCGGGTGGCCGTAGGAATTGCCCTTGCCGTAGCTCAGGACCGCGGCCTCTGGTCTCGTCCATTCGAGAAGCGCCCTGTCGGTCCCGTTGGAGCTGCCATGGTGCGAGACCTTGAGAATAGTGGCCGGCGGAAAACTGCCGGCTTCCCGCCGGCCAGCCTCTTCTATGTCTCCAGTCAGGAGGAAGGAGACATCCCCGAACTTCACGAGAAGCACAATGCTGTTGTTGTTCGCGTCGCTCTCCGTTCCCGATATGGGATTGACCGGAGCGATAACCGTTATGGTCGCGCCGCCATGTTCCTCCTCGAAACCGGCCCTCGGGCGGCCGAATCTTATCCCAAGCTCCCTGACGGTGGCCAGCGCGTCCCTCTGGATGCCGGACCCATGGTTGTAACCGCTGTCCCAAATTTTTCCAACAGGAAACGTCCGCATCACCGACTCCATGCCGCCTATGTGATCCTCGTGCGGGTGAGTGGCGACAAGCAGATCTATCCTGCTAACCCCGGCCCGGCGAAGTTTCCCGACAAGCGACTTGGCAGATTTGCGCGGCCCCGCGTCTACGAGCATGTTGCTCCCGTCCGGGAACCTGAACAGGAGGGCGTCTCCCTGCCCGACGTCGAACGCGTAAAACTCTACTCCCCCGCTCGGCGCCAGCCTGGGCAGCTCCACGAACGAGAATAACGCGATCACGAGGACGATTATCGCGTGATGGATGCGTATTTTGATCCTTTTTCCCCGGCTCACCGTTCCTCCGTCACTCCTCCGGACGCTCCCAATACCAAGTTGCGAACAATGACATAGTCTGGTTTTTTACGCTTTACCCTTTTACCCTTCAGGCCTTCAATTTCAAACCGAAACTCAAAAATATGCGCGCGGCCCATCGTTGGGCAGCGCGCGCTCGAAACCACATCGGGGCGCCTGTTGACCTCTTCAGTCCGCCTCAGTCCGCTACTCCGCCGGGCCTCTCCCTCGTCCAGGGGATCTCGGAGTATCCCCATGGAGTGACCAGCAGGAAGTGGAGCTGCACGCCCCTTTCGAGAAGCGCTCTTATATGGGGGATATAAGATAACACATCCCCTATAACCCATGTATCTGAAACCATCCACACCCTGCGGCACGTGTTGCTCGAGAAGAGAGCGGCGTGATCCACCATCATCCTGAGTCCCTCGTCCAGCAATATCGGACCTATCGACAGTATAACGGCGTCCTCGTGTTTGCCGCTCTCCTTGAGTACCGGGACAAGATCGGCGTGCATCCCAACCCACTCGAGCTGAGAGAACAAATACTCCAGATCCGCGCCGCCCTGCCTGTCGCCGCCGGAGACGATATCGGCGGGGTCGATGACGTACTCGTCGGACACTGCCGACGACAGCCATGTCTGAACCTCATGCACTATCTTCATTACATAGTCCGGAGGATTCGAACCGGACATGGCGTCCAGAACGTCCCCTACCATCCACAAATCATGCGAGTCGCTCATCTCTCCCGCACCTCCTGTCGACATGAATAAAACAAACTGCCCGACTGCGTGAGCATACCACATAATCTGAGAATTGGGCAAAACTTCCTTTAAAATTAGCATATTACATCACAACTCGCCGCCAACAAGATATAATATATCCGAAAGCTCATCAGCGCAAGACACATATCGGTTTGGAGGATTGATGATTGGAAATGAAGAACGAGTCCGAGCTGTACCCAGGCAACTTCATCCGGTTTCTGGGAACAGCGGGCACCCGGTTTGTCATGCTATCACAGAGAAGGTCCTCCGGGGGAATCTGGTTCTCCTACGGAGGCGCGATGGGCGTAATAGACCCCGGGCCTGGCAGCCTGGTCCAGATTTGCGCCGCGTCGCCACCTCTCTCTGCCATAGACATCGACACGCTAATACTGACCCACCGGCACATCGATCACAGCTCCGACCTGAACGTGCTTGTCGAGGGGATGACGCTCAGGGCATCCGAACCGAGGGGACGGGTCATCCTGACCGAGGATTGTCTCGAACCTGGCGACTCCGTCATACTGCGCTATGAGTCGAGGCGGGTCGAGCTGATTCACACCCACGCGGACGAGGCGAGGACGGAGATCTCGAACCGCGTCTCCGTGGAGTCGGTATTGCACAAACACCACGGAGTTCAGTGCTACGGCCTGATATTCAGAGGCGACGGCCTCCCCTCATGGGGCTTGATAAGCGACACCGTTGCTCTGCCAAATTTCTCGGCCAGATACTCGGAGTGCGAGCTGCTGGTAATCAACGTCGCCATGCCCCTTCCTCGGGCACGGCTCGACCACATGTCGATACCAGACGTAGAATCGCTGCTTCAGGCCCTTTATCCAAAACTCGCCATCATAACGCACATGGGAGGTTTTCTGCTGGACATGGGGCCGGAGGAGATAGCCGCTTCGCTCTCGACGGAGAGGACCTCCGTCGCGGCGGCGCAAGATGGAATGGTCGTGGACCTGGAAGCAGCGGGAGGACTCGCCGGCTTACACAGGGGCGGGGCGATGCGGAGTCCTCGGGATTTCTTGCGCGAGAGGCCGAACATCTATCAGGGGCTAAAAATTTTATAAATCAGGAGGGACTTTGGATGAACAGCGTCGAAAGGAACGAGGCTCTGGAGTTTCACAGAAAAGCGCGAGGCAAGGTACAGACGTTCCCAACGGTCAATATTCGAAGCGAGCGCCACCTGGCGATGGCCTACGTGCCGGGCAGCACACCCGTCTGCGAGGAGATAAAGCGCGATCCCGTTCTGGCGTTCGACTACACGGGAAAGGCGAACCGTCTGGCCGAGGTCAGCAACGGCAGCGCCCTGATGAGCATGGGCGACGCGGGCGCCGCGGCCTCGCTGCCAGTCCTGGAGGGCAAGTGCCTTCTGCTGAAACTGTTTGGCGACGTCAACGCGCTCCCTATAGCGATAGACGCCAAGAACTACGAGGAGATAATGTCATTTTGCAGGATGCTTGCCCCGACAGTGGGCGGCATAAATATCGAGGACGTATCGAGTCCGTCGTCGTTCTACGTGGTGCGCGAACTGACGGAGGCTCTCGACATCCCGATATTCTGCGACGACCAGCAAGGGTCGGCCATAATAATTCTCTCGGCCGTTAAAAACTCGCTGAAGCTCATCAATATCACGATCGAGGAGGCAAGAATAGTGATCCTGGGCGCGGGTTCGGCCGGGATCGCGGCCACAGAGCTGCTTCTCGTCGCCGGGGCGAAGGACGTGATAGTGCTGGACAAATCCGGCATCCTCGGCCCGTCGAACCAGGCCATGGACCCGATACAGGCGGCATTGAGCGAAAAGACCAATCCACGGGGAGTCAAGGGCGGTCTCGACGAGGCTATGGAGGGCGCCGACATCCTGGTTGGGCTCTCTCAAAGCGGCATAGTGTCCAAGGAACATATCAAACGGATGAACAAACACCCGGTCGTCCTCGCGCTGGCGCTCCCTGAACCGGAGATATCATACGATGAAGCTCACGAGGCCGGGGCATACATCTACGCGTCAGGCAGGATCGAGGACTCCAATACCATACTCAACGTCCATGCCTTTCCAGGCCTTGTCCGTGGCGCGTTCGACGTCAGAGCCAGAAAACTCACGAACTCGATGCTCATCGCGGCGTCAGACGCGCTGTCGAACATGGTAGACAGGAGACGCCTCTCGCCGGATCACATCTGCCCCAGGTTCTTCGGCAGCGAAACGACGCCCAGAATAGCCGAAGCCGTAGGGCAAGCCGCCATAAAGGACGGGGTGGCCCTGCTGGCGGCGCCGGAAGGAAAGATCTACAGCGACACATGGAATAGGCTGTACGGCGATATAGAACACATATAAGAAAAACGGCTGTGATTGTGAGGCCGCTTATCAGCGCACGGATCGTTTGCCGGAGCGGAGGATTATGATGCGGAATTGGGGAGACTGGCTCGATTCTTTGCGCGTTCGATAACGAAAGACAGCCGGGCGTGACGCGCTCCGGCTGTCTTTTTTTGAATCGTTCGTCAGGACTTATGAATTTTTTTTTCCGCTTTTTCCGCTTTTTCCGCGTGTCCTTCGCTGTTTCAGCGCCGCCAGCCCGGAAACCAGAACCGCCGCGCCCATGCCAAACCCGCCCAAAAAGCCCGCGTCGCACCCGCCGCCGGAACTTTTATCCGCTTTGTCCGGGTCCGGGTCTGGCTCCGGGTCGGGAATGATTTTCGGCGTCTCGTCGGTCAGGGGTATTTCGGAGAACGCCAGAGGCGTCGCGTAGGTCTG
>JAITNX010000104.1 GCA_031290235.1 Synergistaceae bacterium | reverse complement strand
GATTATTCCTCCTATTCACTGCTGTTCATAGCCTTTTTGGGCGCGCCCTGGCTGTTGCAGCAAAATGGGCATGTGTCTATCGATATGCTGGTTGAAAAACTACCCCTTAGGTTCAAAAGATTCTGGCGAGCCGGTATCAGTCTGATCATCGCGCTGATTTCAGCGACGGTCTGTTATGTAGGAATCTTGATTGTCCAGTCAAGCTATGCCAACTGGACAGTCATAGACGACTTTCTCAGAACGCCCAAGTGGATAATTCTATCTCCAATCCCAATCAGCGCGTTTTTTCTGGCTATACAGGCTTTCAGGGATATGGCCGGCGAGCTTGCGGCCACAAAATCCGAGACGAAGGAGGAAACCGCGTAATGGAGTGGTATGCCGTTTTGTTTTTATTCCTGGTCTGCCTGGTATTGGTTATGTTCACTGGTATTCCCGTCGCTTTCAGCTTCCTTTTGGTGTCCGGGGTCGCGATTTATGCCATGCTGGGCATTGGCGGACTGAAACAGCTGGTGCTGGGCATGCAATCTCAGCTCTGCAACTTCAACTTCACTCCAATTCCCTTCTTTGTGGTCATGGGCGAGGTTTTTTTTCAATCCGGCATAATCACCCGCACCATGGACGCGCTCTCCCGCCTCGTGCGCAGGGTTCCTGGCAGGCTGAGCGTGATAACGCTGCTGGGGGGCGGGATATTCGCCGCGTTGAGCGGCTCTGCGCTGGCTAACACAGCAATGTTTGGCTCGCTGATGATGCCGGAAATGATGCGCCGGAAATATTCCAAGGAGATGACCGCTGGCACCATCATAGCGTCCGGCGCCCTGGCGATGATCATCCCTCCCAGCAATCAAGCTGTCATGATGGGCGGAATCTCGAATATTTCAGTGAGCAAGATCCTCTTGGGGGCTGTGCTGCCAGGCCTGCTGATGCTCTTCCTTTATTTGGGTTATATCATCATACGGTGTTCCCTGAATCCATCCCTTGCGCCACAGACCGATGATGAGATTCAAACCGGGCATTTGAGCATAGGACAAACTCTGAAGACAATACTTCAGGATATAGTGCCATTAGTTTTTATATTCGCCGTGGTGATAGGCGTCATTTTCGTTGGGGTTGGCACAGCCTCCGAGGCCGCGGCATTGGGCGCTCTGGCTTCCTACGCCCTGGCAGCCGCTTATGGAAAATTTTCCTTCCGGTTGTTGGTAAAAACGCTGATCGGTTCTTTGAAGACCACCACAATGCTCATGCTGATCATCGCCTCATCCGCTGGCTTCAGCCAGGTACTCTCCTTTACCGGCGCCAGCCGTCAGGCCGTGCTGGTTGTCACCCAAACCGTACATTCAGCGGCTCTGGTGCTGGTGGTGATGCTGGGCATCAATTTCATCATGGGCCTATTCATAGAGCAGGCCGCCATCATGATGATCTGCCTGCCGCTTTTTATGCCGCTGGTTCGCGCTTTCAACATCAATGAGATCTGGTTTGCGGTCCTGTTTTTGATTCTATTGCAGATCGGACAATTTACCCCGCCAGTTGGACTCTCCCTCTTTGTCATGAAGGGGGTTTCGCCTCCGGACGTGCAAATGTCTCACATTATCAGGGGAGCGGTCCCCTTTTTGATTCTCGATATCGTGGCGGTGATCGTAATCATCTTATTGCCCCAAATAGTCACTTATCTCCCTGGCTTAATATAAACATCAATAAGCTATCTCAAGACAAAAAAAGGAGGTACATGTTATGAAAAAAATGTTTTCTTTGGTTCTCGCGCTGATGGTTAGTTTCGGTATGGTTGCTTGCGGTATAGGTTCGGCCTCGGCGGCCTCTCAGTCCACACCTATTACCATCAGGCTGTCAGGTGCTTTTGCGGAGGGTTCGGAGCATTATTATTACTTCGAGACATTCTGCAAATCTGTCAACGAGCGTTCCGGCGGCAGCGTCACAGTCGTCTGGGGTCACGGTCCCGAGGCCATTCCCTCGGATCAGCTGGCGGAAGCCATGCAGAACGGCATCGTGGAGTTGGTCTATACCCCCATCGCATACGTGGTCACAGTCGTTCCCGGGCTGGCCGGGCTGAAGCTGACGGATCCAGCCACTATGCGAAAGAACGGCGGGTTTGAATATGTGGATTCCCTGACCATGCAGAAGCTAAACGTCCATTATCTCGCCCGCACACAGGACGGCAGCTATTTTGTCCTGGGCATGAATATGCCAATCTCCGGTATTGCCGACTTAAAGGGAAAGACAATCAGAGGAACCTCGGCCACAAAACCCATTATCCAGTCAGTCGGAGCGGAAATGGTGGCCATGGGTTGGGCCGACGTATATCAGGGACTCGAGAAAAACGTGGTGCAGGGCGCCGGCGGCTCTCTGAAGGATTTTGTCGACAATGACCTAGGGGCGATATTGAAAACAGTGATACTGCCAGGCGCGTTCAACTCCGATTCGTCGCTTCTTTTAGCAAACCATATCTGGGATAAGCTGGATGAGGCCCAGAGATCTGCCCTTATCCAAAGCGCCCTCGACTGGGAGATCGATTCCCTCAAACACAATACGAGCGGCAACGAGGAAAACATCACCATCCTGGAAACCGCCGGAGTAAAGGTAGTCGACCTTGGCAAGGCTTACATCGAACCTGCGAACGAAGCCGCCTGGGCAGAGGTCCAAGCCGCCGACGCGGCCGTGGCCGCGGAATTGAGGAAGTTCGCCGGCAATTGAGAAAGGGGCCTCATGCGATGAAACTCGATTTCCCGCACCTGTATTCACCGATAAAAATCGGCAATCTCACGTTGCGCAACCGCATCGTTTCCGCGCCGTCGTCTCAGGGCGACGTGGAAAACGATGGCACATTGAGCAAGTATAACATCGCCTACTTCGGGCGAAAGGCAAAGGGGGGCATGGCTCTGGTCACAGTGGGTGACGGCATAGTCCACCCCACAGGGCAGGACCACCCAAAGCAGGTCTTGCTCTACACCGACGCCTGCTTGCCCAGTTTGCTGCGCTGTGCCGAAGAGATTCACAAGTACGGGGCGCTCGCTTCCTATGAGCTTTCCCACGGCGGCCTCGTCTGCGACCCGGCCTTCATAGGAGGGAGACGTCCTCTCTCTCCCTCGTCGATGCCTGTCGTCATCGGGTTTCAGACGGAGCATCCGATCGAGGTCGTGTCGGAGGAGCTCACTGAGGAGATGATGCTGGAAATCGCTCAAGGCTATGCCGACGCCGCGGCCAGGGTCAAGAAGGCAGGTTTCGACATGGCCATGGTCCACGGCTCTCACGGTTGGCTGATATCTCAGTTCTTCTCCCCCTGGACGAACAAACGCCAGGACAAGTACGGGGGCAGCGTAGAAAACCGCGCGCGCTTCGCCATCATGGTTCTGGAAAAGATACGTGCCGCGGTGGGACCGCGATTTCCCCTCGATTTCCGGATCAACGGCCGGGACGGAGTAGAAGAGGGAGGGCTGGAGATCGAGGATTCCATTGAGATATGCAAGCTCCTCGAACCTTATGTCGACAGCTTCCACGTCTCCTCTTGCCTTCACATGATCCCATCCCACCAGGACATAATGCAGTCGACCATTTTCCAGCCCCACAGCCATCTGCTGCATCTTGCCACCGCGATAAAGCAGGCGGTAAAAGTTCCCGTGACGACTGTGGGTGGATTCAGCGATCTGAGCATGATGGAGGAAGCCGTCGCTTCAGGCAAGGCGGATATTATCGCCCTGGGCCGCCAGGCTTTGGCGGATCCTGATATCGTCAAAAAAGGCTGGTTCGGACAGGCCGATGAAGTTCGCCCATGCCAGCGCTGCGCAACCTGCCAGGCCGGTCGCTTTACGCTCAGCGCCGCTCGTTGCGCGGTGAATCCCATCATCGGCAGGGAATACGAGGTACAGTTCATCCCTCCCATCGAACATAAGCGTAAGGTCTTGGTGGCAGGCGGCGGGCCTGGCGGTATGCAGGCCGCAATCACAGCGGCGAGGCGGGGGCACGACGTCACACTCTACGAAAAAGACGGAATACTGGGCGGCGCGCTCAATTTTGCGCGAGAAGTCTCATTCAAGCACGATCTTTTCCGGCTCATCGGCGCCATGGCCGCAGAGCTGAAACGCCTCGAGGTGAAGGTCAAGATGAATACCCCCTTGACAGCCGATCTGGCAAAAAGCGAATCTCCGGACGTTATCATAGCGGCGCTTGGAGCGGATGCCATACGTCCGCCCTTCCCTGGCATAGATAAGCCTCATGTGTTCATGGCAGAGGAAGTGGACAGGGGAGCTGCCGTGGGCGAAAAAATAGTGGTCATCGGCGGAGGCCTTGTCGGGGTGGAAACGGCATTGCACCTGGCAATGCAGGGAAAACAGGTCTCCATTGTTGAGATGCTGCCTAAAATCGCGTCCGACGCCAATATCCGCTACTCAAGGACCTACCCCTGGGAGATTGAGAAATGGGGAGTCAAGGTCTATACTGGAACAAAATGCAACGCCATTACCGATAAGGGCCTCGATGCGACGGACAGCGAGGGGAAGAGCCTTTTCCTCCCGGCTGACACGATAGTCATATCCGTGGGAATGCGCTCCCGGAATGACGAAGCAGAGGTCCTTCGTTTTTGCGCGCCGCAATTCATCCCCATAGGAAACTGTGTGCGCCCGGGAGTGGTCAAAGACGCGATTCGCGCTGGTTATGACGCGGCGACATATCTGGATTGACAGCGATACCGCATTGCGAGCGCTACATCGTGTAACGCGCTCAAATTCCAGGCCGAACTGAGGCGCCTTTGGCCTGGAATTTAAATTAGAAAAAGGGAAATACTCCAGAAAAGGATGTGCGTCATGGCGGATGTTGTTTTGCTCTTCGCCCCCTCAAAAAAAGTCCCTTTTTACTTCACCAACGCCCATGTTGAGCAAATCGCGTCTGCCTGCGGCGGAAAGGTCAGCCGTTTTCTCTCTGAAGAAGAATTGCTTAAAAGCGGCGTCCAGGCAGAAATTCTATTCACCTGGGGCGGTACTGGCGATATGCCGGTCGCTTACTGCAGGCAGAATGAGCGGCTAAAATGGTTTCACTCATTTTCCGCGGGCATGGATCCCGTCATGCGCTCAGAGATCGCTTCACTGCCCATTGTAATCTCCAACTCCAGCGGGATACACGCCAGGATCATCGCTGAAAGTGTGATGGGATACATTCTTGCGTTTAACAGGACATTTCCCTTCATGTTTCAAAAGCAGAGGGAGCATGTCTGGGGCAAAGGCCTGACCAGGGATCCGGTGGAGGCTTTCGGAAAAACTGTCGGAATAGTGGGGGCGGGCGCCATAGGGACTGCGGTGGCTAAAATAGCGAAAGCCTTCGATATGCGCACAATTGGCCTGAGGCGCAACCCGCAGCCAGTCCCATGTTATGATGAAGTGCTGAGAAATGACCAACTCGACAATCTGCTGGCCAAATCGGATTACGTTGTGGTCTCCGTTCCTCTCACGCCTGAAACTAGGCACATGATCGGGGAAGATCAACTCTCCAAGATGAAACCTGGCGCACTGTTGGTCAATGTGGCGAGGGGAGGGGTCCTGGACCAGGAGGCTTTGATCCGCGCGCTGTCGGCAGGGACGATAGCCGGCGCCGCGCTGGACGTGACGGACCCGGAGCCTTTGCCGCCGGATAGCCCTCTTTGGAACATGGAAAACGTCATCCTGACCCCTCACATGTCCGCGGACGCTCCTATTTTAAGCCAACTCGCCGTCGACTTCTTCTGCGGAAGCCTGAAGTGTTATCTTGCCGGCGAGCCTGTGCCGAATCAAATTGGACGTTGATATCATAATATTCTCCCGGGCAAATTAAAAACAAACGTTTGATCGCGACTTGGTATCAAAGGTCCGCGCTTTGATGGGCGGAGTTGGGATTGACATCCTGGCTGGAACATGCTAATGGGCGTGGCGTTTCTAACGATGAATATCTCCTCAAATTAAGCAGTTGATATCGCTGCACGCTATGAAGTATTTGGGAGGTAGCACAGTGAGAATTACTTCTCCGGAAAATGTCATACGGATTTTGACCGGATACAATCACTGGTGGCGGCTGGGCAGCGTACAGGCGGAGCATTTAAAGCCGATACGCAGGACCGTCTTCCAGGAGGCGATGAAAATACTCAATAGCGCCGATGAAAAGCGAATACTGTGCATTGTCGGCCCCAGGAGAACAGGAAAGACCACGGTTTTGCATCAGCTGATCAGCGACCTCATCGCAAAGGGGATAAAATCCCGGAATCTCGTCTATCTCAATATCGGCCATCCTTTTTTCAGCATGGAGTCTCTGGATGAGGTTTTGAGCATCTACTTTGAAAACATCTATCTTGGAGGGGAGGAATCCGGGAGAGACCAGTACGTCTACTTCTTCTTTGATGATATCCAACTCTCCGTGGGGTGGGAAAAAAGTACGAAGAGGCTTATCAGCCTGTATCCAAATATCAAGATCATCATGTCCAGCACCATCACCATGTCGGTGCATGACGCCGACAATGGTCTGTTGCTTATGCACCTGCCCCCTATGTCGTTTTATGAATATTGTCAGGTGAGCGTTAAAGCAGAGTACATTGCCCCGGCCATTGCTGTGCCGGAAAAGAGCGTTATCAAGGCGGAACCCCAGGAGCTGAGAGCGCTTGCCAGCTCGATATTGCCGTTTCGCAAGCAGTTTAGGCGCTACATGTATACGGGCGGTTTCCCCAGGCTCGTCATGGAGAAAAACAACAAGCGCGTCCAGCTCATGATTCTGGAGGCTGTTGTGGGCGAGACCCTTTTTGCCGACATACCCACGTACTTCAATATCCGCGACGGCATAGAGCTGTATAAGCTCTTTTTCTATCTCTGCCTGAACACCCCGGGCAAAATCAGTTATGAGGCTACCGCCCGGGACCTCGATTGCCTGGCGCGCCCGACGATTGAAAAATATGTCGGCTATATTGAGCGGGCAAACCTCATTTACCTTAGCACCCCCACGGATCTGGGAGACAAGAAAAACCAGAAGATACAGCCAAAAATATATCTGGCCGACGCGGCTATTCTCAACGCGATAATGATTTTAGACGACCTCCAGGTCAGTCAGGAACAGCTCCAGAACGCGATGGAGGCCACCGTCTACCGGCATCTGCGGTTTTCCGGCCCGGATTCCACGGAGGTCAAGATCAATTACTACAGCGAGCGGGACAAGAACATCGATATGGTGCTGACAGGCGGTAAAAAGCTGTTTGTAGATGTGCGGCATACGGATGAGATCAAGCTCTCGCTCAAGACGCCGAGCATTTCCATGGCCAATCAGGCGGATATCTCCCTGATCGTGACAAAGCGCGACGTGGATTTCGGCCATGTGCCGGGGCTGCCGAAAAACGTCTTTCTCATACCCGCGCATATCTTACTCTATCTCATCGGAAGAGCGAAGACAGAGGGGAAGTCCCTGATCGACGAGATGTAAAACCTCCGCTCCGGCGAGACGCCGGAGCGGAGGTTTTTACGATTTTGGTATGCCCTCCCTCCTCTTTGGCGGTCTCGCCGAGCGGAGGTTTTTTTGCGAAAATAGATTGCTTATGCCAAGTTGCGATCAACCGATCAGGCCTGGTTCCAAAACGTGAGCGCCAGAAGCCTTGAGACATCCTCCACCCTCTCCAGCTCGCGGATCGAGACGACAAGCTCGTCGGCGCGGGCGGAGGGGATCGATACGCCCTCCATGCCCAAAAGGCAGGCGCGGAATTTCTCCTCGCAATCTTCAAAGGAGAGCGGGCGCTCAGGGGAGCCGGTGGCGATCTCGGCGAACGCGGTATAGACCGCGCCGTCTGTGGTCTCAACTATAACTCTGGCCGGCTCGAGTCCTGTGCTGTCCAGCGCGGGATCGCGGTTGAGCTTGATTTTTGCCGCGACGGCCAGGGTGACAGGGTCCTTTATGGCGGTATCGGTATAATCCTTGAGGCTGGGCCTGCCTTTGGCTATCGCGGTGGCGACGCCCCAGGCCAAGCTGAACTGCGCGTCCACCACATTGCGCGGATGGGCTTTATCGGCGAGCGGCTCTCCCAACAGCTCAATGGGGCCTTTTCCCACCTCGATGGTGATGCTCTTTACATTGTCTGCGTTCACGCCGTGTTCCCGGACAAGGGACAGCGCGCAGTCTATGCAGGGGTGTACGCCGCGGCAGCAGGGATATGGCTTTATGGTGACGTTGACGGTCTCAAAACGCTCGCCCAATTGGCCTACGAGCAGCTCATGGGAATACTGCCCTAGATGGTAGACGTTGTATAGGCCCTGTATGCCCTCAAGGCTGTTGCGCGCCCCGGTCACGCCCCTCTGGGCCAGCATGGCGGAATAGACGCCGCCGCGCACGGAAAACCCGGGACCGAGACGTTTGGTATGCACGCCGTCCTTGACGGCCTGGCCGTTGCCGGCGGACTGGTGGTAGGCAATGCCCATAGCGCTGACCATCTTGTCCACATCCAGTCCCATGACCATGGAGGCCACGGCGGCGGAGGCTATGTAGCCGTTTAAGGAGGTGAGGTGCCAGCCGTATTTGTGGATATTGTCGCCCGGACGGGTAGCGAGGCCCATGCGGCTGATCATATCGGCCCCCAGGGCGACGACGGTGATAAAGTCCCTGCCGGAAAGGCCCCCGACCAGCTCACCGGCCGCCAGCGCGGCTGGGATGCTTATGACGCCGGGGTGCATAATGGCCGCCTCGTGTACATCGTCAAAATCCAGTGAGTGTGTCATGGTGGCGTTTGCCTGGGCGGCGTTGGGCGCTGGGACCTTGACCCCGGCGCCTATGATGCTGCTCTGCGGCGCGCCGCCCATGTCGATGGCCAGCTCGCGGACTTCCTTCGCCCCGGCCTTCATCGCGCCCGCCAGGGCCACGCCAAAGAAATCGAGTATTTGTTTTTTCGCGGCGGATACGACCGCGTCAGGAAGACTCTCGTATTTCAGAGAAGTAAACTGCCGCGCGAATAACATGCTTGCGTCTACGTGGTTGTCGCTCATAGGATAATCCTCCTTATTTTTGAGTGTTGGTGTCAGGAAACCGTGCAGGCAGGCCGCAGGACTCGAAAACCTCCCCGGCGTGTTTTTTTTCCTCTTCTGTCAAGGCGGGGACATCGCTCAGCGGATAGGTGTACCCGACCATGGGGTATTTATTCGCGCCGTACTCGTGATATGGCAGCAGGCTCACCGGGGAATCGGGCGTTATTTCCTTTACGATGCGCGCTATTCCGTCAAGATTTTCATCTGTACAGGTCAATCCTGGAATCAGCGGGACGCGGATGACGATGGGGATCCCGCTTCTGGCAATATACCTTAGGTTGTCCAAGATGAGTTTGTTGTCCTTCCCGGTGCAGCGCAGGTGAGCTTCCGGGTCAAAGTGCTTCAGGTCATAATAAAAGAGGTCGGTGTATTCTATGACCTTGTCGAGGGCCGCGCGGCTCCCAAAGCCGCAGGTGTCCGCTGTAGTGTGGATGCCGTTCTCACGGCATAATCGAAAGAGTCCCGCGACAAAGTCCGGCTGGGAGAGCAGTTCCCCTCCGGAACAGGTGCAGCCGCCGCCGCCCTGGTCGTAGTAGTCCTTATCGCGCTTCACAATATTGTATACCGCTTGCGTCGTCATTTTTTTTCCGGAGATGCTGAGAGCCTCTGGCAGGCACTTTTTAACGCAGGTCCCACATACCGTGCATTTGCCTCGGTCGATTTTGATGCCGTCGTCCCCCATGGCTACCGCCTCCGTGGGGCAGACCTTGACGCATGTGCCGCACTTGACGCACGTCGTATATCGGTAGCTCAGCTGCGGCAAGGGACTCTGGGACTCGGGGTTGGAGCACCACAGGCAAACGAGCGGACAGCCCTTTAAAAAGACCGTCGTTCTGATCCCTGGACCGTCGTCGATGCTGTAGCGTTGGATATTGAATACAATACCCTCGATGCTGGTGTACTCCATAGCCTTTTGTCCTTTCAATTGAAGGGCTGCTGGCGTCAGCAACCCTTCAATTATAAAATGATGATGTTATTCAGATGACCTCATGCATGGTCCTGTGTACGATCTCTTTCTGGAGCTCGGGCGGCAGGTCAATGAAGTACGCGCTGTATCCGCCCACGCGGACAAGCAGGTTCTTATGCTCCTGCGGGTGCTTCAGAGCGCCCTGAAGCTCCTCGGCGCTGTGGATATTAAACTGCAGGTGCCAGCCGTCGCGCTTGATAAAGGCGCGCACGAGCTGTCCGAGCTTGTCGAGCTTTTCGTTGGAGTTTAAGAGGGACTTGGAGAACTTCATGTTCATCGCGTATCCTACATACTCCGTCGCGTAGGCGTCTTTCGTGGCGGAGTTGATAGTGCAGGTCGGACCGCTGACATCCATGCCGGGCATAGCGGAGCAGGCGGCGTCGCAGGTGGGGCTTCCGGCAAGGCGGCCGTTAGGCAGAGCGCCGATCGCGCGGCCTAGGCCTATATGTCCCGCGGCGGCGCCGATAAAGAGCATTGGTTTTTTGCCGGTTATCGGGTCGATGATACTCTGCATGATTTCCACGACTTTTTTATTGAGCTGGTCGTATAGCTCATCCACATAGTCGTCGTCATTGCCGTATTTCGGGCAATTCTTGCAGGCTATCTGAAGAGCGTCATAGCCCTCCCAGTTTTTGGCGCAGGCGTCTGACAGCTCGGCCATTGTGACCTTCTCATCGTCGAATACGAGCTTCTTGATCGCCGCGACGCTGTCCGCGGTGTCCACAAGCCCGCGGCTTCCGAACCAGGATGTCCACCCCTCCGGATAGCGTGCCCCGCCCTCTTTCGGGCACAGGCCGTTGGGTATGCAGTCCTCATACTGCATCGCGCAACGCAGGCCGCTCATGGGTCCGTCGGTAATTTCCGTGGCAAGGCCAATGGTTTTTACCTTCATCAATATGGGGGCAAAGTAGGCCAGCTGCTCATAATAGGCGTTCAGCACATCGTCAATGGATTTGAACGTCCTGGGATCCCCGGTATGCGGTCCGAGCTGTACCTTTGTCCTGGGGTCAAAGCCGTCGTTGAACGCCAGCTCGAATACCTTTGTCTGGTTGATGTTGTGTCCGCCGCCGAGGTGCTCCATGCAGCTGAGGTGATATCCCAGGCAGCCGCTCGCGTTCCAGTCGCAGGCGTCTTTAAGCGGCACGCCGCGGTCTAAGTAGCGCTGCGTACCCTCCGCGTCGTTTAAAAAGGCGGGGTTTCCGCCGCCGAACCGCACATTGCAATCGAGCGCGTGGCGCAAAAACTCTTTATCGGTCTTATCGCTGACGCGGATGTAGACCGCTGGTTCAGACAGCTTTACCTGAGACATGACCTCCAAGATCAGCCAGGATAGCTCATTTGTCAGCTCGTTTCCGTTTTCGTCCACGCCGCACAGGGTGATGTTCGGCAGGAGCGAACCGGGGGCGGCGCGCTGCTCGCGGGGAATTGTGACCAGGTTTTCGGTCTCACGGATCTTGAGCCAGAAAGCCCCCAACAGCTCAGCGGCGTCCTGTGCCGTGATTTTCCCCGTCTCGCTATCTTTTTTATAGTATGGGTAGAGAAGCTGGTCGAGACGGCCGATAGGCACCTCGGGCCTGTCGGAGCTCTCCTTCCAGCATACCAAGTGATACATTCTCACGCACTGAACCGCTTCGAAGAAGTCGCGCGGCGGCTCGCCGGGGCAGCGCTCGCAGGCCTCCGCCATGCGAATGAGTTCGCGCTTCCTTGTCTCGTCAGCGGTGTTCTTTGCCATGCCGCGGGCGAGGTCCGCATAACGCTTGGCGTATTTGATAAACGCCTCGCAGGATATGATGCAAGCCTTGAGCAGCCCGTATTTGCGGAGGAACTGGGCGGAGCCGTGGCTATGGGCCGTATCGCCCTCCGTCATCATGCGCTCGCGCTCCTTTTTGCAGAGGTCGATGACGTGGTTGAGACCGTTGTCTATGCATTTCGCGCTGACCTGGGCGACACCGCCGCCGTAAGCGCTGTAGTTTTGGAACAGGCCGCGATCCATTTTTTCACGTACCCCGCGCCCTTCGAACACCATGCCCCTGTCAAACATGAGGTTCATCACCTCAGGGCCGATATCCTCCAAGTACGCCGCGTTGACCGTGCTTACCTTGGGCATGTGCTCTATCCAGTATTCCGCGTCCCTCTTGAGGGCCTCCAAATCGGCGGGCGCGATCTTCGTTGACTCTGTGTCGCTGGACTTCCTGGCGAATTTCCCGCTCTGACACATGGCGAGTATCTCGTGGGGCTTCATTGCGCAGAGCGTGCCGTTGCCCCGTATAAACTTGGTGAGGGAGCCGGCCAAAAGCTCGCCGTCACGGATTGTGATTGGGCACTCTAACAACCGCTTTTCCAAGGCCCTTGCCCATCGGATGTCGACGGGCAGGCCCTCCGTCTCCTTCCAGGACTCTGTAAACAGAAGCGTATCGTCAACATACACTTGAGGCTCGGCGTCTTCCCACTCCTTCCTCAACTCCTGGAGCCTGGGCGTGAGCACGGTAACGCCTCTTATTTCCTCTGGATTGACAGCCGGAGTGAGTACGGCAGCGCCTCTTATTTTCTCCGGATTGACAGCTACAGCTATAGACATGATATTCACCCTTCCTTTCCTTGAAATAATTAAATGAGATGCTGAGAAGGAGGCATAGATTTGCCGCTTTTTGATATCTTTCACGATATATCATATCCCGGCTATTTTTTGCTGTCAATTGAGGTTGGGCGCCATTCGCCGCTAACAGCGAAAATGTATATACCGAATCGCAAAATATATAACTATGTTTATATTATTATCAGGAAATAAGCTATATTTCTTGTAAATTATTTCAAAACAAATGTGCCGGATTGATTTATTTTTAGATATTTAATACAATCCGGGTTAGAAGGCTACAAGCAGTAGATTTACCGCAAATCAAGAACGCGCCTCACAAAAACCAAATATCATATAAAGTCATAAAGCGTGGGGGGGGTATGGAGACAAATGGCGGTCGACTGACGCGGCAATTCTGATCATTACCACATCCATCATTATCACATCACAAAACAAAACTCAAAGGGGAAGAGGTTTTATATGATGAAAATGAAAAAAGCAGCGTTTCTGATTCTCGCTCTTGCCATGGTGCTCACTCTCGGCGCGCGCGGCGGCAACAGCGGCCAGCAGTCCACAACCACTCCCCCGCCGTCCGGCAGCGGCGAGACCTATACGCTGAGTTACGCGTCCAACAACGCTCCAGGATCCGACCGTTACGACCTGTTAGAGCAGGTGTTCGCGAACCTCATGCATGAAAAGTCCAACGGACGCATCACGGTCGAGCTCTATCCCAGCGGTTCCCTGTCCGCGCCCGGCAAAACGCTGGACGGCATCAAGAACGGCACGGTGGACACCGGTATCGACAGCTTTACTCGCTACTCGGGGCAGTATCCGTATTTTGAGCTGCTCACGACTCCGGCGCACGTATTCGGCACCCCTGAGGAGTTCAATCAGGTCTTGGTGGACTTCGTAAAGGCGTTCCCGGACGCGGAGGCGAAATACTACAAGATCATCGTGCTGTGCGACGCCGGCGACTTCGGCCTTGTCTCCACCACGCCCCTTAAGACTGTGGAGGACATCAAGGGTAAGTCCGTGCGCAATACCGCCAACTTCATCCCGCTGTTAAACCTGCTCGGCGCGAGCAGCGTCTCCCTTCCTTCGTCGGAGATGTATGAAGCGCTGAAACTGAATACTATAAACGCGTCGAATACAACGGACCAGGCCATCCCTGAGTTCCATCTCGAGGAGGTCTGCAACTACTTTACCCGCCTTGCTGTCGAGCGTTCGGACTTCATGATCGTCATGAACCTGGATCTTTACAACGGGTTTGACGATGAGCTGAAGGCGGCGGTCGACGCCGTCTGCGAGGAGATGAAGCAGGTCTCCCTCAATTACCTCTATGCGAATAATGAACATTCCCGCGCTAAAATCAAGGAAAATGCCAAATTTGAGTATGTCACGATGGACGACGCCGAGGTGAAAAAGCTCGTGGATATCGCAAAGCCCCTGCTCGAGACGAAAGCCGCTGAGCTTGACGCCGCCGGTCTTGACGGAACAGGCGCTTTGAAATGGCTGAGGGCTCGCTATTCTTTGCGATAAAACCCGAGGCGCTTCATCGGCTGTTTTGATCCAAATTCGCTGATAGGGCCACAGAACGGCTTGCGGCCCTATCGATTCGGTCTTGCGGGCGGCGGCGGGGACCCGCATTAGGCGTGATGCGCCGCATGGCGCGGCGTGAGCGGCGGTTCTTCTTTCGCCCCAGCGGATCCGCGATTCGTTGGGGATTTCTCTGCCGCCGCCGCAAGAAATTCAATCGGAAAGGGGCTCTCAAACACCCGCGGGGAGTTTGGGAATACGTCAACATGATCAATAAAGTTCTGGACAAGGCAACGTCGGTAGTCACGATCATAGCCTCTGTACTCCTGATACTCATCGGACTTGTCGTCCTTGCGAACATTATCATGCGCGCCATATTCAACAGTCCCATCGGCGGGACGGTTGAGGTCGTCCAGTATGGGATGATGACCTGCGCCGCGCTGATTTTGTGCCGCACCGGATTCCAAAAGCGCCACATAGCGGTCACGCTTTTGGTGGACGCGATTCCAAAGCGGGTCGGGAACATATTCAAGACGTTGACCAGCCTGATATGTACGGCGGTGTTTGCAATCATCTCGTGGCATGATTTTACGGAAGCGCCCAATATGGCCGCGACAGGCAGAACAAGCGATGTGCTGAAGCTGCCGATACACTATCTGTATATCATCATGGCGGTGGGGTTTCTGCTTGGCGCGCTTGTCTTTCTCTACTGGACCATTGTATACGCCATCTCTATTTTCAAACCGGCGGCGGAAGAATCTCCCGGCAATACGATCAATAAATGATATATAGGAGATATGAATGATGACAACGACAACTGTCATAGGGCTGATTGGCCTAGCGATTTTTATGCTCGTACTCTTTACCGGCCTGCCTGTCAGCATATCCATGATGCTCTGCGGCGTCGTAGGCTCCATGTTCCTTCTGCGGAGGCCTTTGTCGGCGGTCACTTTCCTGACGGAGGGCACCATCCACACGTTTACCAGTTACATGACCAGCGTGGCGCCTATGTTTATGCTCATGGGCGATCTGGCGGCGGAATCCGGCCTAGGCCGCGACCTGTTCACAACGATTCAAAAAGTCGTCGGCGGACGCAAGGGCGTCCTCGCGAGCGCCTGCCAGGTCGTATGCGCGATATTCGGGGCGATCTGCGGTTCGGGCGCGGCCACGGCGTCGATGATGTGCCGCGTCGCTTATCCGGAAATGCGCCGCTATAACTACAAGGCGTCCATCTCAACCGGCTGCATCGCGGCCGGCGCGTCGCTTGCCACGCTGATCCCGCCCAGCCTTCCGCTGATCACCTATGGTCTCGCCACGGAGACATCCATAGGCAAACTTTTTCTGGGCGGCATCCTGACGGGCATCCTTCTGATGGCCTGTTTCATCGTGACGATTCAAATATGGGTTTTCTTTGACAAAGATCTGGCCCCCGCCGCTGAAAAAACCACCTGGAAGGAGAAGTTCTTCGCTCTGAAAAACGGTTCTTTGCTCCAGATACTCCTTCTCTTCGCGCTGGCCATGGGCGGCCTGTTCGCGGGCTGGTTCACCCCGACGGAAGCCGGCACGGTGGGCGTGGTCGGTATGCTGATACTTACGATAGTCTCGCGGAAATTCAGCTTTCAGATGCTGTTCCGCGCCATTAAGAACACATTGGTCATGTCCGGCGTTATCTACTGCCTCTTAGCGGGCGCGACGGTGTTTGGCCAGTTCTTCACGCTGACGCGGATTCCCGTGGCGCTTGGCACCTTTGTGGCCGGCCTGGCGCTGCCAAAGCTGCTGATCATCCTGGCTATCACGGTCATCTACCTCATACTCGGCTGTTTTATAGACACCCTGCCCCTCATGCTTCTTACCGCGCCGATTTTTCTCCCAGTCATCCGCGCGCTCGGCTATGACTCTCTCTGGTTCGGATGCTACTCCGTGGTCATCATGGGCCTGGGCGCCATCACGCCTCCTGTGGGCATGAGCTGTTATGTGGTCTCAAGCGTTGTGGACGACGTGCGGCTGCAAACTGTGTTCAAGGGTTCCCTGCCTTTCGTCATGGCGTTCGTCGTCGCCGCGATGCTTATGGCGATTTTCCCTGGTTTCGCGACCTATTTACCGGGCCTGATGCCGTAAGCGCGCTGACGCGCTGAGGGGCTCAGGCGCCCTCACAACAAGTAAAAACGCGGAGGTCAGGATTTTGAATCCTGACCTTCCGGCTAATACGAATACTGAAACCTAAATTGGGAGTGAAGACTATGATAGATACGTCTAAAATTACGGTCCGGGACATCACGATTCCGGAGGATGAGTTCTTGAAGAAGCACGAAAAAGTCCTTACGCTCTGGCCCACCGGCAAGGAAGTGGACCTGGAGGAGGCCATCGCCTACAACAAAAGCCTTCCGGACGACAAGAACATGAACAAGATGCTCAAAAAATACAAAGCGGCTGGAAAAACCAGCCTCTATCCCCGCTCCGGCACGCCGGTGCTGGAGGAGGAGATCAAACTTTTGCGGTCTCTCAACGAGGTCGGCGTGTTCATGTTCCCCTTCACCACCGACTCCTACAACCGCAACCTGAAGTTCGACATGGCGCAGAAGGGTCTCGAGGAGAGCATCAAGACCGGCAAGGCAAAACTCAACGGGTTCCCGATCGTCAACCATGGCGTCAAGAACACGCGCAAGGTCATCGAGTCCTGCAAGGGCGCGTTCGATATCCGCAGTTCAAGGGAGGGGCAGTTCATCATTGCCGAGATCGCCTTTGCCTCCGGCGTCAGCGCGATACCGCAGAGCATGTTCGGCTGGCTCTCCGGCTTTGACAAGCGCGCCACGCCCGAGGAGTGCATCCAGACCTGCCAGCTCACCGCCAGGCTCTCCGGCTGCTACGCCGAGCGCGGCCACATCATCAACCACGCCTGTCACGGCTGGCTGCCGAACGGCATCATTCCCACCTACGTCAGTATCGCCTGTATGCTGCTTGAAGCGCTGGTGTCCGCCGGCCAGGGGGCGAAGAGCTTTTCGCCCATGGTGAACTTCAACGGAAACATGGCCCAGGATCTGGGCGAGTTCCGGGCGACCGAGAAGCTTTTCCGCAAGTATCTCGACAAGTATGGCCACGCCGATTGCGAGATACCGGGCCTTATCGGCAACCAGTCGTTCCTGTATCCTTTCCCGAGCGATGTGGGCATGGCGTATGGATACATAAACTATACGGCCATGCTCGGCGCTCTGGCAAGGCTGCCCGCCTGCTCGGTCAAGACGATCGACGAGGCGCTCGGCATCCCCAGCATCGAGGCCCATCAGCAGACCTACCGCTCCGCGAACTGGATATACAACATTGTCCGCCAGCAGGAGATGGAGCTCAACTCAAAGGATATCGACATCGAGGAGCGCATGACGGAGCTCTCCGTCGGCGCCATTATCGAGCGCGTCATGGAGCTGGGCGGCGGGGATGTCGCTGTGGGGATCGTAAAGGCCTTGGACGAGGGCGTTTTGGATTCGCCCTTCTCCATCAGCATGCACCTTCAGGACAACACCCTCGGCGTCCGCGACCTGCACGGGGCCATGCGTTATCTCGAATACGGCAACGTACCCATTCCGGAGGAGGTCCGTGAGTTCAGCCGCCAGAAGATCCGGGAGCGCGAGGAATACGAGGGCCGCAAGATGAGCTATAAAGTGTCGATCGCGGATATGTGGACCATCTGCAACGGCACGCTCATTGACCCCAAAGAGAGCATTGTCTATGAGGAGGAGACGCCGAATCCGTATCTGGAGGCTGTCAAAAAGGCGAAACCCAACGTCGTGACCGGCACGGTCGGCGTGGACGCTCACGTCATCGGCACCAAACTGATCTCCCGGTCGCTGCGTGAAAACGGCTTCACCGTCGCCGCGCTTGGCGCGCAGACCCTGCCCGAGGAATTCATCAAAGCGGCCCAGGAGACAGCCGCGGACGCCATGATGATCACCTCCCTCTACGGCATGGCGGAGCAGGACCTCCAGGGCTTCCGTGAGAAATGCGACGAGGCCGGGCTGGATGGAATCCTCCTGCTGCTGGGCGGAAACTTGGGCGTCGGCAAACACGACTTTAAAGAGGATGAGGAAAAATTTTCAAAGATGGGCTTTGACCGCGTTTACCCGCCGGATTCCTCTATCGAGAAATCAATACAGGATCTGTGCGCCGACCTGAGGGCGAAAGGGAGAATATAAAAGTGCCGCAAAGGGCCGCAAAGAAGTTTGTTTGACTATGAGTAACATTCGTCTGTTCATTGATTTTGGGAGTACCTTTACAAAGGCCGTGGCATTCGACCTCGATAAAGAGGAGCTGGCTGCCCGCGCCCAGGCCCCCTCCACTGTGGACAGCGATGTCGCCATAGGCCTGAGACAGGTCCTTGAGCTACTGGGTGAGATGATACCCATCGGCGAAAGGGAGGTCAGCCAGGCTGTTGCCAGCAGCAGCGCGGCGGGCGGATTGCACATGCTGTGCATCGGCATGGTCCCGGAATACACGACCGAGGCCGGCCGAATGGCTGCCCTCGGCGCCGGAGCAAAGGTGACAGGGACCTATTCCTATGAGCTGTCCCCGCTTGAAATAGAGGAGATCAGAGCGGCAAAGCCGGACATTATCCTCCTGACAGGCGGTACGGACGGCGGAAATAAGAGCGTGATAACCCATAACGCGCAAATCCTGGCCCAGTCCGGTGTGTGCGCCGGACATATCATCGTGGCGGGAAATAAGTCGGCAAACATTGGGATAAGCGCGATTTTTAAAGACACCGGCTTTCGCGTCCATTACACGGAGAATGTGATGCCGGAGCTGGGAAAAATCAACTTTGAGCCGGCCCGCGAATGTATCCGCGCTATTTTTTTAAGCCATATTATCCAAGCGAAGGGCATCGCGCGGGTGGACAGCGTCATAAAAAGCGTCCTCATGCCCACCCCCGCCGCCGTATTGGAGGCAGCTAAGCTCATTGCCCTGGGCGTGCCGGGGAGGATGAATGGCATGGGAGAGCTGCTGCTGGTAGATGTGGGCGGCGCGACGACCGACGTGTACTCCATCGCCGCCGGATATCCCATGCAGGAGGGCACGATCATGACAGGTCTCCCGGAGCCGTTTGAAAAGCGGACGGTAGATGGGGACCTTGGTTTGTATCACAATCTCGACGTGCTGGTGGAGATCGCCAGGCAAGAGGGGATCGCGCCGGAGGGAGATGTTCGGCTGAACGACGAGATACTCTCTCAGCTTTACGCAGCCCGCAGCGTGCCCCAGGCTTTGGGACAGGCTAGGCATCAGTTGCTGCTGGCAAGATTGGCCGTTAAAATCGCCGTCGAGCGCCACGCCGGGAAACTCGAGATATTGGTGACGGGCAACGGCACAACGCGCAGGCAGAGGGGAAAGGACCTCACCGGCCTGCGCCAGGTCATTGGGACCGGGGGACCGGTGTCGTTTTCATCGGACCCGCGCTGGGTCCTGGAGGGCGCCTCGGGCAGAGGCAAAGGAGAGGCGGCGCTCAAGCCGGCCGCCCCGCGGTTTTACATAGACGCAAGTTATATTCTTTTCGCGATCGGCCTGCTCTCGCAGATGGAACCGCAAAAGGCGCTCAATATCATCCATAAATATTTGAAGCCGGTATAGGAGATCGTAGACGTGGAGATGGAGCCAAGAAAGAAGTACATCTATGAGGAGGCGGCTGTGTCAAAGGCCGTTGTCACCATGATCGCACCGGCAATACTCAGCCAGCTCATATCGCTTGTCTACAATATGGCGGACACGTTTTTCGTGGGCCAGCTGGGGGACCCGAACCAGGTGGCGGCGGTGTCGATATCCGCGCCGATCATGCTGGTGTTGACGGCGCTGGCAAACCTGTTCGGCATCGGCGGCGCGGGGACACTGTCGAGATTCCTGGGCAAGGGCGACGAGGACGGAGTCAGGAAGGCGGCGGCCTTTGGCGTGTACGGCGCGCTGGCCACGGCGGTCATTTTGTCGCTCTTGGCGGCTGTGTTTCACACATTTGTGGCCGTACTTTTGGGCAGTGATGAGTATACTGTGGCATTTACAAAGAGCTATACCTTTTGGACGTTTATCCTGGGCGGCGTACCCACGATGATGAATCTGACGCTGGCGCACTTTATCCGCGCGGACGGCGCGGCAAAGCAGGCGGGTTTCGCGCTCTCCGCTGGCGGCGTGCTGAACATGCTCCTGGATCCCGTTTTCATCTTCGACTGGGGCCTTAACTTGGGCGTGACCGGCGCGGCGATAGCCACGTTTATCTCAAATGTCGCCGTGCTCCTGTACTTTGTGTTTTCCCTGGTCAAAAACCGGGCGACCAGTGCCGTGACGCCGATTCCGAGGCACTTTACCTTTGCGCGGGATATCAGCCTTGGCGTCATTGGGACGGGTATGCCCGGAATGTTGCAGACCCTGCTGGCCTCCGTATCCAATACGGTGCTCAACCAGCTGGCAAAGCCCTTTGGCAGTGCCGCCATTTCCGCGTTCGGAATCGCCAAAAAGCTGGACCAGATTCCCATGAGCATAACAATAGGGATGTCGCAGGGCATCGTCCCGCTGATGGGATACAGCCATTCTGCGGGCCGGCCCGAGAGGACAAGGCGCGTCCTGGGCTTTACGGTTCTGCTCGCGATGGGCTTCTCCGTCTTATGCGTCGTCGTGTACGAGATTTTCGCCGGCCCGCTTGTGCGGCTGTTTTTAGATGAGCCGGGAACCGTGTCCTACGGCGTGTATTTCCTGCGAGTCATGTGCGTCTCCACGCCGCTGATGGCCGCCGGCTTTTTGATGATAACGCTGTTCCAGGCTACGGGCGCGAGCAGGCCCGCGCTGATCCTCTCGGTACTCCGCAAGGGGCTGGTGGATATTCCCCTCATGCTGCTCATGAACCTGTTCATCCCGCTGTACGGCCTGTCCTATGTACAGCCCATGACCGAATTTATAGCGATGGCCGCGGCCGTTGTCCTCTATCTCCGGTTCGCGCGAGGAGGCGCCGCGGTTCCGCCCAATAATACAGGTAGATGAATAACACACTTATAAATCACTCCCGTTGACATTCGCGCGGCAATGCTCTACGATAGGCTTGTCGTGCTAGAAGATCATTTCGACACAGCAACATAAACTGAGAAGTACAGGAGGAATTATAAGGATGAAAAAATCGCGCGGAATTTTAGCAATATTGTTGGCACTCGCTTGCGCTGTTTCGCTATCCCAGGCAACACCCGCTTCCTCGGCTGATTTGCCTTCTAAGGCTTATCATTTGGGGCTTAACACTTGGGGTACCGCGCCTATCCTGCAACTCTACGGCGACGAGGCGGAATGGGCGGTCACGGCTCTCGGCCTGACCGACAGCAGAGCAAGCGACGACAACAAGGCCGACCAGGAGGTCCAGAACATAGAGAACTTTATCTCGCAGGGCGTGGACGGCCTCGGTATCCAGGGCTACGGCGCGTCGACCATTCCGACTATGGCGGACGCGGCGAGAGCGGCAAAAATCCCGTTCGTGCTGTATATGGCAATCGGTTCGGCGGAAATCCAGGCTAACCTGCAAAAAAACAACGAATACTTCGCGGGCGCGGTCGCCTCTGATCTTGTCGCCGACGGGCATATCCTTGGCGAGCAAGCCATCAAAGACGGCAACAAGACCGCCTGCATCATCGGCGGCAACTTAGGCGACCTCAATATGGACAACCGCGCCAACGGGTTCAAAGAGGCGTTCTTGGCGGGCGGCGGCAAAATCGTGGCGGAGGAACGCTGCACCGACAACAGCGAGGCTCTCGCAAAAGCGTCCTCTATGCTCTCCGCTCACCCGGATGTCGACGCCGTTTATATGCTTGTCGGCGACTATGTCGAAGGCACGTTCACTGCGATTGACCAGCTCGGAATCAAGGATGTCAAAACCTATCTCTCGGCTATTAACGCGGGTTCCGCGCCTTATATCAAAGAGGGCAAGATAGCGGCGGCCTCCGGCGGGACGACTTTTGCCGCGAACATCGCCCCCGCGCTCCTGCTCAACTTCCTTGACGGCCACCCGCTCAAAAACGACGCCGGCCTGCCCCCGATTATCGGCGTTTCCACCTCGCTTGTAGTCGCCGCCAATATCGACGCTTACACCGAAGTGTTCCTTGCGGACGGCGCGAAACCTGTTACGAAGGAAATGATTCAGAAACTTGCTTACCGTTTCAACTCCGGCGTAACTTACGCGTCTTTTATTGAAACAATCAAGAACGACTTTACTGTCGACGCAATCCTCAAAGCAAACGGAAAATAACCAGTTCCGAGCAAGCCGGAGGGGCGGCAATATGATGCCGCCCCTCCGCTTGCGGTGCATAACAGCGCCGCGCACCTATAATTGTGAATTTATTTAAGGGGATTGATACCTATTATGGCAAAACCCAAGGTGTCCTCTAACGGTGCCCGCTCGCAGCTGATTTTCGCGGGGGCGTTTATTGTAATCGCGGCGGTGTGCGCGTTGATTTTCAACGCGCTGACCGAGGGGCATTTTCTGCAATGGATGAACATTAAAATAATACTCGGCAATATGATTTATCCCACGTTTATGGCTTGGGGAATGTGTTTTTTGTTCGCCTGCGGCTATACCGATATGTCGTGGGGGGCGGTTGTTGTTCTCGCGTCGTTCGCCACGGGAGTTTTAGGCAATATGTACGGTCTCGCGGCCGGTATGCTATGCGGAATATTTGTCGGCACGGGGCTTGTTTTTTTCAACTTTTGGATTTTCTCAGCAACAAAAATCCCAGCGTGGATAGCGAGCCTTTCTCTCGCAATGGTATATGAGGCGTTCGCCATATTCTTGCAGGTGAATAACGCCACGAAGGCTGCAATCGCCAAGCCGTTTGACAAAAGCCTGCGCTTTTTGGGGCAATTCCCTTACAGTTTAATAGTCCTTTTGGTTTGCTTCGCGGTCATTTATTTTATATACAACCGCACGACCGTCGGATTCAATATCCGCGCTATCGGCGGGAACGAACGCGTCGCGCGTTCCCTCGGCGTGAATGTTGACAGAACCCTGCTCCACGTCGGAATTATCTGCGGCCTGCTCATTGGCGTAACATCGTTTTTACAGGAAAGCTATTCGGGATATACCACGGCGAAAAACTCGCTCGCCAGCATCTTCCTGATTTTACAGCCGCTTGCCATAGCGTTGTTGTCGGATATTCTCCAAAAAAAAGTGAATATCGTGATTGCCGTGCCGATTTGCGCGTTCTTAATGTACGCTGTGTTTAACCTGCTGACGCTTTTGCACGTTCCGTCCGGCACGTTGCAGGAGGCTATGCTCGCGCTGTTTATTATCGCGTTCGGGATTATCGGTCAACGCGGTGTTCAGGGGGTGGTGAAATGAGCGGAAATATCCTCGAAATCAAGGGCTTATACAAAAAATTCGGCCCGACCCACGCCAATATCAACGTAAATTTCGCGTTGAAGCGTGGTGAAATCAAAGGGCTCATCGGCGAGAACGGCTCGGGGAAATCCACTTTGCTTTCGCAAATTGCCGGAGTTTACGGCTATGATTCGGGCGAAATGCTCCTTGACGGCAAACATTACGCGCCACAAAACCCTCTTGACGCGAACAAGTTAAAAGTCTCGATGGTTTTGCAGGAACACGGCATAATCGACAAACTGCCTGTCGGCGTGAATGTTTATCTCGGGCGTTTGCAGCAGTTTACACGCAACGGTGCGGTAAATATAAAAGCCCTCAACAGGGCCGTGACGGATTTATTTGACAAATGGGGCTTTACCGACCCGCCCGTCAATCCCTCCGAGATTATGACGGGTATGCTGATCGAGCAGCGCAAAATAGTCGAGCTTATGCGCGCGCTTTCCGTTGAGCCGGATATAGTCCTGCTTGACGAGATTACGCAGAGTTTATCCCAAAACAACCGCGCAAAACTCTATGAACTGATTAATAAGCTCAAGGAAATGGGCAAATCGGTGATTGTTATTACCCACGACATCGACGAAATGCTCAGAATATCCGACAGCATAACCGTCCTGCGCGACGGCGAGGTTATCGGCGACGTGAACACACATGAAACCGCAGCCGACGAAATCCGCTATATGATGGTCGGGCGGGAAATCTCGGGTGATTATTACCGCGCGGACAAAACGCCGGATTATCAAGAAGAAATCGTGCTGAAAGCCGAGAATATTACAGTCCCGGGCGAATTGGAGGATATTTCTTTTGATTTGCACAAAGGCGAAATTCTGGGGCTGTGCGGCCTGTCGGATTCGGGGATTCACGCCGTTGGCAAGGCCGTTTACGGAATGTCAAAACTGAGCCGCGGCAGCGTTACAATCGGCGGAACAACCATAAAAAGCGCGGAGAACGCGCTTAATAACCGAATGTCGTATGTCCCGAAAGACCGCGACCACGACGCGCTTATGATACACGCAAGCATCCTCGACAACGCCGTCCTGCCGTCGCTCACCGAACTGAAAGGCTCGATTGGGTATCTTTCTCCGAAAAAACTCCGGCATTTAGCGCATCAGATGGTAGGCAAACTGCAAGTCAAGTGTACTGGTATACGCCAGAGTGTGGACGCGCTCTCGGGTGGAAACAAGCAGAAAGTCAATCTCGGGCGGTGGCTCACGAAAGACCTTAAAGTTATGGTGCTTGACTGTCCCACGCGCGGCGTCGACGTCGGCGTTAAGGCGTATATCTACTCGCTTATGAAACAGGCGAAAAAGGATGGCATAGCGACTATCCTGATTTCAGACGAGCTTACAGAGGTTCTCGGTATGGCGGATCGTTTAATCGTAATGAAAGACGGACATGCGACGCGGACTATCAACCGTGACGGCGACTTCACGGAGCATAGCGTCATAGAGGTGATGATGTGAAGAAATTACGGAATTTGCGTTTGCAGAATATAGTGCCGTTCATCGCGTTTTTGGCAATTTTCCTTTTTTTTGCAGTCGCCAGCAAGGGCAGAATGATTACGTCCTACAATCTGACAAAACTGATCGAGCAGTCAATGATAATCGTAGTAATCGGGTGCGGCTCGCTGTTTGTGGTCGCTCAGGGCAGCATCGACCTTTCCGTCGGCGTGAATTTGGCTCTCTCTGGAGTTATCGGCTTGTGGGCGGGGATTACCCTCGGCGCACCGATTCTGATGATACCTATATCCCTGCTCGTGGGCGCGCTGGTCGGGCTGTTCAACGGGGTAGTCGTCGCGAAACTCAAAGTGCCGTCGTTTATACTGACTATCGCCCTGTTAATCGGTATCCGGGGAATAGTTCTGCTGATTCTGACACGAATTGACATTCAGTACATCCCCGATTCGATTGCCGTGTTCCGCACGCCGGCTGTCAAGATAATTATGTTTCTGGTTATAATAGCCGTAATGGCTTACCTGTTCGAATTTACCCGCGTGGGACGTTACAGCCGCGCAATCGGCGAGAACGAGGTCGTAGCTAAATATGTCGGCGTGCCTGTCGATAGAATCAAGATTTTGGCGTTCGTTCTGTCGGGTACAATGGCTGGAGCGGCGGCAGTGTTCTCAATGCTGAGCGTCGGAGGCACAAGCCAGACTATGGGTTCTTTTATCGAGATGAGGGTCGCTATGGCGATTTTCCTTGGCGGCGTGCTTGTCACGGGCGGTTCTTCGGCGAAAATCTACAAGATGCTGCTCGGCTCGTTTTCGATAACAATTTTTGTCAACGGACTTGCCATAATCGGTTATCCGCAGATTCAGGTGTCCGAATCCGTCCAAGGTATACTGCTGCTGCTTATCCTGTTCGTGACGCTGATTGCCACGAACCGCGACCGCAAGCGCGGGAGCGTTGAAGAAAATGACGAAAAAAACGCGGAAATTACGGCGCGATAATAATATAACCGCGGTCCCGCCCACTAATACAGGGAAGCTGGAGGAATGAAAATGATACGAAAATATCCGCGCCTATGCAGCCCCATCACCTTGGGACAGGTCACCTTCCGCAACCGCATGTTCAGCGCTCCTCTGGGGGGCACCGACATCACCCACGACTACTGCGTGGGGAGAGGCTCTGTCGGATTCTACGAGCTGCGCGCAAAAGGCGGCGCGGCGGCGGTGACCCTCAGTGAGTGCGTTGTACACCCAGAGACCGACCACTCGCATATGTTCCATCTGGACGATAATCGCCCCGGCTCCCTGTCCAGCTTCACCTTCGCCGCTGACGCCGTCCGACGCCACGGCGCCATTGCCAGCGTCGAACTTTCCCACGGCGGCATGTACGCAGGGTCCTATATCCTCGACAGCAAGCCGGGCGAGAAGGTGGTAAAATACAGCTCCAGCGATGGCGTACTGGAGGACGGGACAGAGATTCTGGCGCTCACGAAAGAGCTGATAGCCGATATCATAAAGGCCTACGGGCGTGTCGCCGGCCTCGCCAAGCGCGCCGGGTTTGAGATGGTGATGATACACGGCGGGCACAGCTGGCTCATCAATCAATTCCTCTCCCCCGCCTTCAACCGGCGTACCGACGAATACGGCGGCAGCTTTGAAAACCGCCGCCGGTTTATGCTGGAGGTCATCGCCAGTGTGAGGGACGCTGTGGGAAAGGGCTTCCCCATCGAGTTTCGAATGAGCGGCGCGGAGGGAATAGGGGGCGGCTACGGCATAGAGACGGGCGTCGAAATCGCCAAGGCCATAGACGGCAAGGTGGACCTCATACACGTCTCCGCCGGGTCGCACCACAGCGGCTTCTTCATGACACATCCGCCGATGTTCGCGCCCCACGGCGTGAACGTCCGCCTCGCGGCCGAGATCAAGAAGCACGTCAAGACGCCGGTGGCCACCATCGGCGCGCTGAACGACCCGGAGATGATGGAGGAGATCATCGCCTCCGGAAAAGCCGATGTGATCTATATGGCGCGCGCGCTTTTGGCCGATCCGGAGCTGCCGTGGAAGGTCATGGAAAACCGCGGCGACGAGATCATCAAATGCATACGCTGTTTCACCTGCATGGCTGAGCGCGTGCAGACGCAGACTAGGCGCTGTACCTTAAATCCCCTCATCGGGCGCGAGCGCGAGGGACTGGAAGTTCTCCCCGCCCCCAAAAAGAAAAAAGTCCTTGTAGCCGGTGGTGGCCCCGGTGGGCTGGAGGCGGCGCTGACGGCTGCCCGGCGAGGCCATCAGGTAGTGCTATGCGAGAAGGGGGACAGGTTGGGCGGCATCCTCAACTGCGAGGAAGGTATTTCCTTTAAAAAGGATATGTACGAATACGCCTCCGTCATGGAGCGCCTGTTGCGCCGGGAGGGCGTGGATATCCGGCTGAATATGGAGGTCACAAAGGCATACGCGGAGGCCGAGAGGGCCGATGTTCTCATCTGCGCCGTGGGTTCCGAGCCGATCGTGCCGCCGCTCCCTGGGATAGGCGATGAGAACGTCATCCTGGTCAACGACCTGCCCAGCCGCCGGGGCGAGATCAAGGACAGTGTGGTAGTGCTTGGCGGCGGCCTCGCGGGCTGTGAGGCCGCGGTGCATCTAGCGGACGAGGGCAAGCGCGTCACGGTGGTCGAGATGCGCGACGCGCTCGCGCCCGACGCAAACGTCCGCCATCGCCCCATACTCATGGATAAGCTGAAAGAGCTTGTTAACATTGAGCTTGGCCTCACTGCTCTGCGCGTGACAAAGGACGGACTTGTCTGCGTAAAAAAGGACGGCTCCGAATGTTTGGTCCCTGGCGAAACGATCATCTGCGCCGTTGGTCAGCGTCCGCTGACAGCGGCGGCACAGGCCCTGGCGAACGCCGCCCCTCGGATGTATCAGGTGGGCGACTGTACAAGAGTACAGAACATGACGGCCGCCATCTATCAGGGCCACCACGCGGCGCTGGACGTGTGAAAATGCTCTATACTGATCAATGTTGATGAAAAAATCCTCCTATCATTGAGAAGTTCATCCTCAAAAATCTCTGAACGTGTTAAGCTTTTCACGGCATGAGCCCCCCTTTGGTTTTTTTGTTGTTGTGAATAAATCATACCAAAAGATGACTCATGCCGCTTCTTTTTTGCCGACAATTATTGATTTTTCAAGGTGCTAGACATTCTTCAGGGGTGCGAAGTTTCAGTTATAATGTTAAAGCCTTCTATGAAGGAGGTCCTGGCCCTGAAGATATGGAAACTTGGGTAACAAATTCATTCATACTAGATGGACCGTATGATAGCACACAAAAAGATTTCGTTGTTTTAAGCTGGGACTTGGCAATTACCTCAAAAATAGTGAGAAATTTGCAACCTGGTAATGGGCCAGCTAAGGTGAGAAAGTTGCAACTCGTTAATTAGTTTTGTATATAATTCTGCTATTAGAAAAACAAAGGAGGGCTTTTGATTGCTGTTAAAAAAAATCACTGCATTTAGATTAGTTGTTGTTGGGGTTGCCATAATGGCGTTAGCTGGCGACTTTTCCATTTACGGCGAGGAGATAAACCCGAGCAATGCCACGGCGTTGGAAAATTCGATAGATAGCGCGTCTAGCGCTGTCGAATCTATTAATCTGTTTGGGTTTGATTTTTACAGAGAAATCACAAAAGACAATAATAAGAACATAATATTTTCTCCCATTGGCATATCATCAACAATGGGAATGGCGTATCTTGGATTTGATGAAAATGGGCGAGAACATTTGAAAAAAATCCCCCACTTGGTTGATTATCTTTATGAGAACCCTTTCTCTTTGGGATCCTTGGAGTACAGCAAGGCTTTCTCTATAGCAAATGCGGTGTGGCCAAGCGTTAAGTTGGACATCCCGAGCAAATTTATCGATGATTGCGGGAAATATTTTAATGCAGAAATTATACCGCTTGATTATGAAGACACATCTGGGGCGGTTCATAGGATAAATGACTGGGTAGGCGAACATACGTCACATGGAATTAGCTTTACAATGGAGGACAAGTTTATCAACGCTCTTACAAGTATAGCGATAACAAATACAACTTATTTTAAAGAATATTGGAAAAGTGGATTTAATAAAGATGCGACGAAATTGGGTAAATTCTTTACAGGTGAGACATCGATCGATCAATATATGATGAACGAGAAAGGGCTTATGTCTTATACGGAAACCCAAGATTGCCAAGCCATTCGTTTACCATACTTATCTGGCAAAACCGCTATGATTATTATTTTGCCTAAAGATGCTACACGTTTCAAAGTGTTTGAGCAAAATTTTACAAGAGATTCTTTTATCCAAATATCTAGTTCGTTTAAAGAAGAACCTGTGGATTTAGAGCTTCCGACGTTTAGATTTGACAATAAAATTGACGTTTTATCCGCTATTAAATCAATATATAAACATGAAGGCTATGAAGACTTTTTATCTAAATCAAAATTCCTGGAGTGCCGGAAAAATATTATTACTAATATAGCTCATGATGCATTTATTGATGTAAATGAAACAGGTTCTGAAGTCGCATCATTTACTATTTTAACAGCTATGACTTTAGGCTATAGTTATGTATCCGAATATTGGAAAATATTCCATGCAAACCATCCTTTTTTGTTTTATATTGTTGATATTAATAGCGACCTAATATTGTATATTGGAAAATATACAGGGATATTTAATTAGTAATCGCC
>JAITNX010000097.1 GCA_031290235.1 Synergistaceae bacterium | reverse complement strand
CGCCCGTCACCGTTTATATCCCCGACTTCGGCGCTTTTAATCACAGGATCCATCGATACCAAGGTTGGGCGGGAATAGTGGGGCACTACGTGCCGTCTGCCTTGATTTCACCAGCCGTTGGTGTGCAGCCTCTCCTCGTCAACGCCGCTGTAGGGCGGTTTTTCCGCATCGGGGTATCCCAGAACTGATATCGCCAGTATCTTTACTCCCTCCGGCAGGGAGAGCAGCGGCGATATAGCCACGTCTCTGGCCGGACGGTTCAGGATCTGGAGCCACACGCCCTCCAGGCCGAGCGTTCTTGCGGCCAGCAGCATGTTCATCATGGCGCACGAAGCGTCCTCTATCCAGGTCCCGTCAGCAGAGGATTCCCGCTCATAGCGGGCGGCGTCCACGCACACGGCTATGGCCAGCGGCGCGCCGGTCACCATGCGCGCCTCCGTTGTAGATTCGCCGATTTTTTTGAGCAGCGCAGGATCGTCGATCAGAACCAGATGGCAGGGCCTGATGTTCTTGGCGCTCGGCGCGGCGAAACCGCACTCCAGTATTATCCGCGTCTTCTCCGGTTCCACCTGGCGCGGCTCGAACTTCCTGACGCTGCGCCTCCCCATTATTATGCGAATTGTCTCTTTAAGCCTGAGGTCGGCCCCGCTCTTTACATTTTCAGATTCCACTGTAATCGCCCCCGATCAGGAAATTTATTACAATATTTATCGCATTTATTATAGGAAACCCTCCATGATGGCCCCATATTCCGCCGCCGCTTTATCCCAATTATACCATGAGGCTCTCTTTACGCATCTGTCCATCTGTCGCGTTTGGATCTGGTGTTGTTTAAATTTTTTCATTATGGTAATATCTCAAAATTATTTTTTAGAATTTGGAATAATCGCTTTGGGGGTCGCTATGAAAAGATACGTCTTAAAACGGATAGCCATGTCCATACTCACTATGGCGGCGCTTATATGCCTCACCTTCTTCATGATGCACTCCATACCCGGCGGTCCATTCACGTCTGACATAGCAATGGCGCCGGCGGTGCAGGAGGCGCTTGAAAACAAATACCATCTCAACGACCCGATACCGGTGCAGTTTGCCTACTATCTGGGCAACCTAGCGCGCGGGGACCTTGGCGTCTCGTACCAATACAGGGGCAAGAGCGTCAACGACTTCATAAAGAGCGGTTTTCCGGTCTCGGGTAAACTCGGTCTCGTAACTGTGATATTCATGCTTCTGACGTCCATCCCGATGGGGATGACGGCCGCGCTCAAAAACGGCCGGTGGCAGGACATGACGGTAATGGCGTTTGCCACGCTTGGGGTGACTATTCCGTCGTTCGTCATGGCCACAATACTCATGTACATCTTCTCGTACAGGCTTGGCGTTCTTCCGACTATCGGGGTCTCCTCGTGGAAGGGCTACATACTGCCCATGACGGCGATGGGCGGCTATGCCCTGGCATTTCTCGCCCGCCTGATGAGGAGCAGCCTTCTCGAGGTAATGGGACAGGACTATATTCGAACCGCGCGCTCGAAGGGGATATCCGAGTTTCGGGTGGTCACGAGGCACGCTCTCCGCAATGCGCTCATACCAGTCGTCACGGTACTCGGACCTTCGATAGCGAACCTGATAACGGGTTCGTTCGTGATAGAGAGCATATTCGCCCTGCCCGGACTGGGAATACACTTCGTTTCGAGCATTTCAAACCGCGACTACACGACCATCATGGGAGTGACGATCTTTTACGCCACGTTCCTGATAGCCATCGTCTTCATCGTTGATATTTTTTATTGTCTAATAGACCCGAGGATAAAATATGAGTGACCTCGCCAAAAATTCCGACATGCCGGACATAGAGGATCCGTGGGGCAAGCTCAGTCTCCCGGCGGAGGCGATGGAGATGATTTCGGGGTCGCGGCGCACGTTCGCGAGCGACGTCTGGTTTCGCTTCCGCAGAAAGGTCACGTCCCTCCTTGGGATGTGCCTCATACTTGTGGTGACGGCCTTTGCCCTCATTGGCCCCAGCTTTACCGATTTTTCGTACGAGGAGCAGAACCTGGAGTACGTGAGCATTCCGCCTCTTTTCAGGGCCGTTGAGTACGGCGGGCGGTTTTTTTACATAACCGCCAATCTCAAGCTGATAGAGGTCGGCGGCAGCGGGCGTCTTTTGGGGTCCGTCGCAAGGGTGTCGGCCGACGACGCAGCGAAGCGCTCCGTGTTCGATGGAGGGGGGCTTACGCTGACGCTGGACTACAGCGCGCGTCCCTATACCCTGCTCGACGATGGCGGAAGGCGCGTTGAATCCCGCAGGTCCATCTGGAACAGAACTTATCTCCTTGGCAGCGACAGCCTTGGGCGCGACATTATGACGCGCCTCATGTACGGCGCTCGCATATCCCTTCTGGTGGCCTTCACAGCCGCTACCGCCAACCTCCTGATCGGCGTTTTTTGGGGCAGCGTGTCCGCGTATTGCGGCGGGATGACGGACGCCGTCATGATGAGGATTGTCGATATAATAAACACCCTGCCCCTGACGCTCTACGTGATACTGATAATGGTGTTCCTCGACGCTGGACTGGCGAGCATAGTGATGGCGCTCGGGACTGTGTACTGGGTCAACATGGCGAGGGTCGTGAGAGGGGAGATACTGTCCCTCAAGGAGCGGGATTTTGTCTTAGCGTCGCGCACGATAGGATCACCTCCCTCCGTGATACTCTGCCGTCACCTGATACCGAACGCCATGGGTCCCATACTGGTGACACTGACGATGCTGATACCGCAGGCCATATTCATGGAGGCCTTTTTGAGCTTTATAGGACTCGGCATCCCGGCGCCGCTCGCGTCGCTCGGCACCATGTGCAGCGACGCCATAGGGATGCTGCGCACGTCGCCGTATCAACTCTTTGAGCCGGCAATTGCGATATGCGCGCTGACGTTTGGCTTCAACTTCATCGGCGACGGCCTTAGGGACGCCCTCGACCCTAAGCTGAGAAAGTAGAGCCGAGGGATATGCGGCAGGCTGGCGCCTCTCCGATACTATCTGTAAAAAATCTACGCACCGCGTTCGTTACGAGCGGCGGCCGGGTGGACGCGGTGCGCGGCGTCTCCTTCGACCTTTACCGCGGCGAAGTGCTCGGCATAGTGGGGGAGAGCGGCTCCGGGAAGACTGTCATGTCCACCTCCATCCTGCGCCTGCTTCCTTCAAACGGACTCATAGTCGGCGGAGAGATAGCCTTCGACGGCATCGATCTCGCGAAGGCCGGAACGAGGGCGCTTCGCAAGATTCGCGGCAACCGTATATCCATGATCTTTCAGGACCCGATGTCGTCGCTCAACCCTCTGGTTCCCATAGGCGCCCAGATAGAGGAGATGATAATCGAGCATAGAAAAGAGCTGTCCATGGCCGAGGTTCGGGCGGAGGCCCTGCGCCTGCTCGGACTCGTCAGGATACCGGAGCCTGAGAGCAGATACCGCGCCTACCCGCACGAGTTCTCGGGAGGAATGAGACAGAGGGTGATGATAGCGATAGCCATAGCCTGCGGGCCGGACGTCGTGATAGCGGACGAGCCAACCACAGCCCTCGACGTCACGATTCAGGAGCAGATATTGATGCTTTTGAGGAGCCTGCGAGACGAACTCGACATGTCGGTGATCTTCATAACCCACGACCTTGGCGTCGTGGCGGAGATTTGCACGAGGGTGATAGTTATGTACGGAGGAAGGATAATGGAGGAGGCGTCGGCGGACGATATATTCGACAGCCCGGCTCACCCTTACACCGCTGGCCTTCTCGCGTCGGTGCCCAACATGGTCCTGGACAAGGCTCTGAGCCTTTCCTCCATACCGGGTTCGCCTCCCGATATGACGCGCCCCCCGGACGGCTGTCCTTTTGCGCCGCGCTGCGGGCACGCGATGAATATATGTCAGGCGGGCATGCCCCCGATGTACTCCGCCGGCGAATCCCGCTTTTCCGCCTGCTGGCTCCTGGCGCCAGAGGCTCCGACTGGCGGCAATTCGTTTAGGGACGGCCTGAGACATGGATAAACGCGTAATGCTCGATGTTGTGAATCTGGTAAAGCATTTCCCGGTGAAGCACGACAGGAGGGCGGTTGTTCACGCGGTCGACGACGTCAGCTTCAGCGTGGAGCGCGGGCGCGTGTTCGGACTGGTGGGCGAGAGCGGCTGCGGTAAATCCACCTGCGCGAGGACAATAATAAGGATATACGAGCCGACCTCGGGGAGTATCATTGTGGACGGGGAGGATTACGCGTCAAAGCCGGAGCGCGAGCTGTCTCCTCTCCGCCGGAAGATGCAGATGATATTTCAGGACCCTTACTCGTCGCTCAACGCCAGGATGACTGTTCACGACATAATAGCCGAGCCGTTGAGGGCTCACGGTATTTGCGCCAGCCGCCGCGAGACCGGCGAGGCGGTCCGCGACGCTCTGGAGGGGGTGGGACTGAGCGGTAAACACGCTGACAGATACGCGCACGAGTTTTCAGGCGGGCAGAGGCAGCGCATAGGAATAGCCAGGGCTCTCATTATGCGCCCGGAGATAATAATCTGCGACGAGCCCATATCGGCGCTGGACGTGTCGATTCAGGCGCAGGTCGTGAACATGTTGAGGGATTTTCAGGAGCGCTTTAGCCTGACATACCTTTTTATAGCCCATGATCTCTCGATGGTGAGGTACGTCTCCGACGTAATCGGAGTCATGTATCTGGGCAAACTCGTGGAGGTATGCCCGGCGGCGGAGATATACGAAGATCCGCTTCACCCCTACACGCAGGGGCTGCTGAGGGCCGTTCCGATTCCTTCCCGCAGGGGCGCCCCGAGGACGGAGCGGGCGATAGAGGGTGATATCCCAAGCCCAATACACCCGCCTTCCGGTTGCCGGTTTCACACGAGATGCAGACGCAGGATGCCAGTCTGCGAGGAATTATCCCCTCCGTTGAAGCAGCTTGAAGGGGGACGCGGCGTCGCCTGTCATCTGTATTGATTTTTTAAAATCATCAAAAACATAACAAAATATAATAAAATATAACAGGGAGTGATTTCAGTGAAAAAATTGCGCTTCAATCTTCTGACAGCAGTATTGGCGGTAACGGCTCTCTTTGTCTTTTTTCCAGGCGGCATGGCCGCGCCGAATCGGGCCATGTCGGCAGAGCAGTCGATAACGTTCGCGATACACAGCATCCCGGACAGCATCGACCCCGGCATAACGGTAAATACCTATGCCAAACCCATAGTGAACAACGCGTTCGAGGGCCTCATCACCTACGACGCGAACAACAACATGATCCCCGCCCTCGCCGAGAGCTGGGAGATAAGTGACGACGGCTTGGTTTATACTTTCAAGCTCCGTTCCGGCCTGAAGTGGTCCGACGGGACGCCATTGACGGCCGAGGATTTCAGGTACTCGTGGATAAGGGTGATAACCCCCGAGACCGGTTCGCGGCAGACCGACCAGCTCCGTCCCTATGTCCTGGGCGGGCAGGAGTTCTTCGAGGGCAAAATCGGCGAGGAGGAGGTCGGCATAGCGGCGGAGGACGCGAACACCCTAAAGGTAACTCTCAAGTCCCCGACGCCCTTTTTCCTGGGACTCGTCGCGACCTACACCTTCAGCCCGGTCCAGAGGGCGGCGGTTGAGAAGTACGGCGAAAAATGGACGCTCGACGCGGAGAGCTACGTCTCGAACGGTCCGTTCAAGGTGACGAAAATAAATTTCAACGAGAGCTACGAGTTCGAGAAAAACGAAAATTATTGGAACGCGGCAAATGTGAAGCTCGACAAGCTGAAGTTTATCTTCATAGCCGACACGTCTACCGCGCTGACGGCCTTCCGCGCCGGCGAGATAGACGGTTTCTGGGAGGCCCCCGCGAACGATCTGCCGACCCTCCGCGCCGAGAGCGACGAGCTGATTACGGTAATGGCCTACGGCACGACGTATCACCTCATGAATAACACAGAACCTCCCTTTGACAACAAATTCGTCCGCAAGGCCTTCAACCTGGCTATAGACCGCAAGGCCCTCATAGAGGACGTGCTTGGGACAAACGACATCCCCGCTTACGCCCTGGTCTCGCCCGGTTATGTAGTTGACGGAGTGGACTCGACCGAGGGCCGTTCGAGCTACGAGATGGCCCCGGGCGCTCAGCAGGAGGCGGCTCGGGCGGCGCTGGCGGAAGCGGGCTATCCGGACGGCAAGGGCTTCCCGACCATCGTATACTACTACAGCACGAACGACACGTTCAAAAAGACGGTCGAGGCGCTGACAGCCATGCTGAAGACGAACCTGAACATAGACATCACCCTCAAGACGGCCGACTGGGCCGTATTCTATGAGGATGTCCGGGCTGGCAAGTATCAGCTCGCCCAGATGGGCTGGGGCGGCGGCTTCCTTCACCCAATGACGTTTTTGCCGCTCATGGAGACGAACGGGGTGAACAACCTGAGCAAATACTCCAACCCCGCTTATGACGCTCTCGTGACTGAGATTCAAAGCACAACGGACCCCAAAAAGGCAGTGGAGCTGGTCCGCCGCGCGGAGGACACGATGATGGGCGACTACCCCTGCCTCCCGCTCTTCCACCGCTCGTACGCGTACATGATGCGCAAAGGTACGGCCGGTTACTTCCGTACCCCGCTGAACGACCTCTACTTCCGCGACGCTTATGTGACGGAATAAAAATTTCGAAATCGCTTCGCGTTCTGTGCGAGCATAGCGTGGTTTTTACGGTTCGCCCTTAAAAACCACGTTATTCCATTTCTAATGCATTACGACTATAATATACCCAATGAACCAAGGAGGGGATATTATGGCGAGGACAGCGAGAGGTTTGTCTGTGTTGGAGACAGCCAAAGCATTATTGTCAAAAGTTACAACTGCTAATGAGTTGAGGATTTGCCAAGCGGTAATCTATCCTATTGAATACGGGATGTCCACAGAGCAAACAGCTTCCTGTATAGGGCGCAGCGCTGGTTGGACGACCAAAAATCGCAACGCTTTCATCAAAGCCGGTGGTTTTGTGAAAAAAGAAAGACCTGGCGGGCGTAAAAGAGCGAATATGAGCATTGAAGAGGAAAAAGCTTTTCTCGAACCATTTTTGGAGCAAGCGAGAGTTGGCGGGATCCTTGTTGTCGGAAATATCCATAAGGCTCTTGAGGAACACCTTGGCAGAAAAATTGCGCTTGCTTCAGCCTATAATTTGTTGCATCGCCATAATTGGCGTAAACTTGCGCCCAATAAGCGTCATGTTGATACAGACGTAGAAGCGCAGAATGAGCAGTAAATATTTCAGAGGCCGCGAACATTCGCGGAACATATTTTGAAGATCGCCCAAGACCGACGTCTTGGGCGATCT
>JAITNX010000060.1 GCA_031290235.1 Synergistaceae bacterium | reverse complement strand
TTTTGACAATTTGAACACCCCTTCTTGCCTTGTCAACTTCTTCTATCTTGTGTTACAATCCCGCTCGTTCAAGGCCGATGATCTTTTTCAGCATCATAATAATTTACGTAAGCCTAAATTATACTAACAGCGCGCCGTTGTCAAATCTACTGACCGGGGTCAGGTTTTAGTTTCAAATATAGCCTCGATCGACGCGCCGCACAACGTGGGAATTTTATGAGGACGTGAGCATGGGACAATGGTTTTGATTTCAAATTGGTTTAATACATGAAATCTCTGATAATCGACGGCTATGTGGACGAGCCGGCATGTTTCGGCGTTCCGCCCTATGTCTCTCCATACGTCCGATACTGCGCCGGAGTTCTGCTGTCGCATGGGTACGAGCTGAAGTACGCAACGTGCGATACGTGGCGCGGAATGAGGGGCGAGACGGCGGAGGCCGTCGCTTCGTCAGACCTGACGCTTGTGATAATGGGGCTGACTGTTCCAGGGCGATACCGAGGAGGCAGCCCTCTTACGAAACGCGAGCTGGAAGAGATTGCCGGTCTCAGGCGGCGGGGGCTGTTAATTCTTGGCGGGCCGATTCGCCATGGCTATGCTATGAGGGGCGGGGTATCGGCGAAAAGGATATTCCCCGACGGCATAGACCTCCTGGCGCTCGGAGATCCCGAGGCGTCGCTCGACATATTCTGCAAGACCGGCGAGTGGACGGATGATGCCCTCATGCCATACGACCGGCTGGACGAGGCGGCGGTTGCCGGAGCTGGGGTTATGAGGCTGCATCCATCGTATCCAAACGTGATAGCGGAGATGGAGCTGTCAAGGGGCTGCGACAGGCAGGATTCGCCCGGCATTAAATGTTCGTTCTGCACGGAGGGGCGTGGAGGCCCTTACCAGGAGCGCTCCCGCGCGGGCGTCGCGGCGGAGGTAGCCTCGCTCTACTCGGAGGGGGTCAGGGCCTTCCGGCTTGGGCGATGCTCCAACATCCTAGCGTGGGGCGGAGAGCGGACGCCGCACGGCTACAGGCCGAATAGTTCGCGCGTGGAGGAGCTGTACCGCGCCATAAGGGAGGCCGCCCCCGACCCTCGGATGCTGCACACGGACAACTGCAACCCGGCGACTGTCGCGCGGTTTCCCGACGAATCGGCGTCCTGCGTCGAGGCCATTGCCAAGTTTAACACGGAGGGCGACGGACTCTCATTGGGCATAGAGTGTCTGGACCCGGCAGTGAGGGAGGCCAACGGCCTCAAGGTATCGCTCGATGAGGCAATCGCGGCGGTCAGGCTGATAAACGAAGCCGGGGGCGCAAGGCGGACCCCCCGCTCCATGCCGTCTCTCCTGCCCGGGATAAACTTCCTCTCGGGCCTCGCTGGCGAGACAAAGGAAAGTTTTTTATGGAACAGGAGATTTCTCGAGGCGCTTCTCGAGAAAGGGCTCATTGTGAGGCGTATAAATATAAGGCGCGTCATGGTCTTCCCTGGAACAGAGCTGGAGGGGCTGCTGGCGGCGAATCCGCCCCGCGCCGGCGAGAGGGACTACCGCAGATGGAAGGAATGGGTCAGGCGCGAGGTCGACCCGGTGATGCTGGAGAGGGTCGCGCCGCTGGGTACTGTGACGCCAGGCGTCATCCTCGAGGAGCGGTCTGGGAACGTAATTTTCGGCAGGCCCCTGGGAAGTTATCCACCTCTGATCGGAGTTGCTTCAGAGCGTCACGAGCCAGGGGAAAGGCTTGACGTCATGGTCACAGACTGGGGAAGCAGATCTCTCACCGCCGTCCCCTGGCCGCTTGACATAAACCGCTGTTCTCGAACGGAGCTGACCGCCCTGCCGGGGATAGGAAAGGCGCGCGCCGAAAATATCGCATCCGGCAGGCCTTATAGATCGCGCGACGATATAAAAAGGGCACTGGAGGCGTTGGACGCCCCCGGACTCTCCGAAAAACTGCTGCCGTATTTCTGCCCCTCCGAACCCGAATCAAATATCCGCAAAGCGCCAGCCGTCGCGCTCGCTCTGCTTGACGACATAAAGGGCGGTGTCGGCCTTTGAGAGCAGCAAATCCTCGTCCAGCCCGTCATTGGGATACATGCTTATGCCGATGCTGGCCGTCACGCTCGCCTCGTTATTGCCCAGCTTGAACGGACGCGAGATGGATTTACATATCCTCTCGGCGACCTCGCCAATCGCGTAGAGATCGTTTGTGTCCCTTACGTCGGAGAGGAGTATGGCAAACTCGTCGCCGCCTATCCGAGCCACGAGGTCTGTCTCCCGAACCTCGGAGCACATGCGGTTCGCGACGGACTTCAGCAGTTCGTCCCCCGCGGCATGTCCATAAGTGTCGTTGACTTCCTTGAACCTGTCGAGGTCGATCATGAAAACAGCGCCGCCCAGGTAGCCCCTCCTGACCCTGGCGACAGCCTTCTTCAGGCTGGCAGAGAAAAACACCCTGTTCGAGAGGCCGGTCAGCGGATCGTGGGTCGCCTGGTGATACAGCGCCTCCTCCGTCCCCTTGAAGGATGTGATATCGATGAGTAAGGCCACGACCGCCACCAGACCGCCATCCCTCTCGACTGGAAATGCCGTTATCGACGCCCATTTTTCCTCAGGGATTTTGTCGCGCGACTTGATCAAGAGGTTTGCCGATATTCGGCCCCTCTCTTTTATTACAATGTCGATAGGATCTTTGGTTATCGGGTTCGAATCCTGGTCGCAGAGAATCCTGGACTTCATCAGATCGACCCACGCGGTCTCCTTGCCGGGCCGCCAGTCATATTCGAAAAGACGCTTCGCCGCGTCGTTCATCAACAGAACCTTGCCCTCCGCCGTCAGAATCAACACCCCGGTCGGCGACCGCTCCAGAAGTTCGTGAATGATGAGCTGCCTGTCCTCTTGTGAACAATAGCAAGTATCATCTCCAGGATTGAGAAAATTGATCATCGGAACCATGCTGGAACCCGCTCCCAAGGAAGGATCAAGCCATCCTTCAGACATTGTCACTGCGTAAAACCCCTTTTATAATCATCTGTGGCCGGCCGCCAACGCCCTAGTAGGGCAAAATAATAAATCAATACTTATTCAAATATAACACAAACCGCGTAATTCATCAGGAATAAGCGATGAGCATCTCCCTGAGGAGTTTACAGGCCATGGCGGTCGACACGCCGGAGGAATCGTAATGAGGCGCCAGCTCACAGATGTCGAAACCGACGATGTCCAGCCCCTTGAGGCTCAAGAGCGCGTCAAGGAGGTCCTTGAAGGACACTCCGCCAGCCTCTGGAGTCCCGGTGCCCGGAAATTCGGCTGGGTCGATCACATCCATGTCGACGGTTATGTACACCGGATAGCGGCAGGCAGCCTCCGCGCAGCTGTCTATGCTCCGTATCGTGTACAGCTCGGTCCTCACGTGAGAGACTGCCCACTCGAACTCCTCCCTCGCGCCGGACCTTATGCCGAACTGATATATCCTCCCGTCGCCGAGCAGATCCCAGACCCTCCGCATGACCGTCGCGTGGGAGAGCGACTCTCCCATGTAGTCCCTTCTCAAGTCGCAGTGCGCGTCGAAGTGCATGACTCGCAGATCCTGGTATCGCGATGCCGCGGCCCTCACCGCGCCGAAGGTAACGAGGTGCTCGCCGCCAATCATGACAGGCAGCTTGCCCTCGTCGTGAACCTTGCCGCAGAACGCCTCGATCGTGTCCAAAACGCGCGCCGCGTTGCCAAACGGGAGGTCGAGGTCGCCGCCGTCGAATATTTTAAAATCCTCGAGCGCGGCCCTCTGATACGGGCTGTACGTCTCGATGCCAAACGATTCGGATCGTATGGCCGAGCTCGCGAACCTGGTCCCCGGCCTGTACGACGCGGTCGAATCAAACGGGGCGCCAAAGAGGACTACGTCCGCCTCATCGTATGATGACTCGCAGCCTATGAATGTCTGCACGTTCGGTCCCATTCTATCCTGCCAGATCGAGCTGCTTCAGGACATAATTCGGAAGCATGAACGCGCCCAAGTGCAGCTTCGTGTTGTAGTAGCGCGTCTCTATGCCCAGCGCGTTCCACAGATTCGGCTTCATGTCCTCGAGTGGATCGAGTTTTTTGGACGCGAACCCGAATAGCCAGTGCCCGGACGGATACGTCGGTATGTGAGCCTGATACACGCGGCATACAGGGAAGAACTCCTCGATGCGCCGGTGCGCCCTGGTCATGGCATGGGCATACGAGTCGTAGTATGGATTCTCGTGCTGGTTCACCAGTATGCCATCCGGAGAGAGCGCCTTGAAGCAGTTGCCGTAGAACTCCTTCGTAAATAACCCCTCTCCGGGGCCAAACGGGTCCGTCGAGTCTACGATTATCAGGTCGTATGCGTCCTCAAACCGCCGCACGAACTTCAGGCCGTCCTCGAAATAAAGATGGACCCTCCTGTCGTCCAAGCGGCATGAAGTGGACGGCAGATGCTTTCGGCACGCATCCACGACCATCTCGTCGATATCGACCATGTCGATGTGTTCTATCCCACGGTACCTCGCAAGCTCCCTGACAGTCCCGCCATCTCCCCCGCCTATCACGAGCGCCCGCCTCACGTCTGGATTGGTTGCCATGGGCACGTGTACTATCATGTCATGGTATATGAACTCGTCCTTCTCGGTCAGCATCATCAACCCGTCGAGCGTCAGAAACCGCCCGAACTCCTCCGAGTCGAAGATATCGATCTGCTGGAACTGGCTCTTCCGGCTCAATATCTGTTCCTTTACCTTGATCGAGAACCTGACCCTGGGCGTGTGCTCCTCCGTGTACCAAAGTTCCATAATTACTCACCATCCTGGCGGAAGACCCGGCTGCATACGAGGACACGCCGGACATCTCTACCTATTTTACTACATTTATGTTGGATAGCGTCATGTCCTGAGGACCCATGACGAGGCTGCCCCTGTCCATCGCGTAGAGGATGTAATCCAGCGCCTCGCGCGTTACGAGTTCCCCTGGCGCCAGTATAGGAATACCGGGCGGATAACACATCACGAATTCGGACGATATCTCACCTACGCTCTCGGCGAGCGGCACAGATCTGCGGGGGGCGTAGAACGCCTCCCGCGGCAAAAGCCTGACTACCGGCGGGATGTACTCGTGATCCATGAGATCCAGCCCTTCCCTCCGGTGCAGCCGCTTTATCTCAGACAGGGACGATACCAGGCGCTCTATGTTGTAGTGAGTATCCCCAACGGATATTATCGCCAGCAGATTTCCCATGTCGCCGAACTCTATCTGTATACCGTAGTCGTCCCTCAATATGTCGTACGCCTCGACGCCGGCAAGCCCTATTTTCAGCGTGTTGACCGATAATTTCGTCACGTCGAAGTCGGCGATATCCCTGCCATTCACTATCTCGCGCGAGAACGCGTAGTAACCTCCGATAGCGTTGACCTCGGACCGCGCGTACTCCGCCAGATCCACGACCTTGCGGAACGTCTCCCTCCCGCCGGTCGCCAGGGCTTTCCTGGCCATGTCTATCGAACTCATCAGCAGATAGGACGCGCTCGTGGTCTGTGTCAGATTTATTATGGTGCGCACATAGCCTGGGTCGGCCCTGTCCTTCTTCATGACGAGCAGAGAACTCTGAGTGAGGGAGCCGCCTGTCTTGTGCATGCTGATAGCGGCCATGTCCGCCCCTGCCGACATGGCAGACTGAGGCAGCCCTTCGCCAAAGTAGAAGTGGGTTCCGTGGGCCTCGTCCACAAGCGCCGACATCCCGGCCGAGTGCGCCAGTTCGACTATCCGCTTCAGCGCCGAACAGACCCCGTAGTACGTAGGGTTGTTGACGAAGACGGCCTTGGCGTCCGGATTGGCGCGAATAGCGGACTCCACGTCCTCAGGAGCCATACCAAGCGAGATGCCGAGTCCGGGATGAACCCCCGGATCGACGTACACAGGCTTTATCCCGCTCAGTATCAGGGCGTTTATGGCCGACTTGTGCACGTTGCGGGGAATTATTATGGAGTCTCCGGCGCGGCAGAAGCTCATTATCATGGCCTGGACCGCCGACGTTGTGCCCCCAATCATGAGGAACGCGGCGTCAGCGCCGAAAGCCATGGCCGCAAGCGTCTCCGCGTCGCGTATTACTGACGTTGGATGCCCGAGGTTGTCGAGCGGCTTCATGGAGTTCACGTCCACCGAGAGGCACTGGCGCCCCAGAAACTCCGTCAGCTCCGGCGTGCCTCGCCCCTGTTTGTGCCCCGGCACGTCAAACGGCACAATACGATTGGCCCTGTACCTGGCCAGAGCGTCGTGCAGCGGGGCCATGTCCTGGGATAGGCCGCACTTAGGATCCACAGTTTCCACAGTCATGATCAGTACATGTTCATGCCGTAGTAGATCTCGAGCATCTCCTTGGTGATCCTGTCTTTAAGCGAGAGGCGCACCTCCGGACTCAGCTCGCGGGGATCGACGTTGAAGAGGTAATCCGCCAGCACTATCTCCTTCAGAATCATCTTAGTGTGGAAAATATTCGACTGGTAGACGTTGACGTCAATGGCGTCATATCTCCCCAGGGTAGCCGGATCTATGTAGTTCTGGATTGAGTTTATATCGTGATCCGTGTAGTATTTTTTGCCGTCCATGTCGCGCGTAAAACCCCGGACCCTGTAGTCCATGGTTATTATGTCTGAGTCGAACGATCCAATGAGGTGATTCAGGGCGTTGAGCGGCGATATCTTGCCGCAGGTCGAGACGTCTATATCGACTCGAAACGAGCTGATATCGTTATTCGGATGAAATTCGGGATATGTGTGAACTGTCACGTGACTCTTGTCCAGGTGCGCCACTACCGTCTCTCTGGCCATATGCTCCCTGAGCAGCAGTTGGGCCTGCATCGCCAGATCGCTCTGATTGCATGAAGCGTCCATCTGGTCTGGCGGCACAGTCTCCTCCGATATGAGGAGCGTCACGCTGGCTCCCTGCGGATCGTAATCCTGTTTTGAAATGTTCAGCACGCAAGCGCCTATTATGTCCGTGACCCCGCACAGTATACTCGTCAGCCTGTCGGAGTTATACTGCTCGTCGATATAGGCTATGTAATCCTTCTTCTCGCGGTCTGTCCTCGCATAACATATATCGTATATGTTGAAACTCAACGTCTTTGTCAGATTGTTGAACCCGTAAAGCTGGATCTTCTCTTTCAACCCTACCATCACGCCCCTCAAGTTCGATACGATTATGACGTACAAGCATCACTGCTATGAGTCTTAACTATACAGAAACGAGGGAGTATTGTCAAAGAAAATTTCATAGTTGATAAACGAAATGCCCGAGGCATCTTGGGGTTCAGCCCAGACCCCGCAAGGAGGCGCCGCCTCGATCTCCAGTTATTTGAAGACCGGCCTCAATAAAGCCCGAAGAGCTTCGGCAGCCCGTAGCTGAGCACTGGTAAATATGTCAGTATAAGCACGTCGATGATCATGACGACGATAAATGGCAGGGCGGCGCTCGATATTTCCTCAAGCGATATCTTCGCTATGCCGCAGCTCACGAATAGACACACCCCCAGAGGAGGCGTGACCATGCCTATCGCCAGGTTGACGACTATCACCACCCCGAAGTGAAGAAGATCCACCCCAAGGGCGTTCAATATCGGCATGAGAACCGGAACCAGGATGATGATGGACGCCACTGTCTCCATGAAAGTCCCGACGAAGAGCAATAGCGCGTTGATCATAAACAGGATTACGATTGGGTTCGACGAAAATTCGAGCATACCCTCCGCGACCATTTGAGGAATTCGGCGCGACGTTATGACCCAACTGAACGCGGACGATGTCGCTATAATGAACATGACGACGGCAGTGCTCACGGAAGCGTTCACGAAAATGGACTTCATCTTTGAGACTTCCAGCTCCTTGTAGACGAAAAAACCGACGAACAGCCCATACACCACTGCGACGACAGCGGCCTCGGTCGGGGTGAACACACCCCCGTAAATTCCGCCGAGAATGATGACCGGCATCAGCAGCGCCCAAAGCGCGTCTCTGAACGCGGCCCTTCTCTCCGCCCAAGTGAAACGTCTCTCGCCCTTGTACCCCTTCTTGCGGGCTATCGCCCACGCCACACCCATAAGGGAGAGGCCGACTATGATCCCTGGGACGAAGCCTCCCATGAAGAGCGCCCCGACCGACACGCTCGTCATGACGCCGTAGATGATCATCGGTATGCTGGGCGGGATCATGACGCCAAGGGTCCCCGCCGTGGCCTGGACAGCGGCCGTATATGGCTTCCCGTATCCCCGCGCGACCATCTCAGGGATGATAACGGAGCCGATGGCCGCCACGCAGGCAGCAGCGGCGCCTGAGATGGCCCCGAAGAACATGCTGGCTATAATCGCGACGAAAGCGAGTCCGCCAGCATAGTGCCCGACGAACGTATTCGCGAGGTGTATAAGCCTTCGGGAAATGCCGCCGTTCTCCATGAGCGAGCCTGCCAGTATGAAAAAAGGGACCGCCATGAGCGGGAACGAGTCCATGGCCGTGAACATCTTCTGGACGACGACAGTCGGCGGTATCGGGGAAACCAGCACGGACGCGAGAGTGGAAGCTCCGATGGCTATGGCTATCGGTACGTTCAGGGCGAATAGGACTATGAGAGATATGAAAAGTACGGCAGTCATTGGACTAGTCTCCCCTCCCCGTCGGAAACGAGCCTAGCGAGCTCCTCTATGGAATAGAGCAACATCAGGACCGCGCCTACCATGATCGAAGAATATGGAATCGCCATGGAACTCTCCATGGCAGGCGACTCCTGGGCAGCGACGACCTTCAGGATTTTGAACCCGTAGAACACCACCCCCGCAAAAAAAATGCCAGCCACAATCGTGGCTATGACTGAGATAAACCGTCTGATAGACGCTGGAAAAATCATTACCAGGGCCTCTACCCCGATATGCCCTCTGCTGCGCAGACCAATGCTAGCCCCCAACATAGAGATCCACACCATGATGTAACGCGCCGCCTCCTCCGACCATGGGAGCGACGCATGCAGGACAAAGCGGAATATCACCTGGGCGAACACGATGACCACCATGGCCGACAGCAGTGCGAAAAGGACATATTGCGTCAGTTCATGGATCATGTCCAGCGTTTTTTTGAACTGCTTCACGCGTACAACCTCCCCCTCAAACGAGGGCGCGAGCCGTAGTGGGCCGCGCCCCACAGTACGTATTGGCTCTGGGCCGTTTATTTCCCAGAAGCGATAATCTGATCCAGAAGCTTGGCGTCATCCCCCAGCTCGCCCTTGAATTCGTCGTACACCTTTAAACTCGCCTCCTGAAAGAGAGCGAGGTCGGGCGTCGTGATCTCCATGCCGTTCTGCTTCAGGGAGCCAAGATAATCGTTCTCCATCTTGTCGCAGACCTCGCGCTCGTAAATGGCGGCCTCCTTTGCGGACGCCCTGAAGATCTCCTGCTGCTCAGGAGTGAGGGAGTCGAACAGCGCCTTTGCAACCAGGATAATGGCCGGCGAGAAGACGTGTCTCGTTAGCGCGAGGTGTTTTTGTACCTCATATAGCTTTGATGTGTAGATGACTGGGACTGGGTTCTCCTGGCCGTCGATCGTCCCCTGCTGAAGCGCCGTGAAGACCTCGCTCCATGCCATGGGGGTTGGATCGACGCCAAGGCCCCGCCACATCGCCATATGCAACTTGTTCTCCTGTGTGCGGATCTTGAGACCCGCGGCGTCCGCGGGCGTGTTTATCGCGCGCTTCGCGTTCGTCAGGTTGCGGAAACCGTTTTCCATCCAGGCCAGGCCGTGAATCCCCTTGTCGTCGAGCAGACCCATGATATAAGTCCCTATCTCGCCGTCGAGGACGTCGTAGACGTGTTTTTTATCCTTGAAGAGAAATGGGAAGTCAAACAGCAGGAACTTCTTTTCGAAGCCGCCCATCGGGCCGGTGGAACCGACGTACAGGTCGATCGTCCCAAGCTGAAGCCCCTCTATGATATCGCGCTCCCCTGTGCCGAGCTGGTTGTTGGGGAAGACGTCGATCTGAATATCCCCATTCGTCTTGCTCTCGACGAGATCCTTGAACCTCTGTGCTCCGTAGTGATACGCGTTTTCCTCCGGGACAGCGTGACCCAGCTTTAGGACGCGGCTTGGCGCGGCCTCCGAGCCAACCGCGAACGAGAAAAGAACGGCTATTGCCAGTAACAAAACGAAACATCTGCTCGACTTCATAATCATCTTCCTCCTCAATTTAAAAACATTTTGTGGATATGCCGCGTGCCGCACAAGGGCGGCCCAGCGGCGGTTAAAAGTCAAAAGACTTCTCCGTAAGTCTGCTGCCTGACCAGGACAAGATTCGTAAGCACTGAGTTCACAGGGGTCGGTATTCCCAGTCTCTCTCCCTCCTCCACAATAGCCCCGTTTATTACCGCTATCTCAGTGGTCCTCTTCGCCAAAATATCCTGCAACATCGAGGAACGGTTTTCGGCGGTCCTCACCGCTATCGCCCTCGTATGCTCGAACGGAGACTCGATCTCCAGCGTTATCCCCTTGCCCCTGGCCACGGCGTGAGCCTCCTCGACCGCCGCCTTCATCAGCGCCTCCGTCTCAGGGAAGTCGGCGATTCGCCCGTTCTTCAGCCCGGTGACGGCGGTCAATGCGTTGATCCCAATGTTCACTATCAGCTTGGTCCAGATCAGCCCTAAAACGTTCTCGGAGACCTTGGCCGGCATCCCTGCC
>JAITNX010000058.1 GCA_031290235.1 Synergistaceae bacterium | reverse complement strand
GGGAGAAGCCATGGGAAACATGGGACTATGGCTTTCCTTGCTATGGACGACCAGACGAGCGCATCCTGAAGATGAATATCCGTAACTCCCGTCTGCACAAGCTCTATGCCTGCCGCCTGGTTCCCGCCGGAGAGTTCGTCGCTTGGGTATATCGTTATCTCGTATCTGCCGCCTGTTCTCTCCCTGATGAATGAGGCGAACTTCTCCGCGCCCTCGTGCCAGGTGCTGGTGCGGGGACCAGCCGTACTGAACTTTAACTGCGCCGGCGCAGCCAGAACCGCGAACGACGCGAGGGCAACGATGACAATCGCCAGTGATACAACCAGAATTTTTTTCATAGCAAATACCTCCTTGATATTATTGATGAAACTCAATGCAGGAGCATTATACTATGAATGGCAGATTGCAAATCCATAAAAATTACTCATGCTCCAAGTCCATTTCTGTGAAACTCTCCTGCCTTTACAAATTTATCGAATGATTGTATCTTTAACAAATAGCTATGAGGAAATGTTGATCTAAATAGGAGTCGTAGCCGCAGCACTCGTCTTCCACTGGATGATAGAGCGCTTATTTTATTACAATTCATATCGGGGGAGGGGGATGCTTTCTTGGGATGATAGACGCGCTTTGGGGGCGCTTTCGATTTGGATTGCGCTAAGTTTAACGGCAAGAGAATTTATTTAATTCTGACATATTGGGAATAGATGGAGGTATTGTCATGAAAAAGTGGTATGGTCTTCGTTTCGCCAGTTTTTTGGCGCTCTTTACGGTGTTTACGATGCTTTTCGCCGGGTACGCTTTTACCGCCGAAACGCAGGAACGCACTCTCACTATAGCTATGAACATGGATATGCGTTCGGTCGACCCTGCGCTGGTGAATACCGGGACCAATTTCGCCGTGCTTTACAACGTGTATGCTGGATTGTTCAGGATTGACGTCAACGCCGTGATCCAGAACGACCTGGCGATAGAGTATAAAATTGTCGACGATACGACCTGGGAATTTACGATGCGTGACGATGTTTATTTCCACAACGGCGACAAGCTGACGGCCGAGGATATGGCGTTTGCGCTGAACAGGGTCCGCGAAGACGCGACACTCGCCCAGAAGGTGCAGTTCGATGTGATCGAAGAGGCTACAGCGCTTGACGCTACCCATCTTCGCATAAAGACAAAGAGGCCCCTGCCTATTTTGAAGAACCTGTTGGCGATGGCAGGATCGCAAGCCCTGCCCAAGAAATATATTGAGGAGAAGGGTTGGCCATATTTCCTGGAGCACCCGATCGGCTGCGGTCCTTACGTCCTCGAGAGTTACATACGTGACGACAGCGTGACCTTGAAGCCCTTCGACAAGTATTACGGCAAGAAAAACCCCGACTGGGACAAGATAGTCATAAGGGTGATTCCAGAGTCCACCACGCGGGTCGGCGAGCTGCTTTCTGGCAACGTGAACATAATAAACCAGGTTATACCCAACGAGTGGGACCGCATTGACGGCAACGATGGGACGACTGTGTTTCACGCGAAGTCGAGCCGCACGTATATGCTCTCGCTCATGACGAGCGAGTCCTTCCCAACCTCGAATCAAAAGGTCCGCGAGGCTGTCGATTACGCCATCGACGACAAGCTGATAGTCGACAAGATACTCCGTGGCACGGCTCGAGTTGTGCAGACCCGCTATCCCGAAGGGCTTTTCGGGAGCGAGCCAAGCCTCATCGACTCCTACAACTACGATCCAGAGCGGGCGAAGACCCTTCTCAAAGAAGCGGGCTACTCCGACGGGTTCGAGATGACCTTCCAGTGTTCGAACGGCAGCTCCGTGATGGACTCCGAGATAGCTCAGGCAATAGCGGCAATGCTCAGACAGGTCGGCATAAAGGTGAACCTCGAACTTCTCGTGCCGAGCGCATATAACGACGTCTACGCGAGCAGGACGGTGAAGGATGCCTTCATGTGCAACTTCGGCCTCGGGTACTTCGACCCATCCTACGGCCTCAACTCCTTCTCGACGAACTATTGCAAGGGCCTGAACAACTGGGCCGATCCCTACTTCAACGAGACGTTCGATGCTGCCCGCGCCAACATGAACGATGGGGAGCGCGAGCAGGCTTACAGGGATCTTCAGAAATACGTCGCTGAACAGCGCCCATACGTCTTCATCTGCAATATAACGGTTGCATACGGAATCCAGGAAAAACTGGGCTTTACCGGGCGCATGGACGACGTTTTCGACATCCTGAACATCAAAGGCACGAAGTAACCTCAGAAGCGGCGCGGCATCTCACTTGCCGCGCCCCTCGGTTTCTATCGCTGGCGCGCGAACGATCCTGGCAGGGGAAGGGGAGGCGGAATGTTAAGGTATCTTGTCCGCAGGGTGTTGCAGATGATCCCTGTGTTGTTCATCATAACCCTGATAGTATTTTTGTTCGTCAATCTCTCCGGGGATCCGACCTCCATGTTGCTCGCTCCAGAGGCCACCCTGGATGACAGGGAGGAGATGCGGGAGGCGCTGGGCCTCAACCGCCCTCTTCACATCCAATACGGCATATTCCTGGTAAACGCCCTGCGCGGCGATTTTGGGACGTCGTTCCGCTACAAGCTGCCGGCAGTCCAGATAGTGAGGGAGAAGATACCTCTGACAGTCCAGTTGACCGGTATCTCCCTAGTCCTTTCCATAGTCCTAGGGGTCGTGCTTGGGGTGCTGAGCGCCATGGCCCATGACACGCCGTTCGACTTTCTTTTGAACGGGTTGTCGGCGCTTGGGCGGGCCATGCCGAATTTTTGGATGGGGATAATGCTCATACTGTTCTTCGGAGTTATATGGAGGGTGCTGCCGCTATCAGGCCATGGCACTTGGCTCCATCTCGTCCTGCCCTGCTCCGTACTCGCGATACAGAATGCGTCGAGGGTAATCCCGCTCGTCCGATCGAATATGCTTGAAATAATGCATCTGGATTACATCAGGACTGCGAGGAGCAAGGGACTTCGCGAGAAGGTCGTAATCTTCAAGCACGCTTTCAAGAACGCCCTCCTGCCGGTCGTGACCTTCACGGCCCTTCAGATACCGACACTCGTCGGAGGCGCGCTCGTCACGGAAACCGTCTTCGCCTGGCCTGGGGTCGGCCAACTGATAATCCAGTCGATAAGCACCCACGACATGAGCGTAGTGCAGGCCTGCGTCGTAATGATAGCCGTAATAACGATGATAGCGAACCTCCTGGCCGACGTCTTGTACAGTCTCATCGATCCTAGAATCCGATATTAGGGACAGGCTGAGATGGAAGAGGTTAATAGTTTGGACAATTTCAATAAAACGGAACGCCGTGTCGCGAGGCAGAGGTCCATCGTCTGGGATCTCCCGCGATTGCTGCTGAAAAGCCCCTCGGGGATGATAGGCTTTATCATTATCTGCGCGGTCGTATTCATAGCACTTTTCGCGGACGTGCTCACTCCTTACGAGCCCGATACGATAGACCTGATGGCGATGACCACTCCGCCGGCATGGGTGGATGGTGGCAGCGGGGCATATCTTCTTGGCACCGACGTCCTAGGCAGAGACGTCCTGACTAGGATACTCATAGGCTCTCGAATATCGCTCATCGTCGGTATTTTTGCCGTCGTCGTAGCGGGACTCATCGGGACTGTTTTCGGGATCCTCTCCGGGTACTGCGGAGGCTGGGTCGATGCGCTGATAATGAGGATAACGGACTCGTTCCACTCCATCCCCATGATTTTGTTCGGAATGGTGGCTCTCGCCGTAGTGGGACCTGGAATGACGACGCTGATATGCGTAATTGGGATAACGTCTTGGCCGTTCTACGCCAGGATGATAAGGAGCGAGACACTGTCCCTCAAAAACCAAGAGTTTGTCAGGGCCGCAAGAACTATAGGAACCTCCACCTTCATGATAATGGCAAAGCACATACTGCCGAACGTCATGCCGTCTTTCATAGTAGTGTCCACCCTTTCGGTCGCGGGCAGCATCCTGACCGAGGCTACCTTGAGTTTTCTGGGCCTTGGGATACAGCCGCCACAAGTGACATGGGGCGTAATGCTGGCAGATGGGCGGAATTACCTCGCAACGAACTGGTGGATATCCACGTTCCCGGGCATCGCTCTCTCCACGACCGTTCTCGGGATAATGCTCCTCGGCAACTGGCTTAGGGATGTGCTCGACCCTAAGAACCAGGGGCTTGGCTAGGGACAGGGATATGACTATGAAGGGCGAAATATTGCTCGACGTCAAAAACCTGAACATAGGTTTCAGGACAAGGCAGGGATATGTAAACGCGGTCGAGAAGGTGGATTTCTCGCTCATGAGAGGCGAGTTGCTCGCGTTTGTCGGCGAATCCGGGTGCGGCAAAAGCGTAACGTCCCTCGCGGTCATGGGACTGATAGAGCGCCCGGCCAGGGTGAAGGCGGACCGCATCGAGCTCTTGGGAGTCGACATGGTGAGTTGCACCCAGGAGGAGATAAGGAAAAAACGAGGCGCCGAGATGGCGATGATCTTTCAGGACCCGCTTACCTCCCTGAATCCTCTATTTACAGTGGGCAACCAGCTATCCGAGCAGTTCATGGCCCATATCCCAAGCTGTACAAAAAACGACGCGAGGGAACGCGGCATAGCCATTATGCGCAAGATGGGCATCCCGAGGGCGGAGGCCGTGTTCGGCAGCTTCCCTCACGAACTCTCAGGCGGGATGAGGCAGCGTATAATGATAGCCATAGCAATGTGCTGCAGCCCAGCGCTTCTCATAGCTGACGAGCCTACGACAGCGCTTGACGTCACGATACAAGCTCAGATACTCCGGCTCATGAGAGAACTCATGTCCGAGTTTGGCACGTCCATACTCTTCATAACTCACGACCTTGGCGTTGTGGCCGAGATGGCGGACAGGGTCATAGTAATGTACACAGGACAGATTGTGGAAGAGGCCGACGTCTTCACCATGTTTAAAGATCCAAGGCACCCTTATACGAAGGGCCTATTGCAGAGCACGATAAGGGTCCAGGATGCGGAGGACAGGCTGACGCCGATACAAGGCGCTGTCCCCAGCCTGGGTAGGCTGCCAGGCGGGTGCCGTTTCAACCCGAGGTGCGGATACGCGACCGGCCGCTGTTCGGAGACTATGCCGGATCTCGTGGAGGTCGGGCCAGGACATTATTCGAGATGCCTACTGGCCGTCGAAGGCGTCTTTTGATGAACGTGACGGGGAACCTTCTGGAGGTGCGCAACCTCAAAAAATATTTCGACGTCACGCATGGCTTCAGTCTGAACGGCGAAAGGCAGTATGTACGCGCTGTGGACGACGTGAGCTTCGACATAAAACCAGGCGAGACACTTGGCCTCGTAGGTGAATCGGGGTGCGGCAAATCCACGATAGGTAACTGCATAATCCGCCTTCTCGACCCAACCGGAGGCGACGTTTTTTTCGAGGGCAGGAACATCGCCCTGATGAACCAGAGGGAACTAAAACCCATACGCCGGGATATCCAGATGATCTTTCAGGACCCATATTCTTCGTTAAACCCGCGCATGAGGGTCTTCGACCTCATAGCCGAGCCTTTCAGGGCGAACGCCGCAATTTCCGGCAGAGAGCTGGAGGACGAGATATATCACCTCCTCGAGGTCGTGGGCCTGCCGCTGGAATACGCCGGTAGGTTCCCTCACGAATTCTCCGGCGGCCAGAGGCAGAGGATAGGCATCGCCAGGGCCCTGGCGCTCAAGCCTAAGCTCATAATATGCGACGAGCCAATAAGCGCGCTCGACGTTTCAATACAGGCTCAGATATTGAATCTACTGACTAATCTGCAGGAACAGTTCGGCCTGACCTATATTTTCGTCTCGCACTCCCTGCCGTCTATTAAGCACGTCAGCCGCAGGGTGGCAGTCATGTATCTCGGCAGGCTCGTAGAATACGCCGACACGACCGAACTCTTCCGACATCCCTCCCATCCCTATACCGAAGGCCTTATGGGCGCCATTCCTATCCCGGATCCGGCCCTTCGCGCGGGGCGATCCAGGGTAATATTGCAGGGGGACATTCCGTCGCTCTCGCTGACGCCCTCTGGGTGCTATTTCCACCCGAGGTGTTCTTACTGCGTGGACGAATGCAGGGAGTCCTTCCCACCGCTATTCGAGGCTTGGCCAAATCATAAGGTCGCGTGCTTCCACCCGCTGGAACACGCCTCCGGTGTTCTTTAGCCGGAGTATCAAAATATCATAAAAAACCGCTTGGGACGCTAAGCGGCAAAAAAACGCAGGAGGGATTAGCTTGGGAAACGTTAATAATACGCAGGAAAAGATATCGCGCCTCGCCAATCTAAGAAAGGCAATCGCGGCATCTGGCGCGGACGGATTTATCGTCTTTCACAACGAGTTCGACAACAGGCCGACGATACAGTATCTGAGCGGTTTCACAGGATCTACGGCAGTTGTTGTGATCGGGCCCTCGGACGCTCGCCTCATAGTGGACTCCCGCTACCTCGACGTTGCGAAGGGGCAGTCCTTCATCCCAGTGACGCAGATAAGCGGTGCCGGGAGGGACCAGTTTCCAGCCGCCAAACAGGTTATATTAGAGTTCGGCATAAAAAAACTCGGTTTCGAGGAGGACAAACTCTCCCTAAAAAAACATGAGGTCCTGAAATCCTTCGGCCTGCCGCTAGAGGGCTTCACTCAGCTTCCGTTCCGACTGAGGGCCGTGAAGGGCGCCCAGGAGGTAGCGGCGCTGCGCCTGTCGGCGAGGATAGCCGCGCGTTCCCTCGAATCCATAGTGTCCTCCATTCACATCGGGACGACCGAAAAACAGGTAGCCGCGCTCCTGTTCAAAGCGATGCTCGACAGGGGGGCCACCCAACTTGTGCGGGGCAATTTTATAGTAGCCAGCGGCGAGCGCAGCGCGATGCCACACGGGTTTTTCTCAGACAGGCGCATCGAGAATGGAGATATGGTGACGATAGACTTCGGGGCGTTGTACGAGGGCTATATCTCGGACATAACCCGCACTTTCGCCCTTGGTTTCCCCTCGCAGCAGCTCGTCGACGTCTACGAAATAGTCCGAGAGGCAAACGAGCGGGCCATAGAGATGGTGTCGCCGGACGTGACTGGCCAACAGGTGGACGCTATGGTAACGCAATTTATCACGAAAAAAGGCTACGGTGAAAATATTATGCACTCCCTGGGGCACGGCATTGGACTCGACGTCCACGAACTGCCAAACCTCAACAAGGATAACGACGAGAAACTCCCTGTCGGGGCGGTCGTCACAGTGGAACCAGGAATATACATCCCAGGCCTCGGTGGGGTGAGGATAGAGGACGACGTGCTGGTTACGGAAAACGGCCGCGAAGTCCTGACCACGGACTCACCGAAGGAACTGAGGTATCTGGTGTGATGGGCGCCTTACGCCTTGTTTTGGCTGAGGCTAATATCCAATCAAATTGAAATCATTCAAGGGGGTGTTTTAAAATGCCAGGTCCCACAGTTTTAGACCGATTTTTGAAGTACGTAACGTATGACACTCAATCGGCCCACGACGCGAAAGAGACGCCCAGCACGAAAGGTCAGCTCGTATTCGCGCGCGCCCTCGCAGAGGAATTGAGAGAGGTTGGATTATCCGACGTTTCGCACAACGATCACGCTTACGTCACAGCGACACTCCCCTCGAACCTGAAGGGGAAATCGGCGCCGACTGTCGCGCTTATCGCTCACTTGGACACATCAGTCGAGGTCAGCGGCGCGAATGTTAAACCGCGAATACTCAGGTATGAGGGCGGCGATATAGTTCTCAACGCCGAAAAAAATATCGTAACATCCCCGGACATAATCACGGAGCTAAATCTCTGGATGGGAACGGACATAGTCGTGACGGATGGCAATACCTTGTTGGGTGCTGACGACAAATCGGGGATCGCGGCGATAGTTGGTGCTGCCGACTGGTACGCTAGGAATCCCGGCGTACCGCACGGGACGGTGAAGTTGGTCTTCACCCCCGACGAGGAGGTAGGGCACCTGGCGGCGCTGCTGGATCTGGATAAACTCGGCGCAGATTTTGCCTACACGGTCGATGGAAGCGAGTTGGGCACCTTGAGCTGGGAGACGTTCAACGCGGCGAGGGCGCTGATAACGGTCAAAGGCATATCAGCCCACCCAGGCAAGGCAAAGGGGAAAATGAAAAGCGCCATCCTCATGCTAAACGAGTTTCTGTCCATGCTGCCGCCAAACGAGACACCTTCGACGTCCGAGGGGCGGGAAGGATATTATCACCTGTTTTCGGCTGAGGGCGATGTGGAGGATGCGACCGCTACCGTGACTGTGAGGGACTTCGACATGGCGAAGTTCAACGAGAGGAAGGGCCTGATAAGCGGGCTTGTGGACAAGATGAACGCCAAATACGGGAACTCCGTCTTCAAGGCCGATATTAAGGACTCGTACTACAACATGGGAGAAAAACTGAAGGACAAGATGCAAATAGTGGAGTACGCTCGCAGGGCCATGAAAGAAGCTGGGGTCACGCCAAACGAGTACGCGGCGAGAGGCGGCACCGATGGCTCTGCCCTGACCTGGCGAGGACTCCCAACCCCTAATATTTTCACAGGAGGCTACATATCCCATAGCAGGCACGAGTTCCTCTCCACGGTCGCTCTCGAAAAATCGTGCGATACGATAAAGGCGCTGATAAGGATAATAGCCGAGTCGTGACCGGCGGCGGCCTGGGGACTGGACGCGTAAAGGGAGATTGAACATGGATTTCGCCCGGATAGACGAACTCAGG
>JAITNX010000205.1 GCA_031290235.1 Synergistaceae bacterium | reverse complement strand
TGCCCATTCTCCTACTGGTGCGGACACGTCGCCAGGATGGAGGCGCCGAGTGACGACGTTGGACTCTACGACAAAAAAATCCAGGGGACGCTGATGCACGCGACGTGGAAGGGCGTATGGGAACGCTATTTGTCCCATTTTGAAGGCGAAGCCTCGTCTCTGCACGACTTGCTGCTCTCCTCCTGGGACTCCGAGATGTCGAGACTGTCGGTAGAATATCCGTTCATCTCAGATGCGAGATTCGCCGCCCCGATCGCCAAGATCCGAGGGATGATGCTGGGTGTAGCTGAGGAACAGGACAAGGCGGAGATGCGGGCGTTCGAGGCTGGATTTGTCCGAGTTGGGGCCGAGTTCGAACGTTCACTGCCGGAGTATAGACTCACTAATTTATCTTTTTTCGGCAAGGCCGACCGCATAGACCTCTGGCAAACGCCAGACAGCTTGGCGGCAGTGATAGTGGACTACAAACTTGGAAACAGCGGCTGGTACGGAGACAGCCTCCAGCTTGCGGCATACGCGGCGATAATGAGAGACGCGGCATCTAAGGGGGACGATATCCCGAGGGTCGTCGGCTACTGCTACGTAGGACATGCCGACCAAAAGGCGCGCGGTGCGTGGTCGCCGGAAATCCGGCAGATATACAAGGCGACGCAGAGGGGCCGCGTAGACGACCTGGAAGAACGTATAGCGGAGGCCGCGAAGGCCATGAACGAGATGGACTCGGCGCTTCCGAACGGAATTTTTACGGCGAACTACGAGTCGAATGCCTGCGTTAGATGTTCCTACCAGGCGATCTGCCGGAGATCGGAGAGGTTCGGGGCAAGATCGAGCGAGGAGGTCGAATCGGATGACGGAACCGATGACGAATCAGACGATTGAGAGCCTCCTTCCGCTAATAGAGGATGCTCGGGAGGAACAGCGCGAGGCTATAATGTCTGGCGCTCCTGTCATTGTCCTCAGCGCGGGGGCCGGCGCCGGGAAGACACACACCCTCGCCCGCAGATTCGCGTGGCTGCTTGCGAGCGACCCGACATGCGGAGTGGACCAGATACTGACCCTCACCTTCACCCAGCTCGCCGCGTCTGAGATGAGGGAGAGGATCAGGGGAACCCTGAAGTCATGGTACAGGCAGAGGACTATGCCACATCTGCGCGACGCCATCGAACGAATTGATGAAGCATACATATCGACGCTGCACTCGTTCGCCCTCAGAGTGATACGGGAGTCCGGACTCGACCTTGAAATAGACCCAGGGGCACCGTTGATCTCCGAGCCGTACAGCCGCGAGTTCTGGCGCGATTTCAAGTGGAGCCTGGAAACCATGTCCGGCGGTGTGGCAAAATCAGGCCTTACAAACGACCCGTCGTTCGTCGCTTTCCTGAACTATTACGGCGCCGGCCTGCTGGCAAGCCTGGCTGAAGAATCAGGCGAGGTGTTCGGAAGCGCCAACATGAGACCGCGTGAAATCATGGCATTCCAGGGGCGTTCGGAGGAAGCTATGGCGGTTCGAGTGACCCGCCGGCTCTCCGGGGAGTGGAATCGGGTCTGGGACTTTTGGCATGACCGCGTCTTCCCCGCGATTCCAGGTTACTTCGAAGGCTCGAAGGGTAAGTTCGCAACGACGATGAGGGAATTTCTCGCAAGATGGCGCGAGAAGGAGATGAGCGGCGGAACGGCGCTCAGATTCTTCGTCGATCTGATGTGCGGTCCCCTCTCAGACCTGAGGGGTTCCGGCAAACTGAAGGAGTTGTTCACGGAGGAGTTCTGTCTCGATCTGAGTGCCTGGCGCGACGGACTCAAGCCGGCTGCCGGCGTATCAGAGCCGCTGCTCAGCTATCCGCTATACGAGGAGGACGAGGCCAAGGCGAGGGAGCTGCTGTCGCATGTCGCCTCCACAGGCTGGGAACTCTGGGATGCCAAGAGGCTGGAGGACGGAGTTCTCTCATTTCCCGACCTCGTCAGATACGCAGGCGAGGCACTGCTCCAGAATCCGTCATATTCCCTCCGGTTCAGGCACATAATGGTGGATGAGTTTCAGGACACGGACGGCCTGCAGGACGGAATGGTCCGCGCCCTGCAGGCCGCATGGAAGGGTTCGCTGGACGGGCAGAACGAACAAGACGAGCTAAAAAAACCATTGCCTCAACGCACGCTCTTCATGGTTGGGGATATAAAACAGTCTATATACAGGTTCCGCCATGCGAATCCGGAGCTTTTCGCAGGCTATATAACCGGCGCTGAGGCATCGAGGGACGGGGCGGTCCACATACCTCTCTCATGCAGCTATCGCATGAGCGGACGGCTGATGGAGCGAGTGAACTTAGTCTTCTCCAACCTCTGGGAGAAAGGCGTGATGGAGATAGATGGGCCTGTTGTCAGGTATGAGCCGCTGAGGCCGCCTACGGACGCCCCCTGGTGGGAGGAGCGCAATGGGCCAGATGCCCCCCGACATCCGCTTGAGATCATTCTTTATAACCCAGGAGAGGGGACTGACGGCGCCGCTGAGCTGGCGCCGGAGAAAAGGCGGGGCCTGGCGGAAGGTATAGCCAGGAGGCTTATATCTCTTGTAGGTGGTGACGGAGCCGAACCGGCCAAAATATGGGACAAGGGCGCCCTTGCCCTCAGGCCGGTTTCGTGGCGCGATATAACCATACTGGTTCCAACGAGGACTTCGTACCAGTCTATAGAGGATGCCTTTGAGAACGCTGGGATCCCGGTTGTGATCTCGCGAAACATGGGTTACTTCAACAGGGGCGAGGTGCAAGACATCGTAAACCTCCTTCGTCTGCTGGATATGCCGGATGAAGGCTATGCCTTGACGTGTTGGCTAGAGTCCCCCTTTTCGGGGGTGAAGCCCGGGACCGCGCTTGCGCTCATATCCAGGGCGAGAGAGGCCGGCGGGTCGTTGCGCTCTTTATTCGGACTATTCGAGTCCTCCTGTCCAGGCGAGGCGGAGAGGCTAATCTCGCTCCGCAGGACCGCAAGGCTTGTGGGTCCGGCAGGAGCGCTCCTGTCGCTGCTCGAGGCCCCATCCTGGCTTCCAGCCTACTCGGAGAACGCCCGCCAGAGGGTGTTGGCAAACTTGAGGAAGGGGGTGGAGATCGCCATGGAGTACGAGTCATCCATGGGCCGCAGCCTCCCTGCTTGTGCGGATTATCTGGGACACTCCATGAGAGGCAGTGCCGGGACGGAGGAGCCTGATATGTCCAGCGAGGAATTGGATGCCGTGCGGGTGATGACAGTCCACGCGTCGAAGGGACTCGAGTTTCCAGTCGTTCTGCTCGTTAGCGACTCTGACAGACTGAAAAAGAAAGGCCGCGCGCGCGCAATGGTCTCCAGAACCCTGGGCCTGGTTCCGGCCCGCATCCCATCGATGGACGGCCACGGGAGCCTGACAAGCTCGAAGGACAAGTCTGTCACGGCGAAGTGGCATGAGTTTATCGAGGCCGAGGAGGAGAAGAGCGAGGACGAGAGGCTTATGTACGTGGCTATGACGAGGGCGCAGGACTACCTCATCTGCTGCGGCATTTTGAACGGCCCCGATGTGACTGACACCGGCGGGTGGATAGCCAAGATCATTAGTGCGGGGGCGGGTAATGACGATATTTTTCCAGTCACGGTAATCGGCGGAGACGGCGAGCATGGAGCGGCTCGGACCGCATGGCCGCATGGGAGTTTGACCTCTCAAAAACCGAATCCAAACGGGCGCGAGGCGCAGGATGCCAACATGTTTCCTTGCGACACATCGCTTGGGAATATCCGCATACTGCCGCGTCTCGCTAAATTTTCGGCCTCCGCATACTCTATGATCTCATGGTGTCCACTGGCCTACAGGCGGAGGTACCGCCAGGGTATAGGGTTGAAGTGGGAACTGCCTGACGGGGACGGATACGGTGGAGCCGATCTTGGTTCTCTTGCTCACTGGGTTCTGACGAGATGGGACCTGGATCCCGCGACGCTGTCTGAACATCTGCCGTCCCAAGAGGAATCCGACTCCGATGATATAAAAAAGGCGCAGGCGGAGGTACCTGCCTATCTGCGGCCGACATTCAGCTCCGCAAGGAAGAGGATGGCGCTGAGGTCTTGGCTCGGGGATTTTGCTGAAACCGACGAATGCGGCCAGCTGAGGGCTCTCAAGTCGAATGGGCTGCTGCGACAGGAGATTGAGTTCTCCGTAAAGCTGGGGGAGACTCGCCTCGCCGGCAGCATGGATCTCTTTTGGGAGGATGAGGATGGCTGCCACGTCCGCGACTGGAAGATAACCAGGGAGGGCGGAGCGCCTATCGAACTCTACGAGAAGCAGCTTTATTTTTACGCGTTGGCGTGCCGGACTGTGCATCCGGACTCCAAGGTGGACGCCGGGCTGATATATCTCAGGCCGGAGGGCCGATTGAGTGATGGGAAGAGCGGTGTCTTCGACGTCCGGGACTGGGATGGCCTCGCCAAAGACGTCGAAGCGTCGGCGAGTGCCGCTGTCGTCGGTCCATTCGAGCCGAGACAGGACCGGTGCGGGGTTTGCCCATTCAGGTCTTCATGCGGGAGGACGGGATTGGTTTGAAAAAATGATGTCGATCTGCCGCGGAGCAATGTTCAATCGGCATACGAAAATATGAAAATATGACAAGCTGACAGTCGTTAAAATATATACAGGAGTCGCGTTTATTTTATGATAGAATATTTAAGTGACAAACATAAGGAGGCACTTCAAGTTTGGGTGACGACGTGTCTTATATGGGGACCCATTATAAACAGGGACTCCGTGAAAATTTTTCGGGAATTGGCGACGACCTCTTTCGATTTATAAGGGGGTTTAATGAGGTATTTTTTCTCGTAGACGAGGACAGGTTCATAGTTGCCGCGTCAGGACTCGGCAGAGATCTCTTGAACCTTTCATCAGATGAAAGCGGGAGATACAGCATTGACAACTTCTTCCCGAAGGTCTATCTCGACGCGATATTCAGCCGTTCGAGAAAGGAAGAGGGCAAGAACATGAGCCTGACTTTCCCTGTTAAGGGAAAGAACGGCAAGGAGGTCGTCCTCGAGACGCGGTTTAACTGGACGGCGTTCGGCGGCAGGGATCTGCTCACGTTGTCGTGCAGAGACATAAACTACTATGTGGAGACGTTAAACCATCTGTCGAACAGAGAAGAACTCTACAGGACAATATTTCACGAGTCGCCGCTGGGCTTCGTACACGTAAGCAGCGACGGAATACTGACCGACTGCAACGCGGCGTTCCTATCCATATTCGGCCTCGACAGGTACGAGGTCATAAGCGTCTGCCTCGCGGAGGAGAACGACCTCCGCATATATTCAAGGTTCAAGAGGGCGGCAATGGATGCGGTGATGGGCGTCCATTCCAGGCACGAATCGCAGTTCGAGTTCGCCGACGGCTCATACCAGGGTTGGGTAAGGGTGTCGTTCAGCCCCGTCAAGTCCGACGAACAAGTGTTCTTCGGTGCAATTGGCATAGTGGAGGACATAACCGAGGCCAGGCGCTCCGTCGAGAAGGTGCGTTTCATCAGCAGCCACGACGCCTTGACGGGCCTCTTCAACAGGCACGCCTGCGAGGAGGCAATAGAATCCTTCGACAATCCGGACTGTCTTCCGCTCGCTATAATATACGCCGACCTGAACTGTCTCAAGCTGGCGAACGACGCTTTCGGCCATCAAGAAGGCGACGTGCTTCTTCAGGCTGCCTCCGCGATACTGAGAAATAACCTCACACCTAACGACCAAGCGTTTCGGTGGGGCGGGGATGAATTTGTCATACTGCTCAAGAACACCGGAATAACTGCGGCCGCGGACAGGACGAAAGCGATGACCGAGATGTGTGACAGCTGGAGTGAATATGGCTTCGTTCGGCCAAGCATAGCGCTCGGCCACGCCGTCAAGACGTTTAAGGACCAGAACTTCGTAGAGATAATGAAAAACGCGGAGGACGCGATGTACGCGCAAAAATTGCGTGACGGCAGAAAAACGAGGACACGTATACTCGATTCGCTGGAAATGCGTATGCATGGTCTAATGGATTCTGCGGTAGCGGCACGGAGCAGACGTATGATAAAGTGGGGTAAGTGGGCTGTCGGCAATCTGGAGATAAAAGATTCCGTAGAGGCCCTTAAATTATTGTTCAGGTACCATGATATAGGGATGCTGGCTTATGTCGATGAGTTGCGTTATGCGGGAAGCGATCCCGCCGCAAACAAAATAGCGGCTCCGATGCAGCACATGGCTGTTGGTTACAGAATTGCCAGGAGTATCGCCGAGATAGCTTATATCGCGGAGCCGATACTCTACCATCACGAGTGGTGGGATGGCATGGGTTATCCAAGCCAGCTCTCAGGCGACGAGATACCGTATCTTTCCCGTCTGGTGTCGATATTCGACGCGATAGAGGGCATGCTGAGCTTTAGCAAAGGAAGGGAGGTATCCCTGGAGGACGTTCTCGTATCAATGGAAGTTTGCGCAGGGATGCAGTATGATCCTTTTTTGACAATGGAAATTATAAATAAGCTACGCAATGATCCACCAGAATTCATAAACGATATGGAGGGTTAATAGTGCCGAAAGGAAGTAAAAACAACGATATAGAACAATTGAACTCCACAGCGGTAAAAATCGTTGGGGAGGATAATTTAGACAGAAGAGTGGAGATAGCTGAACAAATCCTGAAAGATGTTCCGCGTAGTCCAATGGCGAGATATGTCAAATGGCAGGCGATGGATGACGAGGATCCGGCGGTAAATATTCTTGCCCTGTCGGAGATTGTCAACGACGCCAGGGCAATTATCGCCGGCCTTCTCGATGAACTAAACGACGAGGCCCGTTTGTTGTACTCGACGATGCTCTCGGATCTTGCTTCGTGCCTGTATTTCGGAGGCAAAAAGGACGAGGCGCTGGACATAGCAAAGGAATTTATGGACGCCGACATCGACGGTAACACGCTAGG
>JAITNX010000141.1 GCA_031290235.1 Synergistaceae bacterium | reverse complement strand
GCCATGGCCGCTTACCTCGAGGTCAGGGCAGACGATCACAGAGGTGGGATTATCCTGGACGCGATGCGCGAGGAGTGGGAAATAATCAACAGAACTCTGAATCCTAAGGAGATAGAGGTGATGTTGTCCTTCAGGCATCACACGCTGAACACGCTCTTTGGGATCCCGTTGACCAGTCCAGTCTCATACGGAGGCATGCTCGGCATGGGGAAGCTTACAGTCTCCGGCGGCAACGTGCTGGTGTGCGATACGTACGGAGACAAGTTGTGGGTCTTCGCCAGAAATGGCGAGCGTCAAGTTCTCAGCGGCGAGGCGGCTCGTCCGGTTGTCGCCGTACCATTCGCCCCGGCTGACGCGCTTCTGTTCCTGAAGAGCGGAGATTTGCTGCGAATTAAGATCGACGCGGTTTCAGGTACGATAGGCTCGACGCTGGAGGGCAGCATCGCAGCCAATGTCGCCGACGCCGCGGTTGTGGACTCCACTCTTATGGCGGTCGCTGACAGGACGGGGCAGTCGGTAAGATTCTACGGGATTCCGTCGCTCGGGGAGACTGCGGAGTGGCGCCCCGACGACAGCGACGATACGGAGAAATTATTCGAGCCTGTGGCCCTTGCGACGTGGGGTCCGTTCCTCGCGATTGCCGACAGGGGCAATGGGAGGGTTTACATCCTCGACTCCTACACCCTGTCCGTTCAAAATAGGTTCGAGATCGATCTGCCTAGAGATCTCGACTGGGGCAACAATGGGGAGCTGTATGTTCTATCGGAGAACGGAACGCTCTATATGCGCTTTCCGGCCGGCGGCGCCTCTACCGACCTCAAGGTCGTCGCGAGGGGGATGAAGGAAGCGTGGAGCTTCGCATGGAGCGGCATGGGGCCGGTAGTTGCGGATGTAGCCGGTAAAAGCTGGTGGAGCAGCAGCGTCAGTCCTGGCAACCGGAACACTTTGGGGGCCATCGCGTTGCACGATCCGTGGATAGAGGACCGCAACGGAGCTGAGACATTGATGCTGCGCGGCGCCGCATCCTCCCTGTATCATAATTTTATTCAGAACAAGGCGCCTGACACGTCGGTGGTATGGAGGAGCGAGGTCAGGCCGTCGAGAGTAATAGAGGTTGGGGCGAGCAACAAGGGTTCCGCGCTCTTTTATTCGCCGTCGTCCGGCGTCAGCACGTCAACCCGCGAGATAACCCAGGCCAACTCCCTGGACGACGTCATGAATGACATAGCCGCCAGGTCGCGCGCAGGCGGCGACATGCCTAAGGTTGTCGTTCTGGACACCAGGATATCGGTGCCGGACGAGTCCCTCGCCGTATTCCTGAGCTTTCTTATACATCAGGGCGTCAGGCTCGATCTGTGGGCGATAGGCCGGCCAGCGCCGGCCCCCCTGGAAAGCGTCTCGAAGATCACTCTGGGCTATACATACTACTCGAGGGTACTCGAAACGGTTCCCTTCAACAACAGCATAGAGTGGATCCTGAGCCTGCCACTGCCTCCTGAAACGTCGACCTTCGGCTATCCGTCCGAGGCCACGCTCACAGTTCTCTCAAACATAGACATGATACGTTTCACGGACTGGCTGCCGATATGGCCCTCTCTGCTGGACAAGAGGCGGCCTTGAGTCCTGACGTATTCGGAAGGAGTGTTTTTATGGATAAACTGGTGGAACGAGCGCTTGCGGGCGACCGCAGGTCCATAGCTAGGCTCGTGAGCGAGGTGGAGAGGAAGGACCCAGGTTCCGCGGCGCTAATGAAGCAGATATACCCGCACACTGGCAGGGCTCACACGATAGGGATAACTGGAAGCCCAGGCGCGGGAAAGAGCACTCTCACGTCCCGGCTCATATCGGAACTCAGGGAAAATGGCAAGAGAGTGGGAGTCATAGCGGTAGATCCGTCGAGTCCGTACACAGGGGGCGCCATCCTTGGCGACCGGCTCAGGATGCAGGACCACGCGTTGGACGACGGCGTGTTTATCAGGAGCATGGGTTCGAGGGGCAACCTGGGCGGACTCTCTGGCGCGACCCACGAGGCGGCGCTCATCCTGGACGCCTGCGGATATGACATAGTGATAGTCGAAACCGTCGGAGTGGGGCAGTCGGAGGTGGACGTGGTCAAGATAAGCGACACGGTCTGCCTGATACTCGTCCCAGGCATGGGCGACGATGTCCAGATAATGAAGGCCGGCATAATGGAGATAGCGGACGTGTTCGTTGTAAATAAGGCGGACAGGGGCGGCGCCGAGAAGGTAGCGGCCGACGTCAAGGTGATGCTCGACCTCATCCCCGAGAGGGCGTGGAGACCTCCCGTCTCCCTCTCCTCCGCGGAGAAGAACAGCGGCATGGAGGATATACTGGCGAACATCGAGTCCCACAGAAAATACCTCACCGACACGGAGGGCGGCAGGAACAGGATACTGTCGAAGATCGAGGCTGAAGTGGAGGAGGTGCTGAGGCGATACCTGTTCGAGAGGGTGGAGGATGTCTGGAGGGGAGAGCGCGACACAGGTATCCTGAATCGCATCGAGAACAGGGAAACTGATCCGTACACGGTGGCGGCCGGGCTGATCGAACGAATTGTGGTCAGGTAATCCCGCCTAAGTTGCGGGAACTTATGGGGGTGTTGCGAAATGAGGGTGGTATTGGGTTCCGATCACGCGGGTTTTCCTATGAAGGATGCCATAAAGGAGCAGGTCCAGGGTCTCGGCCACGAGGTTCATGACGTCGGGACGTTCTCCAGTGACAAATCGGTCGATTATCCCGACTGGAGCATGAAGGCGACGAGCGAGATAATCTCCAACAGGGCCGACAGGGGGATACTTTTCTGCGGGACCGGAGTCGGCATGAGCATATCCGCCAATAAGGTCCCCGGCATATACGCCGCCCTCTGCAACAGCGAGTACGCGGCAAAGATGAGCAGGCTCCACAACGGTTCCAACGTGCTCGTCCTGGGCAGCCGGACCATTGGTCTCGACCTGGCCCGCGCCATCACCGAGGTTTGGTTGGCAACCGAGCCGGAGGGCGGGCGTCATCTCGTGCGAAGGCAGAAGATCAGGCTGTACGAGGAGGAGTCTCTTAAAATAGAGGTCTCGACCTGTGGCAGCGGAGGCCGCGTTGTAGTTATAGAGCACCCGCTGATACAGCACAAGCTGAGCATAATACGGGACAAGAGCACCAGCGTCAAGGATTTCCGCGAACTCGTGCAGGAAATAGCCGGACTCATGGTTTACGAGATATCGCGCAATCTGCATCTCGAGGAGATAGACGTGGAGACTCCGATCTGCCCGACCAAAGCTTTTTCCCTCTCTGGGAAAAAACTGGCCGTCGTGCCTGTACTCCGAGCGGGACTCGGGATGGTCGAGGGCATACTGCGTCTGGTTCCCAACGCGAAGGTCGGACACATAGGCCTGTACAGGGATCCTGAGAGCCTGAAACCGATAGATTACTACTGCAAGCTGCCGAACGACATAGGGGAGAGGGATATATTCGTCCTGGACCCTATGCTGGCGACAGGCGGCTCCGCTTCGGCAAGCATAGCCCATATCAAGAGGTTCGGCGGCAAGAGAATAACTCTTGTCTGTCTGATCGCTGCCCCTGAGGGCGTAGAGAAGGTGTCGCGGGAGCATCCGTCCGTTGATATCTTCGCGGCGGCCCTGGATAACGGCCTCAACGAGCAAGGTTACATAGTCCCTGGTCTCGGCGACGCCGGCGACAGGTTGTTCGGCACTAAGTAACCATCTATAGATGGCGCTGTTCTCGGCGATATTGAATTTCCTGTGGGGCCTCATCGCGACTCCTGTGTCGATAAGATTGTCTCAGACTTTTCGCCTCATGGACGTCCCGGGCGGCCGCAAGAAACACGGTGCCGTCACGCCAAGGGGCGCCGGGATAGTGCTGTGGACAGGATATCTTCTGTGGGCGCTCGTAAACCCCAATACAGGCGTGGAGGTGCCGTATGTCGCGACTGGCGCGACTCTCGTCTTCCTCGTAGGCTACATGGACGACATGCATTCCCTTCCGCCGCTGCGTCGTCTCGCTGTTCACATACTGATGGCCGCGTGGGTGATAAAACCGCTCCCTGTGCCGATGTATCAAAGGGCGCTCCTGCTTCTCTGGATTGCCGGCTGCACTAACGCCTACAACTTTGTGGATGGGATGGACGGTCTGGCTCTCTCCATATCGTTCGCGACCTCTTTTTTGGCCTACAGGGGCGGTAATCCGTATACGTGGCTGCCGTTCTGCGGACTCATAGCTGGGGTGCTGCTGTGGAATTTCCCGAGGGCCAGGACTTTTCTGGGTGACGGCGGCGCTACGCTCCTGGGATATGTCTGTTCGTCGCACCTCGCCTGGGATGTATATCCGAGGTTCTTCGGCATGAACGCGGCGGTCATGGTGATCGTCCTTCTGCTGATAGGCGGCGTCCCAGTGGTGGATACCATCGCCGTTATGATGCGCCGAATGCTGAAGGGGCAGTCGCCATTTCACCCTGACAGGAGACACGCGCATCATCTGTTGCTGGACATTCACCTTTTAAAGTGGCAGGTACTCTGTCTTCTTGTAGCGGTACATGCCGCGCTGGTGAGGGCCGGCTACTATGTACTCTCATACTGTCAATGACTTTGATTATATATTCTGAAGAGGACGATGGCGATGCAGATAGCTAAAAAAAAACACGAAGCCGAAATGAAGGTTGACGTGGTCATAGGCACTCGCCCGGAAGCCATAAAGATGGCCCCTGTCATCCTTGAACTGAGGGCCAGGGGCGGATTTTCGGTGCGTGTGATCGCGACTGGACAGCACGCCGAGATGCTGAATCAGGCACTTAATTATTTCTCGCTCACCGCCGACGTCAACCTCGGCATAATGAGGAGGGAACAGACTCTGGATTACATAGCCTCGGCCGTCCTTCAGGGGGTCGGCGGAACCCTCGACGCGGACAGGCCGGACGTAGTCCTTGTTCACGGCGATACTACGACAACTCTTTCAGCCGCGATGGCGGCATTTTACAGGAGGATCCCGGTCGGGCACGTCGAAGCTGGACTCAGGAGCCACGACATGTCCAGTCCCTTCCCGGAGGAGATGAACCGGGTGCTGACCGACAGAATAGCTTCTTTGTGGTTTGCCCCGACAGAACTGGCAAGGCGGAATCTGGTTAGCGAGGGCGTCCCGGCGGATGAAATCCGAGTTACTGGAAACACGGTTGTAGACGCGCTGCACAGGACGATAAAGTGTGTCTCGGCCCCGAAGGAGTCCTGCATGTCGCAGCTGCTTCACGGCGTTCCCTTCATTCTGCTGACGGCTCACAGGCGCGAGTCCTGGGGAGTGCCGCTGGAGCGAATCTGCGAAGCCCTGCTGGAGATCTTGCGGCAGCACGGCGCCTACAGGGCGCTCGTTCCGATGCACAAAAACCCGGTCGTCAGGGATACGATATCACGTATCCTGGGGAAGGCCCCTGGCGTCATACTTTGCGATCCGCTCGATTATCCCGACTTTGTCTGGGCAATCAACAGCTGCAAATTGATTCTGAGCGACAGCGGCGGGGTGCAGGAGGAGGCCACAGCTCTTCGCAAGCCTGTTTTGATACTGCGCGACGTAACGGAGCGCCCCGAGGCAATAGAGCACGGCAGCGGCGTTTTGGTGGGGGCGGATAAATCACTGATAATGGCCGAGGCGGACAGATTGCTTTCCGATCCCGCGGCCTACGCCGAGATCGTGGCGAGGTGCGACGGGAATCCATTCGGGGATGGCACTGCCTCCGCAAAGATAGCGGATGCCCTGTCCGGCGTCCATAAGCTTGCGATATAGGGCGGGGTGTCCTTTTTAGGTTATAATTGTATTACGTTCTTGATCATGACTGGAGTGACATATTTTTGAGCTGTTTGAGTGAGAGGATGATCATTCGTGGCGGGAGGGCGCTGTCCGGCGGCGTAGTCGCGCAGGGGGCCAAGAACGCGGCTCTGCCTGTTATGGCGTCAGCCCTGCTCCTGAGGGGCCGCAGGCTCACTCTCGACAGGGTGCCCGACCTTCAGGACATACATACCATGGCAGGATTGCTTCGCTGCCTTGGGGCCGGTGTAGAGTTCGAGAACGGCCGCATGACGATAGACGTGCCAGAAGATCTGAGATGGGAGACGCCGGCAGACCTCGTTAGAAAAATGCGCGCGTCGTCGCTGGTGTTGGGGCCTCTGGTCGCGCGCTGCGGCAGGGCCGTGCTTCCGCTCCCAGGAGGCTGCGCGATCGGCAGCAGGCCGATAGATTTTCACCTGAAGGCGCTCGCGAAAATGGGGGCTGAAATCGATCTGGAGCATGGTTCAGTTCACGCGAGGACTAACGGACTGAAGGCCACGAGAATAGAGTTCGACTTTCCGTCGGTCGGAGCGACGGAGAACATCCTCATGGCGGCCGCCATGACGCCGGGAGAATCCGTCATAGAGAACGCCGCGAAAGAGCCGGAGATAATCAACCTGGCACAGGCCCTGCGCGGGATGGGCGCCCGCATCGAGGGAGATGGCACCGGGACCATCCGCGTGGATGGGACTAAGGATCTCGAATCATCGTCGATAAGGATAATACCGGACCGCATCGAGGCAAGCACGTACCTTTTGGCCGGCGTAATGACCAGGGGCGACGTCACGGTGAACGGGATAAATCCCGAGTACCTGGAGGCCCTGATAGTAAAACTCGAGGAGGCGGGCATCCCTGTCTGCGTCTTTGCCGACTCTGTGTCGGTCTCGTGCAGGGACCGGCGCTGGAAGGGCGTCACCCTCAAAACCCTTCCGTACCCAGGGTTCCCGACAGACCTCCAGCCCCAGATAATGGCGGCCCTTTCCATGGCTGACGGGACGAGCGTCATACAGGAGAGCGTGTTCGACTCCCGCTATGTCCACGTCTCTGAGTTCAAACGCATGGGGTGCAAGCTCGATATGCAGGGAAACACTGTGGTCATAACCGGAGTCTCTCAATTCTCCGGCGCGGAGGTTCGCGCCTCGGACCTCAGGGCCGGGGCCGCTTTGATACTGATGGGTCTCGCAACGGATGGCGAGACCATAGTCAACTCGCTGAATCACGTGTGGAGGGGATACGAGTCGCTGATGATGAAGATGACCTCGCTTGGGGCCGAAATGGAGCTGCTTCCAGACGCGGAGGAGGCTTGAGCCGTGCCATCCGCCGCCGTCAACCAGACATACGTAGGCATAAAGGTTTACGCCTTCGTAGGTGCGGCTGGCACCGGCAAAAGCCAGCGCGCGCAGTTCGTCGCCGATTTCCTTGACGCGGACTATATAATAGATGACGGCCTCGTTATAAGGAGAACGACGATAGTGGCGGGCCGGAGCGCGAAGGCGGAGCGAAATCAGATCAAGGCCATCAGAAGGGCGATGTTCGAGTACGACGATCACCGCAAGGCTGTTATGGATTTCTTCAGGAGCGTCCCGCACTGCTCAATAATGATTATAGCGACCTCCGAAGGGATGGTCGAGAGAATAATCAGGAAACTGGAGCTGCCGGCGCCATCGCGGGTAATTCACATCGAAGAGGTTGCGACTCCGGAGGAGATAGCAAGGGCCCGCAAGGAGAGGCATAGCAAGGGCCAGCACGTAATACCGGTTTCACACGTCCTGGTGCGCAAGAACTTCGCGGGCAAGATGGTCGGCCGCCTTAGGGTGTTGTGGAGGACGAAAGCTCCTTACGAGGGCGAGAAGACGATAGTCCGTCCTCCGTTCAGCTTTTACGGCGAGGTGCGCATAGAGCCGGAGGCCATAGAGCAGCTCGCTTCGTACGCGGCGTCAAGGGTCCTCCAGGTTCGCGGCAAGCCGGTCGCTCGGGTATACTCCACATCGGAGGACGAGTTGTGCATAGACCTCGACATAAAGGCTACCCCGGGTGACAGGAGCATAATCGCGGTATCGGAGATGGTCAGGCAGAGGGTTGCGCGCAGCATCCGCTACTTCAGCGGGCTGGGGGTGCATAACGTCAATGTGAACGTCGTTGGCGTGGATTTCTCGAAATGAGTGGTGTCGATGGATGGGGAAGAGATTTTTGGGTTGTCGCGAGATGAGAGAGCAGGGGCCTCCCGGCTTGTTTGGGAGGAGTGCAGGCGGAGGGCGATGGTCTGTTCGGGGTGTGTCCTGGGGTCCACCCGCAATTCGGTGGTCTTCGGGGACGGTAATGAGAGCGCCAGCTTGATGTTCATAGGCGAGGGACCCGGCGAGAACGAGGACGAGCAAGGGCTTCCATTCGTCGGCAAGGCTGGGCAGCTTCTGACACAGATACTGAACGCCGCCGGCATAGACAGGAAAGATGTGTACATAACCAATATAGTAAAATGCAGGCCGCCTGGCAACAGAGCCCCGCTCCCGGAGGAGTCGGCGGCCTGCGATCCCATACTGCAGACGCAGATACTGCTGATACGTCCGGCGATAATAGTATTGCTGGGATCGTCGCCGACGAAGTGGCTCCTCAAGACGACGGAGGGCATATCGAAGCTCAGAGGGCGCTGGTTCAACTGGCGGGGAGTGGCCGTAATGCCGATGTTTCACCCCAGCTACCTCCTGCGATTCGCGGACGCCAAGAAGCAGGGCAGCCCCAAGCACCTTTCGTGGATCGACATCCAGGAGGTCAAAAGGCAGTGGGAGAGCGTCAAAGCTACGGGCGAACTGGAGGGAGTGCGCTTTGACTGATTCAGAACGAGGGACTGGCAGCGACCAGAGCGGCGGCGGGGGAGATTTCTCATTGCCGAGGCACGTGGCGATAGTGATGGACGGCAACGGGCGATGGGCCAAGAAAAGGGGCCTGCCCAGGGTCATTGGGCACCAGGCTGGGATGAAGGCCCTCGAACGGACGATAGACAACGCAAAGGATCTGGGCATCAGGTATCTGTCGGTATATGCCTTCTCTACAGAGAACTGGAAGAGGGCCTCCAGCGAGGTGCAGGGCCTGATGGGACTCTTTCGCTATTACCTGAAGGGAAAGATAAGCCAGATGCACAAGCGCGGCGCCCGGGTGCGCTTCGTCGGCCAATTGAACGCGTTTCCCGACGATATATTGAGGATAGTGACCGACGCTGAGGAGCGCACCCGCGGGAACTCGGAAATCGACGTAATTTTTTGCGTCAACTACGGCGGTCGGCAGGAGATCCTGGACGCAGTGACCAGCCTCGTCAAGTCGAACCCGGATGGGCCGATAACGGAGGAGATGCTGAGGAATCGCCTGTACGCGCCAGACGTGCCCGACCCCGACCTTCTGATCAGGACCGGCGGAGAGCTTAGGATAAGCAACTTTTGGCTTTGGGAGAGCGCGTACAGCGAGTATTTCTTCTCCGACATGTACTGGCCGGACTTCGGCAGAGAAGAACTCAAGAGGGCCCTTGACAGCTACGCGGAGAGGGATAGGCGTTATGGCGCTGCATAAGCCTCCGTCTGGCATAAGGGCGAGGTTCGGCGGCAAGGACGCGGTGAACGAGATGCTGAAGCGCTTGCTCGGGAGCGCCATCGTCGGCGCTCTGCTGCTCGGAGGCATATACGAGGGAGGGCTGATCTGGTCGGCGGTGGCGTCGATAATCGCCATTGGGTCGCTCTGGGAGCTGTACAGCATGATGTATTCGAAATTCAAGATCTCCAGGGCATGGGGCCTCGCCGGAGGGCTGCTGATGCTGATCTCGGTCTCGCTTGGGCTGAGCTACGCCGTCACTCTCTCAGTGCTGGCAGTCGTGGCGTTTCTCGTGCTCTTTACGGAGGTGGTAAGGAGACAGTCCTCGGGACAGAGTTTTGCGCTCTACAACATGGGTGGCACCCTCTCCGGGATGGTCTATATAATCCTGCCGTGGAGCTTTATGATATCGATACGCTCCGAGACCTGGGGATTCATATTCCTGCTCACTATTTTTTGCTGTACATGGAGCTGTGATGTTGGGGCTTTCTTGGGCGGCCGCCTGATGGGGCGCACTCCATTCGCCTTCAGGGTCAGCCCAAACAAGAGTTGGGAGGGTTTCTGGTTTGGGCTGATGTCGAGCATCGCCTGCGGGGCTTTGCTGCCGCTCGTGCTCGAGTTCCCGCCGATGCCCCTGTTTCTGATAGGCATCCTCTGCGGCGTTGCCGGGCAGATAGGCGATCTTGGGGAATCGGTCCTCAAGCGCGAGGCGGGGGTCAAGGACTCTGGAAACGTCATACCTGGGCATGGGGGCTTTCTCGATCGTTTCGACAGCATCCTCATAAACGCCGCCCTCTCGTTTTTCATATTCGAGGTGATAAGCTGATGGCAGAGAGGAAGAGGGTGGCGGTCATAGGCGCCACAGGCAGCGTCGGGACCTCCATACTCGATATATGCGCGAGGTTCCCGGACCGATTCGAGGTGACGTCGCTCGCCGCTGGGTCAAACGCCGAAGCCCTCCTTGGACTGGCAGTAAAATTCGGCGCGCGCCGAGCTTGCCTCGCCGACCCTTCCCCCGAGGCTCTGTCCTCGTTCGAGAGAGCTGGAATAGAACTATTAGCCGGCGCGGACGGCCTGGCGGAGATCGCGAGGATGCCTGAGACGGACCACATCGCGTTCGCGTCATCCGGCACTGGCGCGATAGGCGCGCTTCAGTGCGCCCTGATTGCGGACAAGGATGTGTCCTTGGCCAACAAGGAGAGCATTGTGGCGGCCGGACCCTGGGTAATGCCGTTGGTAAAACGGCCTGACCAGCTTAGACCGGTGGACAGCGAGCACAGCGCGATATGGCAATGTCTCAGGGACGAACCGAAGAGCGATGTGGCGAGGATAATTCTCACCGCGTCCGGCGGCCCGTTCAGGGAATGGCCGCTGGAGAGGATGGGCGAGGTGCGCCCGGAGGACGCCCTTAAACATCCGGTGTGGGCGATGGGAGCCAAGATCACTATAGACTCCGCCACTCTCGTGAACAAGGGGATTGAATGTATAGAGGCCATGCAGCTCTTCTCCCAGCCGGCCGATAGGGTCGGGGCCGTTATCCACCCGAGATCTTTAGTACACGGACTCGTTCTCTTCTCAGACGCGACCATGAAGTTTCTCTTCTCGCGTCCCGACATGAGAATGCCGTCCGCGGCGGCTCTCGCCTGGCCGGAGCGTCTGCCTCTGGGAAACGAGGAGGAATTTTCAATCCCTCCGGTTGGCGAGTGGGAGCTTGAGTTTCAGGAGATCGAGGCGAGGAGATTCCCATGCTTCGGGCTGGTCCTCGATGCCGGCCGCAGTGGAGGCGCCTGTCCTCCGCTGCTGATAGGGGCCGATGAGGTCGCGGTTGGCGCATTTCTCAAGGGAAGTATTCCATTTCTCGCCATTTCAAATATAATAGGGCTTGTGTTAGAGCGATATTCAGGTCCGCGGCCACGTTCCCTGGAGGACGCGATAGAACTCATTTCAGACGGGGCGCGAATGGCGAGGGAAATTTGTTCAGCAATAGGAGGATAATGCTAAATTGATTAGTCTGCTGTCGTTTCTGTTGGTTATAGGAGTGTGTGTGGTAATACATGAGGGCGGGCATTATCTGGCTGCCGTCTGGCGTAACGTGCAGGTGCACGAGTTCGCTTTCGGGATGGGTCCCCGACTATTCTCGCGGCGCAGGAACGGTGTGCTATGGGCGATACGGGCATTTCCTATCGGAGGTTTCGTGAGGATGGAGGGCGACGAGGATGAGCCGCTGCCGGAGGACGAGCCGGACCCGACCAGGTCTTTTCCCATACGGAAAGCATGGGAGAGGTTCGTCATCATAGCGGGAGGCGCGTTCGCCAACATAGTGCTGGCGTGGCTGCTGACCACCGTGCTGCTGGCTGGATACGGCGTCATAGATTTCAAGTCCCCCGTTGTCGGAAGGCTCATGGAGGGATATCCCGCGGCCGAAATGGGAGCGCTCCCGGGCGACAAGGTGGTCTCGATAAACGGGACCGCTATAAACGCGTGGCCCGAGATTCGTGCCACGCTTCAGGACGTCGATGCCGACGAAGTGAGCGTGGTCGTGGAGCGCGACGGAGAGCGGCTAACATTGGAGGGCCGCATCCCATTCAGCGAAAAGCAGAACGCGAGGCTGTGGGGCGTTCAGCCTGGCCGAGTGAGATACTCCATAGCGGCAGCTCTGACCGGTGGGATGGGCTACTGCTGGCAGATGAGCGTCGATATCCTTCGTGGCCTTTGGCAGATGATCACAGGCGCGGTGGGGGCAGACATAGCGGGCCCGGTTGGGATAGCTGTTATGGCTGGAGACGCGGCCCGGCAGGGATTTTGGACCTTTATCACTTTCCTCGCTGTGATAAACTTGAATTTGGGCCTGCTCAACCTTCTTCCGCTGCCAGCCTTGGACGGCGGCAGGCTGGTGTTCGTGTTGGGCGAGATGATCTCTGGCCGCAAGTTCCCTGAGAAGTGGGAGAACCGCATACACATAGTCGGATTGGTGATGCTGCTGGCTCTGATAGCGATAGTTACTTTTATGGATATCGCGAGGCTGATCGACTGACTTTATAAGGATAATCTCAGCTGCGGCATCTAAAAATTTATACGGATGTGGAGGGTCGCGCATGGTCAGGTTTTTGCGTTTGATTTTTGCGACGGCGTTTATCTTTGTCTGTTTCAACTTGGGGGTTTCGTATGCCGAGACTGCTGAGGAATTCTATAAGCACGCCAAGAAGCTGGACAACATCAACGCCTTTGCCGCGACATGCCACAGCGCGCACGAGACTGGGTTTTGGACATCCGTCCTATGGAAGACCGCCAAGAACGGGGCCGGGATAAAGGCCGATAAAAACTGGCTCAAGGCGAAGAAACCGGCCGTCAAGAAGAGTTCAAAGGAGGAGGTCGGGGGGAAGACCGTCAGCAGGGTGTCTTACTTTCGTTCGTACTCATCCCTGACGGATTTCTTGAACGACTACAGGAGAAAGATAACAAACGACTATCCCTTGGCGGCTAAGCACTCCGACACTATGTGGGGATATTTTTCCTCGCTGCAGAAGGGAAGGAATGGCTCGTGGGCCACGACGAGCCGGTACTTCGAGTACATGGCCGATAAAGCCGTGAGGCTTGCCCCAAAGCTGCTCGGCAAGGACTGGAGGGCCCAGCTCCTCAAGGAGTATAAAAAGGCAAAGGCGCGTGGATTGCTCTCCGCCAAGGAAATAAACATAATAGAGAAGAGGTTCGCCGCGGCAGGCATCCCACGTAAGTAGCGAGACGTGGTATGCCTGCAAAGGAAAATCCTTATTGCCACATGAAAGCGAGTGGGACCGCGAAAATATTTTCTCCCAAAGGCAGAGTGTCTTTGCCTGTATAAAGGACGATGCCAGTGAATGAATTTTCTTTGGCCAAATTATTCCTGAAAAATTCCAAATGTCGCGCATATTCTTTCAGTGAGATCCTCGAGCCAGCCTTGACCTCGATCCCTAAAATGTGCCCACTGCTGTTTTTGACCAGGAAATCAATTTCGTGGTTATTGCGATCTCGATAGTGATATAGCTGGTATTCACGATTAAGAGAGGTTTGGGCGGACAGTTCGTTAAACACCAATGTCTCTACGATCTTCCCCGAGCGGTCAGCATCGAGCAGGACTTCTTCCAAACGCCAATCCAAAAGAGCCGCCATCAGCCCTGTGTCTGTCGCGAATATTTTTTCCCGCTGTCCAACGCGCTGATAGTCCGTCTGCGTCCAAGCTGGAAGGCGCTCGAAGAGATAAAGCGACTCCAGGTAATTGATGTAGCTTTTGAGAGTTTGGTGGTTTAACTCCAATTTCCCGCCGATGCCGGATAAATCCATCAATTTGCTTGACCAGGCGGCAAAGATATGGAGTAATTCGCGCATACTGTCTTTGCGCCTGATATTGACAATATCGTGCAGATCCTGCATCAGC
>JAITNX010000124.1 GCA_031290235.1 Synergistaceae bacterium | reverse complement strand
TTTGTTATCGCCGCGGTCAATGTCGTCTTGCCGTGGTCGATGTGGCCTATCGTGCCTATGTTCAGGTGCGGCTTATTCCTCTCGAATTTCTCCTTTGCCATCTCTCTTGCCTCCTAAATAAATTATCGTCACTTTGGTCGTGGGGACCGTCCCAGACGCCGCCGGGAGACCCCCGGACCCTTTATCTTGTATAAATTTATCGCTTCAGCAGCTTGTCGGCTACGTCGCGAGATACCTCCTCGTAATGATCGAAAGTCATGGTATATGACGCTCGGCCCGAAGTCTTGCTGCGCAGATCCGTCGCATATCCGAACATCTCTGAGAGGGGGACGTAGGCTTTCACGACCCGCGCGTTGGCGCGGACACCCATGCCCTCGACCTTGCCGCGCCTGGAAGAAAGATCCCCTATGACGTCGCCCATGTACTCCTCAGGCATCACGACCTCGACACTCATCACAGGCTCCATGAGAACTGGGCCCGCGGCCTTCATGGCCTCCTTGAACGCCATAGAACCGGCTATGCGGAACGCCATGTCGGAGCTGTCGACCTCATGATAGCTGCCGTCGACTATCGTGACTTTCACACCTATTACAGGATACCCACCGAGGATACCGTTGTTCATTGCCTCCTCGACACCCTTTTGGGCAGATGGTACAAATTGCTTCGGTATCGTGCCGCCAAATATCTTATCGACCCACTCGTAACCCTTGTTCCCCTCAAGCGGTTCTATCTCCAGCACTACGTCTCCGTACTGCCCGTGACCGCCGCTCTGCCTCACAAACTTGCCCTGCGCGCGTGCCGAAGTCTTTATTGCCTCGCGGTACGCAACCTGAGGACGGCCTACCTTGACCTCTACGTTGAACTCCCGCTTCAGCCTGTCCACTATTATCTCCAGATGAAGCTCGCCCATCCCAGCAATTATGGTCTGGCCGCTCTCCTCGTTAACTGAGACCCTGAATGTCGGGTCCTCCTCGGAGAGGGCTTCGAGGCCCTTGGCGAGCTTTATTTGATCAGCCTTGCTCATGGGTTCGACCGCGAGATCTATGACTGGCTCAGGGAACACAAGGTTCTCCAGCACCACAGGAAAATTCTCAGAACAGATGGTGTCGCCTGTACGAACCAGCTTCAGCCCAGGGATTGCCACAATCATCCCAGCTCCGACGCTCTCCAGCTCTTCCCTCTTGTTCGCGTGCATCCGCAGGATTCGTCCGATGCGCTCGCGCTTGTGGGTCGTGGAGTTGTAGACCGAGCTTCCGTTGGAGATGTTGCCGGAGTAGATCCGGCAGAAGGCCAGACGTCCCACGAAAGGATCGACCATTATCTTAAAGGCAAGGGCCGCAAATGGCGCATCTTCGTCAGGAGTCACCAGGACTTCCCGCTCTTCGTCCTCAGGGTGTACGCCATAGACCGGCGGGAGGTCGAGTGGACTTGGAAGATAATCCACTACAGCGTCAAGGAGCGGTTGAACGCCTTTATTCTTGAAGGCGGACCCACAGAGTACAGGAACGATCGCGAGGGATATCGTATTCTTGCGAAGAGCGCTCTTCGCGAGTTCGGCGGACACATCTTCCCCTTCGAGAAAGAGGTTCATTATGTCATCGTCATAGTCGGAGAGGGACTCCAGCATTGAATCGCGCATGGATTTCGCCTCCTCCAAAAGCTGAGGCGGAATATCGGCCTTTCTGAACTCCTGGCCCAGATCGTCCTCATAGACGATAGCCTTGAACTCGACGAGGTCCACCATGCCCACGAAGCCGTCCTCGACCCCTATCGGTATCTGAATCGGCACAGCCTTTGCGCCCAGCCTGGTCCTCATCTCGCCCACTACGGACATATAATCCGCGCCTACCCTGTCCATCTTGTTTATGAAGGCAACCCTCGGAACGCGATATTTGTCTGCCTGCCTCCACACCGTCTCGGATTGGGGTTCCACCCCTCCGACCGCGCAGAAGACGGACACGGCCCCGTCGAGCACTCGCATGGAGCGCTCTACCTCGACAGTAAAATCCACGTGCCCGGGCGTATCAATTATATTGATAAGGCAATTGCCCCAGTGACACGTCGTAGCGGCGGATGTAATCGTGATTCCACGCTCGCGCTCCTGCTCCATCCAGTCCATAGTCGCCGCACCCTCGTGAACCTCTCCGAGCCTATGTTTGCGGCCCGTATAAAAAAGGATTCGCTCGGTCGTGGTGGTCTTCCCTGCGTCTATATGCGCGGCTATGCCTATATTACGAATAATTGCAAGATCACTCTTTGCCATTTAAAATTCTTCCCCGTCTGATTCTGCCGCCTTAACGCCGGCGTTCAACGCTCTTCTCATTAAACCGATCTACCAGCGATAATGCGCGAATGCCCTGTTCGCCTCGGCCATGCGGTGAGTATCCTCCCGCTTCTTGACGGAACCGCCCTCGCCCTTACAGGCGTCGATCAACTCGCGGGCAAGGCGCTCAACCATCGGGATGCCCTTTCGCGAGCGGGAGTACTGTATTATCCAGCGGATGGCAAGGGCCTGCGCCCTATCAGGCCGAACTTCGACAGGCACCTGATATGTGGCGCCCCCGACCCTTCTGGGACGAACCTCTATCTGAGGGCGTACGTTGTTCATCGCCTTCTCGTAGACCTCGACAGGCTCGATACTGAGCTTTTGAGCCGCTATATCGAGCGCTCCGTAAAATATCCGCTCGGCAAGGCTTTTCTTTCCATCCAACATAAGGCAATTAACGAACTTTGATATCGAAGCGTTGGAATACACCGAATCGGGTGGAGTAATCCTAGGCTTAACATGCCCTTTGCGCGGCATTAATCATACTCCTCTCTAACTAGCTGATCATTTTGATCAAAAAAGACGCCCGCTCTACTTCTTGGGAGCTCTGGCGCCATACTTCGAGCGACTTTGCTTGCGATTTTCCACGCCGCCGCAATCAAGCGTACCGCGGATTATGTGGTAGCGAACTCCTGGCAAGTCCTTGACGCGACCGCCCCTTACCAGGACCACGGAGTGCTCCTGGAGATTGTGCCCTATGCCCGGAATGTAGGCCGTGACCTCTATCCCGTTTGTAAGGCGCACGCGCGCCACCTTGCGAAGGGCCGAGTTTGGCTTCTTCGGGGTAACTGTGTAAACACGGGTACACACACCCCTGCGCTGTGGATTTTCCTGCAGGGCAGGCGCGGTCGAACGGGTTCTCTTGTCCTTTCGGCCATGCCGGATGAGCTGTTGTATACTTGGCAAATTATTTCCCCCTTCCTCAAATAGTCAGAATTTAAAAGCGCCTGAATCGCTCGTATATACATAATTAAAGAGATTAATCGTTTAAACAGCGCAATACAAGGACACACTACCCCCTGAGCGCAGAAGCACCGAAATATCTTATCAGCGTATTCTGTCCCTGTCAAGGTTTGATGGGATAATTTCGAAAATATTTCGGAAAAACCAGGTTCACGATGAAACCATTTTAATATTTTAAACCTCGCCTCGATCTCCTCATCGATTCTGGCGCAACCCGTTCCGCCTCAGCTCAGTTGAATATCTCTGAAGTATAGATTAAACTCTACGTCGGTTCAGCGGATCCATAATCACGCTGAAACATTTTTCCAAGGAGTGATACAGATGGAGTTCAACGCGTTGAATTACAGATACCCGTCGAGACGCAGCGTCGTGTACGGTTCGCGTGGAATGGTCGCTACCGGCCAGCCGCTCGCGGCCCAGGCGGGGCTGGATATATTGAAGAGGGGCGGCAACGCGGTGGACGCCGCGATCGCGGCCGCCGCGTGCTTGACTGTCGTGGAACCAACCTCAAATGGCATAGGGAGCGACGCGTTCGCGCTAGTGTGGTTCAATGGCAAACTTAGAGGCCTCAACGCCAGTGGTTTCTCGCCAAAAGCCGCCAATGCGTCCGAGCTCCTTTCGGCGGGCTTCAAGCAGATTCCAACTCTGGGCTGGTATGCCGTCACAGTGCCCGGCGCCCCATCATGCTGGGCAGCGCTCGCAAGTGAGTTCGGCAGGCTGCCCCTCACCGAGTCCATGGCAGCGGCCATATCCTACGCCGAGCATGGGCACGCCGTCGCCCCCTCAACGGCGAAAGCCTGGACAAACGCCCACGCCAAATATTCGAGAGAGTGTTCGGGCGAAGAGTTCAAGCCATGGTTTGACACTTTCTGCCCGAACGGCAGGGCGCCGTCTCCGGGAGAGTTATGGAGGTCGGGAGGACACGCCAGCGCACTGGAGGCCATAGCGAGGAGCGGCGCGGAAGAGTTCTACAGGGGGCGCCTGGCGGAGCGGATCGACGAATACGCAAGGCGTTACGGCGCGTGGCTGTCAGGGGATGATCTGGCGGAGTACCGCCCTGAGTGGGTAGAGCCCATCATGATCAACTACAGGGGATACGACGTATGGGAGATTCCGCCGAACGGACATGGCATAAGCGCTCTCATGGCGCTCGGGATTCTGAAGGGTTTCGATTTCTCCGGCTCGCGCGAATACGCGCCAACGTACCACAGGCTGATAGAGGCGATGAAGCTGGCTTTTGTGGACACCAGGAAACATGTGGCCGATCCTCGTTTCATGAAATATACGGCCGCGGAGCTGCTCTCAGAGGCTTATGCCGCGGACAGGCGGGCGCTGATAGGCGAAAAAGCTCTCGATCCAGAGCCGGGAACGCCGCCGGCTAAGGGCGGCACAGTCTACCTCTGCACCGCTGACGAAGACGGCAACATGGTATCGATGATCCAGAGCAATTACATGGGCTTCGGCTCAGGACTCGTGGTCCCAGGCCTCGGCATCGCTCTGCAAAACAGAGGCAGCAACTTCAACCTCGACCCAGAATCGCCGAACTGCCTGGCCCCGTCGAAAAAACCGTACCACACGATAATCCCCGGATTTTTGACAAAGGACGGGAAACCGATAGGCCCGTTCGGGGTTATGGGCGGCTTCATGCAGCCTCAGGGCCACGTTCAGGTGGTAACGAACCTGGTAGACTTCGCAATGAACCCCCAGGAGGCACTGGACGCGCCAAGATGGCAGTGGACTAACAAAAGAACTGTCGAACTCGAGCAAGGCGTCCCTAACCATATAGCCCTCGACCTCGCGTCGAGGGGACACGACATAATAGTGAAGGAGGACCCTACTTCGTTCGGGCGCGGCGAAATGATCCTCCGAACGGAACAAGGAACTCTTGTCGGCGCGACAGAACCCCGCACGGACGGCTGCGTGGCCGCGTGGTAAAGCAGGCTAAAACAGGATGGGGATGCGGTGTCAATCAGGGTTTTAATCTTTAAATCTCCTTCAAGGACATGCTGATTGCGGTTCCCACAAAGGAGAGGACCAGGAGCGAGATGAACGCCGCCGGGTAGCCTCCGGCGGTTCCTGTCATCCACCCTGCAATTGGGGCCGCAAAGGACGCAAAGAGCAGCATTGTCGTGGATATGCTGAAGTTCATGGGGAAATTCCCGGCCCCGTATGCCGAACTGATGAACCCAGACGAGAGGGTCGGCAAACATCCATAAGATGCGCCTGTCAGGACTATGCCGACGACCAACAGGACAAATGACCCAATCATCGTCGCCCCAAGCATGGCGGACGAGGCAATGATAGTCAGAAGGCAAGTAACCAGCATTGCGACGCGTCTTCCGAATCTGTCGAAAACAATACCGATCACAATCCTGATTGCCCCGTTGCACACAGACAGGAGGCCTGTAAGCGTTACGGCGACCGACTCCTCTGTGCCGACAAATAACGCCACATCCCTTGCCATGCTTATGACGCATGAGCCGACCGTCGCTATCAGAACTGAGAAAATGTAAAATTTCCAGAACGAGACCCGATGCAGCATCTCCCTGGTGGTGTATTCACGCGCGCCGCCGCCGTTCTTGCGAACGTTTGCGAAAGAAGCCCCGCTTGGGTCGGCAGCCTTTATAATGAACGAACCTACGCAGAAAACGATCAGGACCGAGACGCCTATTGTGGATAGAGTAGAGCGCCAGCCGACGCTTTTAATCATATTACCGGCGATGGAACCCAGAATCAGACTTCCGGCCCCGAATCCCATCAGCATTATGCCTGAAGCAGTGGCGCGTTTATCCTGGAACCATTCACCGACGGCCGAAATAACGACGGTGTAGACGATTCCGATGCCAAGGCCGCACAACGCGCCATAGGAAATATACAGTGAAATGATACTTCGGCCGCTTATCGACGAGGACAGATAGAATCCGCCGCCCACAAGGACGCCGGCAAAAATGAATATCACCCTGATAGGGAAGCGCCTGATAAGGGCGCCGCCCACCATGCCGCCGAGACAGTAACAGCACATCATGACCGTATAATTCAATCCGAGCGCGCCTTGGCTCCATCCGAACTCGGCCGCTAAAGGCGCTTTCAGGATTGACCAGGCATAGATGACGCCGGCAAAAAGAAGCACAATTACAGCCGTTGCCAGATAGATCCACCTGACCGCGCCGCCTGACGCCTGCTTATCGGCATAGTTCACTATCAATTGGCATCTTCCGGCAAATATTCGCGCAGTTTGTCAAGCACCTCGTCAAAGTCCAGCGGCTTGCCAATGTGGCCGTTCATGCCGGCCTCGATACATTTTTCGATGTCCTCGCGGAATACGTTGGCCGTCATTGCGATAATGGGTATGGTTTTCGCCTTTGGCGTGTCGAGCGCCCGGATGCGGCGGGTAGCTTCCAGCCCATCCATCTCAGGCATTTGAACGTCCATGAAAATCATGTAGTAGCGGTCGGGATTTTCGCTGAACATTCGGAGGGTTTCCACACCGTTTTCCGCGCAGTCGATTTCCAATTCCGTAGGCTCCAACAGTGTCAACACGATTTCCTGATTGATTTCAACGTCCTCGGCCAACAGCACACAATAGCCGGCGAACGCATCGGCCTTGCCCGACCCCGCATTCTTCGCGGGCAAATCGCCTGCGCCAAGACACTCGTTGATACAGTCGACGATGGAAGAGGGGAACAGGGGCTTCGAAAGGAACCTGTCCACGCCGGCCGCCTTCGCATCGTCCGCGATTACGCCCCATTCCATAGAGGAGATCATCGTAACGACCGAATTGCCGGTGTGCCGCTCTTTTATTTTCCTTGAAAGCTCGATGCCGTTCATGCCTGGCATTTTCCAGTCGATAAAGTAAATATCATGTAATTTGCCCCGCTCGATCATCTCGATCGTCTCCGCTCCGCTTGCGGTCACATCGCAGATAAAGCCAAACCGAGACGCTATTTCTTTAAAATATTCCAGAGTTTCGGGGTCGTCATCCACCGCGAGCACCTTGACATTTTTCCAGTTCACGCCGGGGGAAAGTATGCTTTGTTTGTCCGTCTGACCACGCTCCGCCTGTAGGGTAAAGAAAAACGTAGCGCCCTTGCCAAGCGCAGACTCGATCCAAATCTGCCCGCCCATCAGGTCGACGATGCGCTTTGAGATGGCGAGTCCAAGCCCTGTCCCGCCGAAATTGCGGGACGTGCTGCTGTCCGCCTGCTGGAAAGACTTAAACAGACGCGCCTGCTGTTCCTCACTTATGCCTATCCCAGTGTCGGTCACCTCGACTTGAATGGTACAGAGGCCGTTTTCTTCTTTCACAAAACTGGCGCGCAGCCGGATGGAACCCCCCTCCGGCGTGAATTTCACGGCGTTGGAAAGCAGATTCGTGATGACCTGCGCCAGCCGCTGGTCGTCGCCGACCAGCCTGCGCGGCATATTTTTATCGATGACTACATGGAGGCTCTGGTGTTTTTCGTCCACTCGGAAGCAGACGACATTTGCCACCTTTTGGAGCATCTTTTCAAAATCGAAGTCGGCGAGGGAAAGCTCTAATTTGTTAGCCTCGATTTTCGACATGTCCAGTATGTCGTTAATGACACCCAGCAGATGGGTGGAAGCCTCCTCTATTTTTCCGAAAGCGTAGTTCTTTCTATCCGTATCCGCGGCTGATTTGCCGATGGTGGTCATGCCGATGATGGCGTTCATCGGCGTGCGCATCTCATGGCTCATGTTGGAAAGGAACTCGCTCTTGGCCCGGCTCGACCCCTCCGCTTGTTCCTTTGCTACAACTAGCAATTCATTTAACTTGTTCAAATTATCATTTTTTTCTTCCAGTTCACTGGCGTAATTCTGCATTTTTCTGAAAAGATCATTGATCTTTTCGGCCATGGCCTTGAACGCCATGGACAAGACGCCTATTTCGTCATTGCTCTGGATATTCGGCACCTCCGCCTCAAAATTGCCTTCGCCGAAGGATTTAGCGGCATTTGCCAGCACCAGTATCGGTTTTGTGACGTTTGTCGCGATGAGATAAAGGAGAAAGGCTATCACGCATATTGAAATTATGGACACCCCGATGACATAATTACGGATGCCGTTGGCGTTCTTGAGAACTTCGGTCATTGGGATACTTACCGCGACCGACCATGGGTTTGTGGATTCGCTGAACTTAATCGGGATATATACCGTATAAAAATCAGTCCCGCCTGAAATGTACGTCTCGCCTTTTTTGATGGCGTCCTTCGCCGCAATCGCATATTGCAGCCTGGCGCCATCCACCGCGAGCATCTCCACGGCCATCTCCGGCGCCAAAAGCGCCAAATCCGGCTTTGAGACGCTGGGATTCGCCGCGTATTTCTCCAAATCCTGGGTAAACTTTACGAGATTGTCATATTTTTCGACCTGAGCTTCATCCGTCTGATCCGCAACAGGATTTTTTTCTATATATTTTTTCGCGTTTTGTATAGCCTCCTTGATTTTAGAGGGATCAGACATCAGCATCTCATACATAAATGTCTCCGTCAATTCTTTTCCGAGATACTCTTTGTTGGGATGCGCCACAATGCCGCCGGAATTTGAAAAAATTTCCGTGTATCCGCCCTGTCCGCGAGGATTCACCTGCAACACCATCTCCTGGAGTTTATCGAGGACAATGTCGGAGGCAATGATGCCAATAAATTCCCCATCATGAATGAGGGGGAAGACAAAGCTGGCCAACATTACGAAATGCCCCTGCACCTGATATGGATAGGGGTCGGTGATGTATTCTTTTTTCGTGGCTCTGGGAACTATGTACCAATCGGCTATATCTACATCGTATAAGGGCTCGACCTCGATGTTGCCTCCAAGTTTATTCCAATATGGCGTGTATCTTCCCGTTTCGTCATGCTCAGGCTCTTTCCCGGCGTAAAACGCGTCTTTACCATCGAGCGCGTTCGGATCATAGGCGATACAAAACGCGGTTATATACTCCTTTTGAGCGAGCGCGTGCTTGAGGATATCATTCATCATCCCTCTGTCGGTGAGACCATGATCTTTCAACGTTTCAAACACCGACGCAAGAGTCTCCGACGTCACCCTGGCGCCCTGCAGCTCCGCTTTAATCTCGTTCTTATATTTCTCCGCCGTTTCCTCCGCCAGGCTGAAGGCGTCTTTTCTCGCCATTTCAATGCTTCTGTTGGAAACTATCCCTGTGACTGCCAGGAAAGACACAACTACGACGAGGGTAACCAGGAAGAATATTTTTGTCTTCAGGTTTAGGTTTTTAAACATAGTTCACCTTAGTGCCATCCATCAATTTTGCCAATTTGCCAGAAGATTTATAAACTCTCAATATTTAAAACCCCATTTTATCTCATTCAACTTAAAGCAAAATCATCACAAGGCACATTCTAAACCCAATTCTTCGAACAGTCCAGAACAGCCAGTCATCTTTTTGATTTTGATTAAGATAGGCTTGCATATCAACGGCGTGACGGCCAAGCCAATATGCGTCATCAATCGCACCAGTCATGAAATATGTGCGATTTTCTTAAAATTTCTACTCCAAACAGGAATGTAGATAAACATTCGATATTTAATAGCATTTTGTTCCGTCTCAACTTGCGGCGCTCTCACAATATACTAACATTTTTGTGTTCAAATCTTTATTGACAATATAGAGTAATGACTGTAGAGTTCATCAATTATTTCTAACTCTGGTTTTTTGAAGCAAACAAGCCCTGAGGGGCTGTTTTGTGGAGGAAACCTACATTACTTTAAGGAGGTTATGAGTAAAATGAAAAAGATTCTCGCTTTGGTCTTCGTTTTGGCGTTATGTGTAAGCGGCTCGGCGTTCGGGGCAACGGGCGGCCCGATCAGGATTGGCATCATCGCCCCGCTCACGGGCGGCGTAGCCGTGTATGGGACAGCGGCAAAAAACGGAGCTGAGCTGTATACAAAGCTCTTCAATGAGGCAGGCGGCATTGACGGCCAGAAGATCGAGCTGATCATTTACGACGACAAGGGCGACCCGACTGAGGCCCTCAACGCCTACAACAAGCTGGTCACGGCCGACCAGGTCGCGGCCTTCATAGGGCCTGTCACCAGCTCCCCAACATTCGGCGTCGCGGAGGCCTCGGTGGCCGACAACATCCCAGGCATCACCGGCACCGCTACGCACCCGGATGTGACCAAATATGGCAAGAACTACTTCCGCGCTTGCTTCGAAGATCCGTTCCAGGGCGGGACAATGGCGCGCTTCGCGTTCGAGCGGCTGAAGGCGAAGACAGCGGCGGTAATTTACAACGTATCGGACGCGTATTCCACCGGGCTATATAACGCTTTTATCGCGAGCGCTGAAAAGGCGGGCCTGAAGATTGTCGGTGTGGAGAGCTACGCGGCGGACGATATCGACTTCAACGCGCAGCTAACAAGCATCGCGAGCCTTGCGCCGGATGTCATATTCCTGCCTGACTACTATAACAAGGTGTATCTCATCTGCTCGCAGGGAAGGAAGGCCGGCATCAAGTCCACCTTCCTCGGAGTAGACGGCACCGACGGGGTTTTGGAGATAGAGGGCGCCGATACGTCGGTGTTCGACGGGATGTATTTCGCGAACCACTACTTCAACGACGACCCATCGAAGATCGTACAAGACTTCCGCAAGGGATATGAGGCCGACTACGGCCTCACGCCGAACTCACTGGCGGCACTTGGATACGACGCGGCGCTGATCCTCTTTGACGCAATAGCAAAGGCATCGAAGGACGGAGTTGAAATTGGCGCGACCCCAGAGTCCTATCAGGCGATAATCGACAAAATAGCTGCCACCAACCTGGACTGCGTGACCGGGCACATCACTTTTGAGAATAACAACCCTGTCAAGGAAGTCTCTATCATAAAGATCCAGGGCGGGTCTTATACATTCGAAGGCAAGTACTAGGCTAATACTACATAACAAAATAACAAACTGCCGGCGGCGGGCTGCGGGGACGACCTCCGTTCATTGGCCCGCCGTCAGGTAATTTTATAGATAAGGGGGATTGTTCCGCATGACCCTCGTATACCTGATGATAAACGGGCTTCAGATAGGGAGCATATACGCGCTTGTCGCGCTGGGCTACAGCATGGTTTACGGGATAGTCAAACTGGTCAATTTCGCGCACGGCGACATCATTATGGTAGGCGCGTACACCACATGGTATCTGATGTCGCGCTTCTCCGCCCCAGCGTGGCTGGCTGTGATAGTATCCATAGTCTTCTGTTCGGCGCTTGGGGTGCTGATAGAAAAAATAGCCTACAAGCCGCTCCGCAAATCAGACAGGCTGTCGCTTCTTGTAACAGCCATCGGCATAAGCCTGCTTCTGCAGAATACGGCTCAACTCTTGTTTACCGCCAATCCAAGGATGTTCACGAATGTATTCACCGGGACCGTAACGATAGGCGAGCGTCAGTTTTCGAACGCGACGGCAGTGACTATAGCCGTGTCGCTCATCATCATGGCCGCGCTCACACTGCTGGTGAAGCATACCAAAATAGGCAAGGCGATGCGCACCGTATCCGAGGACAGCGAGACCTCGCAGCTCATGGGAATAAACGTGAACAACACGATCTCATTTACGTTCGCGCTTGGCTCCGGACTCGCGGCAATTGGCGCCGTGTTCTACTGCTGTTCCTACTCCCAGATACAGCCGACCATGGGTTCGATGCTCGGACTCAAGGCTTTTGTGGCGGCAGTCCTGGGCGGCATCGGCTCCATTCCTGGGGCGATGGTCGGAGGGCTGTGCATCGGTATCGCGGAGAGCCTCACAAAGGGCTATATAAGCTCTCAGCTGACTGACGCGGTGGTGTTCGGGATACTGATAGTCGTGCTGCTCATAAAACCGTCCGGGATATTCGGCCGTAACCAAGGGGAGAAGGTGTAGGGCCGGCATGACCAGACTGCTAAAACAGACGCGGTTTAGATACGCGCTCAACGCGGCCGTCGCCGCCGGGCTTTATATACTCATCATGAGCCTCATAAGCGGCGGGGTCTTAAACCGCTACCAGGCGCTGATGCTCATACCCATCGGTTTCAATATTATACTGGCCGTGAGCCTCAACCTCTCGGCTGGCTTTTTGGGCCAGCTTCCCCTGGGACACGCCGGCTTCATGTCGGTAGGCGGATACGCGTCGGCGCTTTTTTCAATGTCGGTCACACTCCCCACAAATATAGAGCTGCCGCTGGCCCTCATTGTGGGCGGCTTAGTGGCGGCGGCTTTCGGCATCGCCATCGGACTGCCGGCCCTCCGGCTCAGGGGGGATTACCTGGCCATAATGACGCTTGGCTTCGGGGAGATCATCAGGGTGATTATCCTCAATCTGAACTTCACAGGCGGCGCCTTTGGCCTAAAGGGAATAGGCAGACAGACGACAGTGACGTGGACATATATCTCCGTGCTCGTCACACTGTTCGTAATAAGCACCCTCATAAAATCGCGGCACGGCCGGGCCATCCTCTCCATAAGGGAGGACGAGATTGCCGCGGAAGCGTCCGGGATCCCCACCACCTATTACAAGGTCCTGGCATTCTCCGTCTCAGCCGGCTTTGCCGGAGTTGCCGGCGGACTCTACGCCCATTACCTCAGCATCCTGGACCCGTCCACATTCGGCTTCATGCGCTCGGCGGAGATACTTGTAATAGTGGTCCTTGGCGGACTCGGCTCTCTGTTCGGCTCAGTGATATCCGCCGCTGTGCTGACCATCCTGCCAGAGCTGCTTCGCGGCTTTGCCGAGTACCGCATGGTCATCTACTCGCTGCTGCTGGTTGTGGTCATGATCTTCAAGCCGTCCGGACTTTGCGGACGTTATGAGTTTTCGCTTGGAGACACGCTGGACGGATTTTTCTCCATGATTCGCGGGAAAATGCTCAAAAAGGGGGGCGAGTCCGGTGGCGGCGGTTCTTGACGTATCCAATCTGGGAATAAATTTCGGCGGCCTTCAGGCGCTGGACGATTTCAACATACAGGTGAACAACCGTGAGATCGTTGGCCTCATAGGCCCCAACGGAGCTGGCAAGACAACCGTCTTCAATCTGCTCACCAACGTCTATCGCCCCACGAAGGGCGGCATAAAGCTGACCGGCGCGGACACGGCGGGGAAGACCACCCACACGATAACTCGGTCCGGCATTGCCAGGACGTTTCAGAATATCAGGCTATTTAAATCACTCTCAGTAATAGATAACGTAAAAATAGCCCTGCACAACAGCATGAGCTATACAGCGCTCCAAGCCTGTCTGCGCACGCTAACGTACTGGCGGGAGGAGGCCGCGGCCAACGAGACGAGCCGAGAGCTGCTCTCGGTGTTCGACATGGAGGAACTGGCGGATGCTCCGGCAGGAAGCCTCCCCTACGGCGCCCAGCGCAGGCTGGAGATAGTGCGGGCGCTGGCCACGAACCCCAAGGTCCTGCTGCTGGATGAGCCCGCGGCAGGGATGAACCCGTCGGAGACCGCCGACCTGATGCGGACAATATACGACGTGCGGGATAAATTCGACGTGGCGATCATCCTCATAGAACACGACATGAGCCTTGTAATGGGGATATGCGAACGCATACTGGTCCTGAACTACGGCCTCATCATAGCTCACGGCACGCCGGAGGAGATCAGGAGCAACCCGCTGGTCGTCGAGGCGTACCTTGGGCAGCAGAGGGGGGAATAGCCATGCTCAGGGTGGAAAACATCAACGTATATTATGGCGCGATCCACGCCGTCAAGGACGTTTCCTTCAGCGTGGCCCAGGGCGAGATCGTGACACTGATCGGCGCCAACGGAGCTGGAAAAAGCTCCATTCTCAAGACGATATCGGGACTTCTGCGCTCAAAGGGCGGCAGGATAGCGTTCATGGACGAGGACATCAGCTCGACAGAGGCGTATAAGCTGACGCAGATGGGCCTGGCCCACGTGCCGGAGGGCAGGAAGATATTCCAGCAGCTCACCGTAATGGAAAACCTAGAGATGGGCGGCTATTTGAGGAACAAGGACGAAAACGCGAGAACGATGCGGGATGTGTACGAGAGATTCCCCCGAGTGGCCGAGAGAAAGCGGCAGATAGCCGGCACCCTGTCAGGCGGCGAACAGCAGATGCTCGCGCTGGGACGCTCCATGATGTCGCTTCCGAGGCTCATAATGATGGATGAACCGTCAATGGGACTTGCCCCTGTCCTTGTGGAACAGATTTTCGACATCATCAGGGAATTAAACGATGCCGGCGTTACAATATTGCTTGTGGAACAGAACGCCAGGATGGCGCTTTCGATAGCTCACAGAGGCTATGTGCTGGAGACCGGCAGAATAGCACTTGAGGCGAATGCAAAGGAACTTCTGGATAACGACGAGGTTAAAAAAGCATATCTGGGCGGATGACGAGCCCCGTAACGCCGGACCCTGAACTATTTATACCGCAATATTTAAATCGCCAGAGAAAAAGTTGTATTTTTC
>JAITNX010000106.1 GCA_031290235.1 Synergistaceae bacterium | reverse complement strand
TTATCGAGGGACACAGCATCGAAGAGAAGCGCAAATTCGCCGCTCACGTGACCCAGCTCGTATGCGAGGACCTGAACGCAAAGCCGGAACAGGTTTGGGTAAAGTTCTCCGACATGCCGAACGAGAACTTTGCGGTTGCCGGAACCCTGATCGCCGACAGGAAGTAATTCCAGCACTATGTGGAATGCTGGATGATGGGCGGCGACATTTTGTCAATCTGAGGCGGAGTCGCTCAGTTCATTCAGCTCATCGAAGGTTCCGCACTGGATTCCGGCACCTGGGCGTCGTTCATGTCGCGGAATGATGCCCAGGCGAAGATGGCGCTGGCTATCGACATTATGAAGGTGAACCCCACGAAGCATATCTGAATGCCCAACTTGGTTGTGACCGATTGAGCGGCGTTCGGAATGTACGATGTCGCGTACAGTATCAGGGCTACAGCGGAGCCTCCGATTGTGAAACCGATTTTGGAGGCGACACCAAGGAGCGAGTTGACGATGCCGCTGAAGCTGATGTTCCGGTCGCAGGACATCCTGTCGGAGAGGTTGGCGGCTTGCACAAAGACCAGGTTGGCCGGGAATGCGCTCGTCATGCCATATATGACGTTGCCCAATAGGAGCATCCAGATCGAGTCTCCTGAATACCAAATAGCCAACATGCTCGCGGCCATCCCTACGTATCCGGCGACCATCAGACGTGAGGTCCGCGCGTATCTCGACGCCCAAAATATGACGGGTTGAGTTAAAAAGGCGCTAAGTACGCCAGTCAGAAGAAAAATGGCGATGATGTCCTGTCTGCTGATGCAGTATTTGAGGTAATACATGGCGGATTGGTTTTTTATCGCCATTCCCACCTGGTCGCAAATCAACATCAGGTATAGGAATACGCACTGCCTATTCTTCAATACCTCTGAGATTGTCTTTGAAAACGAGAGGACGTTCCTGCCCGTTTTCGTTCTCTCCGTGATGTTTTCCGCTCCTGCCATGAGGGATGCCAACGCGACGCAGGCGAAGAAGATAGTCGCGATCGCGAAGCCCTTCTGCTCAGACCCGCTTCCGAAGACCTTCGCAAGCTCGAACGTAAGGTACGACACAGTCAGCACCCCAAGTATGGACGCTGTTACCTTGAATGTGTTGGCAAGGTTGCGGTCCCTCGAATCGCTTATCGTCGCCAGCAGGGAGAGATTTGCCACCTCTATCACGCTGACGGAAAAGCAGAAGAGAAGATAAATTGCCGCGCACCACATTATCAGCCCATATCCCTTGAATGGCGTCGGCAGGAACATCAGGACGAAGATGGCGCACGAAGGCGCGGCCCAGTAATAGAGGTAACCCCTGTATTTGCCGCGCTTCGTTGTGCGGTTGTCCATGTAGTAACCTATGAAAGGATCGATGGCCCCGTCGAAAAAACGCGCCGCGAACAGAATAGCGGTGACCGCCAGTGTTGGGAGCGCTATGATGTCCGTGTAGTAATACACCAGAAAGAAGGAGACTGTGATGGCAAGCAGATTGTAGCCAAAATTGGCGCAGGAGTATGCTATTATCCCCTTGCCGCAGGATCTGCCCAAGCTGGTAAAATTCTCCATTACGCCGCCTCCCTCTGGATTTATTAACCGTTTGAAATATTATATTTATTTTGAACGTACAAAAATACACCCTAATGGATGCATAATGAAAAAAATTGGTATAATAGTTATATAAGTAATTTATGCAGTATAATGGATGTTGGTAGGTGATGGCCATGCGATCAGCGCTTCCGGTGAAGTTGGGTTTTCTCGAAAGGCCGAGAGTGGCGGAGCTGTTGAGGCGAGCGACTCGACACGCTCTTGTGACTATGATAGCTGGTCCCGGCTATGGCAAGACCGTAGCGGCAGCCGCCTTTTTCGAAAAATCCGACGCCCGTCTCATCTGGATGCACATCACAGGGTTTGACGGTATTCTTGATCATTTCTGGGGCAACTTCGTCCAGGTCGTTGGACGCGAGTTCCCCGAGCTATTGAAGCAGTTTGAGGGCTTAGGGTTCCCGGACAGCCGATCTCGGTTCGACTCGTTTCTGCGGATATTCGCGGACGAAATATACAGTGGAGAACAGGTATTTTTCGTTGTAGACGATTTCGGTGACATAGAGAGCACCGAGATAAAGTGTTTTTTCGAGAGACTGATCGAGGCAAATCTCGAAAATTTTTGCCTTGTGCTGATATCTGCCGTCAAAACTGATATAGGCATCGCGGCCCTCTCCGGCGGCAACCTGTACCAGATCACCTCGGACGACCTGAAGTTTACACCTCAGGAGACCCGCGCTCTCTTCTCGATGAAAGGGCACGATCTGTCGCAGGAGAAGCTCAACGAGATCGGGCGGAAGCTGGGAGGGTGGCCTGTGGCCCTCTATCTGCTCTCCCAGGAGTTCTCGCATGACAAGACGATCGACGAGATGAGCGCCAGGCTCGACGTCATAAGCGCGATGTTCGAGAGGGATCTTTTTTCATCATACCATGTTGGGATAAAAAAATTGCTCGTCAAACTGTCGCTTATTCATAATTTCCCCACAGGGATGGTGAAGAGGGCCGGCGGCGCCTACGCCGACGAGGCGATCACGATACTGGGTTCGAGCCTCTTTGTGGTGTACGACAGATCGTCCGGGTCTTACACTTTTCAGAACATGTACCGCGCGTTCCTCGCCGGGAAACGCTTTATGCTGGACGACGACGAAATACGCGAGTTCTGGTCATCGGCCGGCGAGACGTTTCTCTCACTTGGAAAGAACATGGAGTCGATAGACTGCTTTGAGAAGTGCGGGCAGTTTGACATGATGTTTAATTCGATCGTTGAGTACAACAAGACTCACGCCGCGTACAGCAGGAATCGCGCAAACTATTTCCTTCAAAAGCTGGAGCTTCTGCCGGACCGCTTCACGGAGCAAAACCCCCTCGTTGACTATGTGACGGCTGTGCTGCTGTGCAATAACCTTGAACTCGACAGAGCGGACAGGATTCTGACGGCGATCGAGAAGAAACTCCTCGGCACGGACACGTCCGAGGCCAGAGAGCTGCTGGGAGAGGTCTACTGGCTCATGGGCCGCATAAACATGTTCTATTGCAAGCCTATTTTCGTTGAAAACTTCAAGCGGTCATGCGAATACCTTCCCAACGGGTCCGCCATGAAGCCGCGATATTTGCACGTCGGCAACATGGACATGTTCAATATGGAGGATAATCTGCCTGGGGCGTTAGAGCGCATGGAGCGTGCGGTTCACGAGATGGCGCCGTATTTTGTGAAGGTGGCCAAGGGCGGCGGAAGCGGACTCGACCACCTTTTTTCGGCTGAGGCCGGTTATTTTACGTTCAACTTCAACGCCGCGAAGCAGAGCGCCCTAAAGGCAATCTACGCGGCTTCCGAGGCAGGGCAGCACGACATTTTGTGCAACAGTCACTTCCTCCTGAGCAGAATAGCCCTGTTGCAGGGCAATTACGCGGAATACTGGGAGCGGATCGAATTTGTGAGGGACTACGTCAACGGAATTGGGATAGCCGCGCTTTACGACCTGAGGGACTGTGCATTGGGGATCATGTACGTCAATGTCGGCGATTTTGGAAGGCTGGCTGGCTGGATAATTTCCCCGGCGCTCGTGAACCAGACACACGCGCCGGCATTCCGGGGACGAGATCAGATCATTCACGCCGAATACCTGCTGGCGACTCAGAAGTTTTACGAGCTTCTGGCGCTCACTGAACATATAGAGGCGTCTTACAAGCTCCAGGGTATGTGGGCGTGCGTCCTGAAGTCTCGCATCCTGCGCTCCATCGCCCTTCTGAAGGTTGGCGACGCGGAGCGCGCGGTGGAGGTGTTCTGGGATGCGTACGACATGTCGCGCCATAACGGCGTGATCACCCCGTTCGTGGAGGCTGGCGGCAACATGCGTTGTCTTGTCGAGGCGGCGAGGAAGTCGGAAAAATCATCCTTCGCCCCCGAGTGGCTGGACGATATTTATAGAAAATCGTCTACCTGCGCCAAGAGGCTATTGACCTTGGTGAAGGAGTACAACAAATGGAGCGGCGGAAAGAGCGCCCAGAAGCTGAAGCTGTCGAAGAGGGAGTCCGGGATATTGAACAACCTGGCCCAGGGTCTCACTCGCGAGGAAATGGCGGAGTCCAACCACATATCCGTCAACACGGTAAAGAGCGTCTTATCAAGCGTGTATAACAAACTGGGCGCCGTCAACAGGGCCGACGCGGTGCGCATCGCAACCTCGCAGGGGCTGTTGAAGTAGAGATCTAAAATGATAACTCCTGCCCGTCCTTGAAGATGCCGACCGCGTCTATGATCTTTTTCAGAAATTCCAGTATCAGGAGCTGTTCGTCTTTCCCATACCCCCTCACGATCTTGGCCAGGTTCGCGTCGGCTATGTCGTGGAGCCTGGCGTGCAGGGTAAAGATCCTTACTCCCTTTTCAGTCAGCCTGTAGTAGATTTCCTTTCGGTTATCCTGGTGCCGTTCCGCCCTCACAAGGCCTTTTTTTTGAAGTTTACCGACGAGTTTTGAGATGCCGCCCTTTGTCATACTCATTGCCCTTGCGAGGCGGACGCCGTTCACCGTAGATGCTCCGTCTTCGGGGAGCCGGGCGCCAATGTGGTGCAGCGCGTGATACTCCGACAATGTCATGGCGAGTCCCCTCATGAGTTTAGCGTCATCCTCCTCTAAGTATCGCCCTATCAACCTCCCGGTCGCATACTCCGCCCTCTCGAATGCGGTAGTGAATTCTATTATGGAATTTATCACCTCGCATGTTGTCTTGTCCTCTTCGCGGACGGCCTCGTTATTCATGGCTGCCCCTCCCTATGCTTGAATTATGCCAAGTTGCGATCAAACGTTTGCCTTTAATTTGCCTGAACAGTGGCATATTTTCAAATTGGTATTACATATAGGTCTTCATTTTATCAGAATTTCCGAGTCACGAGAGGCAGCAATATGGTTGACAAGGAAACCGTGCGCTGTTAATATCGTTATGTTTCCAAGAAAACCATATTATTGAGGAGCGATTATCATGACGTTTGACCTGTCAGTAGCAGTGACCAGAGATACTATCGAGGGCTTGCGGTCTTTTTCGTCAAGCCGAAAGGATGTGTCAGAGTTAGATTTGTTTGGACACATAGGAACGCATTTCGACCTGGTGGAGTGCGAGTTCGACGCCGAAAATTTTGAGAGGAGCGGTTTGGCGTTCGACGTGAGCAAATACGCAAGCGGCGAGATAGGGGTTGGCGTCGTGGATCTCTCCAGCGTAAAGGCCGGAGACTTCGTGATGTTCCACACTGGCACGCTCGCCAAGAAAGGCTATGGCAGTATGGACTACTTCGCGTCCCGCACCGAGCTATCGTGGGAGCTGATAGAGCGCCTTGTGGAGTCAAAGGTCTCGATGATAGGCGTGGACATGGGCAGTATCCGGATGCCGGCGGATCATCCAAAGGCCGACAGATACTGTGCCGACAGGGGGACATTCGTTGTCGAGAATCTGGATAATCTGTCTTTGCTCGTCGCGGCAACTCGCGGCGGCCATTTCTCGGTCGGAACCTACCCGATGAACTTCAAAGGT
>JAITNX010000142.1 GCA_031290235.1 Synergistaceae bacterium | reverse complement strand
CAAGGGATTCAATCCGCTTCGATTTCGATCCGTCCAGCTCTCCTATTATGGTGTCCCCCACCCCGGCGTGCCTTATCCTTCCGGGGCCGAGGAGCGTAGCCCCGTGTCCGGTCGTTCCCGCTATCACTCTCGACTCAGGGAGAACGCGGCAGAGTTTTTCCACGTTTCCAAGTCCGTTTTGCAGCGTCAGAACCGCCGTGTCGCAGCCTATTAGCGACAGCGCTCCGCGCATGGCGTCCTCGGTAGCCGTCGCCTTGACGAACACTATAACAAGGTCCGAGACCCCGGCTTCGTCTGCGCTTGCAACGGCCCTTACGCCTCGAACTTCGATGGGACCACCGGTCTCCTCTATGATCAGCCCGGACTCATTCAGCGCGTCCACCTGATCTCTCCACACGTCTATGAGGACGACGTCGCACCCCGCCCTCGCCAACATCCCCCCGTAAAGAGAACCCATCGCGCCGGCACCCAGAACAGCTATCTTCATATCGTCAACCTCTCCGTCAGATACGCTTCCACGGGCTACAGAAAACCTTTTAAGTCGTCCTTCGAGAGACCGCCGAAGACGTACTCGTCGCTCGGGAACTTGACGTCCTTGACCTCCTGCTTGTACTCTTCAAGCGCCTTTACAACCTGCTCCCCTATATTGGCATATTTTTTCACGAACTTAGGCGCAAATTTGTCGAACAATCCCAGAAGGTCGTGGTACACGAGCACCTGGCCGTCGCAGTAGCGCCCGGCCCCTATGCCTATTACAGGAATGCTCACCGCGTTCGTTATGGCTCGCCCAAGCTCTTCCGGCACACATTCCACCACTATCGAGAAAGCGCCGGCCTGTTCGAGCGATTTGGCCTGGTCGATTATCTTTTTAGCTGCGTCTAGGTTTTTCCCCTGGAGCTTGAAGCCGCCGAGAAGCCCGGCCGTCTGAGGTGTCAGCCCTATATGGCCCTGAACGCCGATGCCTCCCTCGACCATACGGGCCACTACTTCCGGCATGCAACCCTCCAACTTCACAGTGTCGCAACCGCCCTCCTTGATGAGGCGATTCGCGCTGCGGATGGCCTGCTTCGAGCTCTCGTTATACGAGCCGAATACGAGGTCGCCAACTATCATCGGCGTCTGGGCACCCTTCACGACCGCTTTGATGTGGTGGATCATGGCGTCTGTCGATAGAGGCACGGTCGAGTCGTTGCCGAGCATTGTCATGGACATGCTGTCCCCCACAAGGATCATCTCGATCCCCGACTTCTCCACCAAAGTCGCCTGTCCATAGTCATAAGCCGTTATGTAACTGATCTTTTCCCCCTTGTTCTTCATCTCCTGCAGTTTTTGAATCGTGACCTTCGCCATAAACTCAAGACTCCCTTCGGATTTTGAATGATAAACCTTAAAAACGTCTTAAATGATCGGAGCTTCCATCACCTGTCCCAGTAGATGCCCAGGTTTGCGTACTCCGGTGTCATTATTCGAAACTGAATCGCTTCGATGGACTGCAGATCGAGATAACCAGCCAGGGACTCTGGAAATCCCAATCTCGCGACCTGGAAGCGGGCCAGTCTGCCGAGGTTACTCTCTCCCGCGTCGAGCAGCGAGCTTCTCGCTACGAAATTGACGAGGTCATGAGGCGCCGCGAAGTCGCCTATATCCACCGGCACGTACGGTTTTTGTCCAAAATCCTCAGCCCTGCCTATGCCCAACAGGAGCGCGCCCTCTCTGTGGGCCGCGACTACGCTGATGTCGCCTATCGACGCGGCGTACGATGAATTCCAGCCCGGTATCTCGACCGGCGACTTCAGGAAGAGCGAGGCAAGGGCAAAAAGCCTGTCCATCTGCTCTGATGCCTTCGACTCCATCACGAGATAGGCGGTGTTAGGCTCGTCTTTCTCCTCGTCTATAACGAGAACGGCGGATATCCTTCCCTGCTCCAGTATTGTCTTTATATCCTTTATCTGAGCCGCCGGCAGATCGCCCCCAACCTCCGATAGAAAAGTGTCCACGGGATCCTGAGCTGTCGGAAACGCTCCGAAGCACACGAAGGGGATGTCCAGAGCCATTACCATAGCGAGATCGCCGCTCCCCATAAGCGGCAGATTCCCCTCTATACCGCTCTTAGGAACGGACCGGCTGGTCATGGACGAATACGCATCCGAATAAATCTGAAGGTGAGCGCTTGCGTCGTCCTCCACCCACGCAACCTCTGAGACTCCGGTCGCGGTTCCAGCCCTCCCGATCAATGGAACCTTCATCTTGAGCTGAAGGTAGTCCGGACCGGCGTTGTACCGCTTGACGACAAGCCTGTCCCTCGCACTCCCCCTGGCGGAGAGCATCCTTCTGACGCCGGCCTCCGAATCTGAGATTATGATGAGGTCGAGTCCGGCCTCAGGCCTCTTCAGCACATAGAGCAAATCCAACCCAGGCAGCCCTGTCTCGAGCGTCCACGCCTCGTCTCGCCCGCCTGTGTTCGCGACCTCCCACCTGACCGGCGAATATTCGGCTCCATCGCCCTCCAATAGCCACTTGGAAAACACTCCTCCGTCAGCGTACAGAGAGACGAAGATCTCGACAGAATCAGCCGAGTCGGCCAAACTGGCCGATCCCGACGGGACCGCAAGCGCCGATATGCCCCTCGCGGAGTCGAGCAGACTCTCCAACGGCTTAGCCGCGTCGGAGTACCAAGCCAGGGCGTCGAGCGCGTCGTCGATATCAAACTCCGAAACGTCCAGGTCTTCGGCCAGGTCAGGGAGAAGCTCGGCCAGCCTTATAAGTTTGTCCTTGAAGATCCTGGGGTTCTCCATCTTTATCAAGACATACTCGTCACCCGCTGAGACCCTCGGCAGAGCTATCTCCGGACCTCCCGGCTCTCCCGGACCCGACAGAAACACCCTCAGCGCTATCGCCCCTGCCATCAGCAGAATGGCGACAAAAACCACAGCTATTTTTTTCCTCAAATTATCGCCTCCGTCCCGCAAGTCAAACGAATCACGGGCAAAACTCATATATGCCACTGCGCGGCGCGCGCGGCGGTCACATGGTAATATAGCCTATAGAGCCGCAGATTTCAATTGATCCTTAAAAAAAATTTTTCAGTTTTAAGGCCGGACAGCCAACAAGAAGCGACAGCGCCGGTCGCTTATCGGGAGCTTGACAAAATCGCGCGACATATATACAATAATCACATCAGCTAATTTTACATAAGTGAAAGGGAGGTTGGTTATGCTCGTACAGGACATCATAAAAAAGACCGAGGGCGAGTTCGCTGAAAAATACGCGAATTTCAGGGAATTTCAGTACGATGTTAAATACAGAGCCTACTGGGATAAATGCATGGAGGCGATATCCAATCGGGATTTGCTATTGCACATCGTCTTTGCCAATAATCTATTCGAGATACCCCCTGTGAAGACGTTTCTTCTATACTACAGAAAAGATTTTACCGTCATCACCGGCAGACCTGACGCGCGTCTCGACGACTTTGTAAAAAAGGGCATAGGCGCGTTCTGGGGGATGGTTTTCAGGTTTGTTTTGGATTACCAGGATAAGAAAAGCGTATCAGTATCCATGTCGGAGTTTTTTGGGGTGAAGACGGCGACTTGTTTCGGGATGCCGAGGGGGAAAATTACACTGGAATAGCGGATCGGGACAGAGGAGGCAATGAGGGTGATGGGCATGAAATATACCGAAAGCAAAATTCTCGAAATGGCGGAAGCCGCATTCGGAGATTTATCAAAGGCTTATTATAACGCGAACGTAGTCAATGAAAGCGGGGTGACTGATACCGGGAAAAAGATCACTGAAATAATCGCAGGTTTGCTGTTGACAAGTGCGAATATCGAGCGGTTCAACGGCAAAATCATCAGGATACGTCGTGGCAATTCTTATCACACTCTCTCTCACGATGGCAACGCTACCACAGGAAAC
>JAITNX010000032.1 GCA_031290235.1 Synergistaceae bacterium | reverse complement strand
GTTGAGGTAAATTGAGCAAATGATGATAAAATACATTATTGAAATTGTTCTCCCACTAGGAGGACAAAAATTAGAGAGGTGACGAGAGAGTTGACAAAAGCGGAATTGGCGGGCGAAGTGGCAAAATCGGCGGGTTTGACGAAGGTAAAGGCGTTGGAGATCATAGACGCTTTCTTTAACGCGATCAAGAACGGACTTTCAAAAGGCGAGAAGGTTCAGGCCGTTGGCTTCGGCGTGTTTGAAGCTAAGCATCGGGCCGCGAGAAAAGGACGCAATCCTCAAAAACCGACAGAGGTGATCAATATTCCGGCGAAAACCGTTCCGACTTTCCACGCTGGCAAAGCATTGAGGGATGCGGTGAATCCGCCTTCGCCGAAAAAGAAGAAGAAATAACCTGGGCAGGGATGGCATTGGAGGTTTCAGGCGCTAAACGCTTCGATATTACAGAAAAAAACGGAGGTGCCGGATATGCGTCGATATCGCTGCATAATGTGCGACCATAAGTTTGAAGTGGAGGACAAGGTAAAGCCCTATAAATGCCCGAAGTGCATGGAAAGATTCGTGGAACTGCTTGAAGGACCGCCGGTCAAGGGCAAGCAGTGGGGCAGCAAAAGTTTCAGCGTAAAATAGACCTGTCGGGCGTCTTATCCCAATTTTGAGTCAAATATACTTTTATTTGACTCAAAATTGGAATGCGCGGCACGATGCCGCGCAGCGCAATGCGCAGCATTGCGGCTTCTACTTTGGTATGTAACCACCTGCGGCGCGGCGCAATTGAACTATTGCGCTGTGCATCCCCTTTACAGCGCCCAGATGTTCAGTGCGCACCCTCTGGTTTTCAGTCTGGGCATTTATCAGGTCAATTTGAGCGCCCATGCCCTCCTTGTACATCAGCTCAGTAATGCGCAGCTCCTCGTTCGACCTCTCCGCCTCGTTTCTCTTGCCGCGCTCCAGCGCGACTGCCCTATGCCAGTTGTTTCTGGCGACCGTCAGCTCCATACGCGCCGTGTCCAGAGTGTGTTGCAAGGACGCCCCGGCGGCCTCCTCCAGCATCTTGGCGTTGAGTTTTTCATATTTAGAGCTTGTATCCAGTATTGGGATGTTCAAACGAAGCGACGTCACAATCTCTCCCATCTGCGGCGAACTTGAGGCCGACGGTTGTGAATATAGGACCCAGTTTACCGTCGCGTCAAGCGTTGGCGCCATTCCCTTGGCTGCCATTTTTTTCGCGTTATCCGCCATTTGCAGGGCCAACCTTCCAGATCTCACATCCGGGCGGCGTTCGGCGTCCTCCTCCAAATCGGACCCTGGTTCAAACTGTGGCGGGGCCATCGACGTTTCCTCCGGCGCCACATCTTTGTCCCCAACTAAGAGCGCCATCGACGCCAGTATGTTTTGCCGCTCCGTTTCGGCCTCCGAGACCAGTGTCTCCGCAGCCGCGACCAGGGAATCGGCCCGAATCACGTCCAGCTTAGGGACGAGGTCATGTTTAAATTTTTCCTCCGTGACGCGCAGGTTCTCCACCCTCTGCGTCAGGATATCCCTCTGCAACGCGGCGTTCTCGTTCGCGAGGACAGCGGACCAGTAGCTCTCCTCGGCGCTCGCCATCAGTTCGTTTATGATATTATCCAGGTTCGCTCTCCGCATCTCGTAAGCGAGGACAGCCCCACGCTCCTCCAGTCCAAATTTTCCGGATATGTCTATGGGCTGAGTCAATACAAGGCCGGCATCCATCCCGCTGATATCCGACTCCCTGATTCCCGCCTGCTCCTGCCCGGACAGGTAGCTCCCGCCAATCGCGGCGCCTAACGATGTACGCTGGCCTCCAAGCGATGCCTGGGTCGAGTACCTTGCCGCCTCCAAGGATTTAGCCTCCCCTATCAGCATGTTGTTGCCGCTTAGCGCCAAGGTTAAAAATTCGTTCAGGGATACGTTTTTGACAGGCTCGCTCGGCTCGGCTGGCATGGAAAGAGATACTACCATGATGGCGCAGAGGATTATTCGTATTGTCCTCGTCATATTTGTCATAATTTTTCCTCCTCAAAAATCGTGGGCTCTGCCCACACCTGCCGGGGAACTCGTTCCCCGGACCCCTGGTTTTTATTTTTTAAATTTATTTCTCACTGCCCAATAAATTTCGTATGCGGAGGGTATTGCCAGCAGCGCCAGCAGGCCGCCTGCTGCAAGGCCGCCTATCGCTACCACCGCTATCGGCCAGCGGAACTCAGATCCACGGCCCGTCGCCAAGGCCAGCGGCAGAAACGAGACGACAGAGGTGACGACTCCCATCACTATCGACTTAAAGCGAACATCGCAGGCGAGCGCTATCGCCTCTGACGGCGGAGTTCCTTCGCCGCGCCTCAGCATCTCCGCATAATCAACCACTATGATCGCGTTGTTGACGACCAGGCCCACCAGCATCACCATCCCGATCATCGAGATGATCGACAGGCTGGCCCCGGTCGCCATCATAAGGGGAACGACTCCTATCGCGGACATCGGAACGGCGAAGAGTATGATGAGGGCAAGGACGAAGGACTCCAGGATGGACGCTATAACCAGAAACGTGACGACTACCGCGAGCATAATGATAGTCCCCATCATGTCCGAGTCCTCCTCCATGTCCTCCGCCTCTCCGCCAAGATGAACGCTGTAACCCGGGGGAAGCTCGGTCTCGTCCAAGATCGCCTGCAACCGCGCCAGGACGTCTCCCAATGGCACGTCCTGCACGCTGCCCGCTGTTATCATCAGGACCCGCTCTCTCTCTATTCTCCGTATCTCGGTCGGCGAATCGCCCCACGCGAAACCCGCCATCTCCTCCAGCGGGACAGATCCATATTTCGTCATTATTGGCAGCTGCCCTATGGAGTAGACGTCGCCGGTATGAGCCGCGTCCAAACGAACCATTATGTCGTACTCAGAACCGCCCTCGCGGAATTTACCAGCCTCCAACCCGTTCAAATATCCCCTCACGGTCTGGGCCAGGCCGTCGATATCCATATCCAGAGCCGACAACCTCCAACGTATGGGAAGTATCTTCAGCTCGGGGAACCCCATCTCCGTGGTCAACGATAGGTGTGTAACACCCGGTATCTCCATCCCCCTCCGGCGGAGTTTTTCCGCTATGTCATTGAGAATGGAGAAATCCTCGCCCTTGACATGTATTTCTATCGGGTCCGGACCAAACGCCGGGCGCAAGGTCTGTACCGTGTACTCGATCCCGCTGATCGTCCTGAGATGGTCCTGTATTTTTTCGGCCAAGTCAGCGGTCTTAGGACGGTCCGGGAGATCTTTGAGATATACGGATATTTCTGATTTAAAAAGCGACTGGTCGAACTCGGACCCTCCAACGGCTGAGGTCATGTGTTCTATATAGCTCGCCTCCGGGAGCGAGGTGATGAAATTTTCCACATCCTCCGTCATGCGCGCCGAGGCCTCGAGCGATGCGTTATTCGACAGATTCAGCGACAATATTATGTTCCCCTCGTCAGACGACGGCAGCATATCCTGAGAGATTCCAGAACCCAGGACAAAGGCCCCGGCCGTCAGAGCCGCAAAAAAAATCAGGGTGATAACCGGATGGCGCAAGGTCCGGCGCAGCGTCAGCAGGAACAAATCCCTGATGCCGTCGTATAACCAGGTCCACCACCCGGTAAGAACCCTGCTGATAAGCGAAATTTTAGGCGCGCCTTTGATCATTCGGGCAGCTACGGAGGGGATGACCGACATCGTCACCCACAGGGAAAACGCCGTGGCATAGAGGATGGTGATTGCGAAGGGCTTTAAAAATTGCCCCGGGGGACCTGAGGCCAACGTCACTGGCATAAAAACGCCCAGATTGGTCAACACCCCAGCCAGAACGGATGTCGATATCTCGGCGGCTCCAAGCTCAGCGGCCTCGAATGGCTCATACCCCATATCCCGGAAACGGTATATGTTCTCCAAAACCAGTATCGCGTTATCCACGAGGACACCCATGGAGAGGCCGAGTCCCAGTGTCGTCATCAGGTTGAGCGAGTAGCCGTGCAGCCATATTGGGAAGAAGGTCGAGACGAAGGCGACCGGCATACACACGGAGACGATGAATGCGGCCGAGAACCGCCCGAGAAACAGGTAGATGACAAGGGCGGTCAGGGCTATGCCGGCACAGGTCCCCCAGATGACGTTTTTCACGGCGCTCTGCACAAAGTTTGTGTCGTCGAGAGTATACGCGACGCTTAAATCGGGAAATTCCGACATGAGCCTATCGATCTCGCGCCTTATCTCCCCTCCCGCCTTCACGATATCCGCGTTGGCCCTGCCCGTTATGACAAGCTGCACGACGGGAGAACCATCAAGCCTCGCGAGTGAACTCCTGTCGGCGGTCCCGTCCTCCACATCCCCTATGAGGGAGAGGGATACGGGCTGTCCGTCCCCGACAGGTATCAGCATTTCCGAGAGGTCCTCGAGGCTTTCGAAAGCCCCTATCATTCGCAGCGATATTCTGTCGTCGCGCTGCGTTATATAGCCGGTCGGCTGAGTGGACGAGTTGGCGGCGATGCGCGCGATTACGTCCCGGTAGGAGACCCTGTGCTCGCTCATGGCCGAGGGGTTCAGGTTGACGTGAATCTCTCGGTCGAGGCCGCCCGCTATCTCGATCTGCCCTACCCCCTCTACGCGCGAGACTATCGGTTGTATCCTGTCAGCGATTATTTTTTTAGTCGCCTCCTCTGGAAGCGCGCTCGTAAAGGAGGCGGTCAGGAAGGGCGTCATCGACGAGAGGCTGACCTTCGTCAGGATCGGCGTCTTCGTTCCGTCGGGCAGACTGCCGGCGACCGGCATGAGTTTATTCTGAACGTCGATGACCTTGAGGTCTACGTCCGAACCTTCATCAAATTCGAGCGCGATCAGCGAGACGCTGTTTTGAGAATAACTTGTCACCGACTTCAACCCGTCCATGCCGGCCAGCTCATCCTCAATCGGTTTCGTGACCAAGGACTCTATCTCCTCAGGACTCGCCCCGGAATAGACCGTGCGCACCAATGCCATGGGCACTGTCACGTCGGGATAGAGAGTCACCCCAAGATTGCCGTAGCTGAAGGCGCCAAGCAGGACGAATAGCGCCACGAAGCACCACGTAAATACCGGACGATCTATGCAGAACTTTATAAACCCGCGCATATCGCCTCAGTCCAGGGAATGTTCGGTTTGCGAGTTTTTGTCTGTCGCCGGGCCAAAGGATACCGGGGTCCCGTCAGAAAGTCCCCTGCTCCCGCTCACTATGAGCATGTCCCCCGGTTCGAGTCCGGAGGTCGCCACGACCCTTCCGCCGCCGCCCCCGCCAGTGGAGATTTTTTTCAGTCTGGCCTCCATATTGCCCTCTGCGCCGCTCGCTACATATACGAACTGTCCGTCCCCTCTGTTGATTATGGCCGACGAGGGTATCACAATAACGTCCGGCGTCTTGCTTACCAGAAACGACCCCTCGAGGTGCGTCCCAGGGAGCGCGCCGGCGCTCGGGTCCAACTTGACCGTCACGGGATAGAGGCCAGCCCCTTGGGTCGCCCTCTGGCTCGTGCGGACGACCTTCCCAGTTGTGGAACGGCCGCCGTGGATGATCCTGACAGGCGTGTCTTTACCTATGCCCTTGATATCCTTTATCGAGACCATCAGAACGGCCTCCATCTCTGACGTGTCATCTATAGTTAGGAGGACTTGCCCCATCTCCGCGATTTCCCCCAACTCGACGTCCCTGGTCGTCACGACTCCCGATATTTTCGAGCGCAGCTGAGTGCGGACAAGCGCGGATTTTTGGGTCTTTGCCGAGGCCTCCTCCGCCTTCATAGCGGAGTATGCCCTGTCCACCTCGGCCTTCGACACTCCTCCAGCTTTATTGAGCGCCTGGAGGCGCTTATGATTCGACTTGGCCTCGTCGTAAGCCGCGTTCTTCGCGCCGGCCTCCGCGGCTTGATCCTCGCGCCGCAGGGAGATCAGCAGCTGCCCGGCCTCGACCCTGTCGCCAACCTCCACGTGAACCGCCTCGACTGCCTCCCTGGCGTAAGCCGCTACCTCCATCGTCCGCGACGCTCGCGCCTCGCCGTAGTAGCTCCTCCACTGCTCCCAGTCCGAGGGTTTTACCCCCATGACATCTACCGGCAAAGCACGAGGCTTGGAACTGGAAATAATTTCGAGCGTCGCGGCGGACCGCTCTTGCCTTGCCGTTATCTGAATGGCCATGGCCGCCAGGCCAGCCATTATCGCGATCACCCATAAAAACAAACGCGCTTTCCTCATCGTTGACAGTGAATCCCTGATATTTTCCATCCTCGATCATCTCCATTTTTATTCGCGGCATCGTGCCGCGCATTCCAGATCTGGCATTGCTTGACTACGAAGATTATAGTAAGACTTATGAGTAAACGAAGGTTAAACACCGTTTAAACGGAGAGTAAACGAGGCAGATAAACGCGGAATGTCGTTCCAAGGCCAGGGGCGCTGTCAAGTTCGATATGGCCACCGTGCAGCTCGACTATTTTTTTTACGATTGAAAGCCCCAGTCCGTTGCCCCCCAATGATCGGTCACGAGCCTTGTCGGCCTTGTAAAAGCGTTCGAACACGTGGGGCTGGCTCTCAGGCGCGATCCCTATCCCGGTGTCAGAAATATCGCAGCGGATATCGTCGCCCTCTTGCCGGAGGGCTATCATGATTTTCCCGCCTGGCTGGGTGAATTTGATCGCGTTGTAAAGGAGGTTGATCCAGACCTGTGACAACAGATCCGAGTCCCCGCTGAGCGATATTTTTTCAAGCTCCGCCTCCACGCTGAGATCTTTTTTCCCCCACTGCGGCTCCAGCATGAGGGCGATATTTTCGATCTGCTCGTCGAGCCGGTACTCGGTGAACGAGAATGAATCCCTGCCGGTCTCGAGCGACGACAGCTTCAGCAGATTTTCGCTGAGGCTGGAGAGCCTGCGGCTTTCCGTCTCTATTATCTCGATATAGTGGTTCCTCTGTTCCTGCGTGAGGGAGCCGTTTTTAAGAAGCGCGGCGAATCCGCTGATGGACGTCAGAGGGGACTGTATCTCGTGGGACACGTTTGATATGAACTCCTGTCTCAGCTCCTCCATCGACCCCAGCTCGAGAGCCATTTTATTGATCCTGTCGACGAAGTCGCTGAATGGGCCAAATTTCTCCGGCTTGATGAACACGTCGAAGTCCCCGCGCGAGATCCTGTCCAACGCGTCCATTGTCTCGGTCCATAGCAGCTCTCCATGCCTGTGATACAAGGCCCCGCCATGAGATATCACGTGTACGGCTTGCATTAGCGCAAATATTATAATGACTCCGACCATGCCAGACGCGACGTGTCCCAATGTTTCAGAGGGGCGTCCGGTGACGGAGAAAATCACTGCCGTCAAAACATGCGCGGCGGCATATGCGCCGCACATCACAATAATGACGACCGACATAAACAACACGTGCAATATCAAGCCCCGCTTCGCATGTGTCACAAGTATGCCTCCAGCCTGTAGCCTAACCCGCGGATAGTCGTGATTTTAAAACCATATCTCTCCGCCGGGAACCTCTCCCTCAGCCTGCCTATATGGACGTCCAGCGTCCGTTCGTTTCCCTCGAAATCGAGTCCCCAGATGTCCTCTATGAGCCTGTTGCGCGAAAAAGTTCTCCCGGGGAAGCTGGCCAGCTTAAAGAGAAGCTCGAACTCCTTCATGGGTATATCCTCGCGCGACCCCTTGAACGTCACGCAATAGCTGTTTCTGTCGATTACGACCTCCCCGATCTGAACCGCTTGCGACGCCTCCACTTTGTACCTTCTCAGCAAGGCGCGCGCCCGCAGGATCAGCTCGTCTCCCTCGAATGGCTTCGTCAGGTAATCGTCCGCCCCAAGCCCGAAGCCCTTGACCTTGTTGCCGAGTTCTCCCTTTGCCGTCAGCATCAGAATGGCTATGTTCTCATAACTCCGCCTCAGTCTGTCGCACAGCTCAAAGCCGTCCATATTTGGCATCATGACGTCTATTATGACGAGGTCCGGGGTTTTTTCACCCGATATCCGCCTAAGCGCCTCCTCTCCGTCGTGCGCCTCCTCGGCCTCAAAGCCGTTGTTATGCAGCAGCGTTCGAACTAGCTCCCTGATATTGGCGTCGTCATCCACGATCATTATCCTGCTCACGCAAAGTCCCCCCTTGCCGGTCGCTATAGTTTATACCGCAAGTTTAAATTGAGAGTAAACAAAAATCGATAGAATGAAACTTGACAAGACCAAGTGAGAGATATAGGATATATATGTCAAGTATATATACATATCGGTATCCATGTCGGAGTTTTTTGGGGTAAAAACTGCGACACCATGCTTCAGCGGCACCTAAGGAAGGGCTGATTAAATCGCTCGGATGATTTTTTGCCATTCGAGGATACAGCGGCGGTCAAGGTATAAATCTTTACCCTTTAGGTCCATAGCGATAAATCAGCCCTTCCCTAATGGTAAAATCACGTTGGCAACATAGAGATTGTTTCTCAACAATCTCACACATGCTGGAGGTATGGGGTGATGAGCAAAAAATATAATAAAAACGAAATACTCACTATAGTTAAAGCTACGTTAAGTAAGCCGCTGACCGCTTATCGCATGGAAGTATACAACTACACAGGGGAAACGAAAGACACAAAAGAAAAATACACTGAGGTCATTGCCGGATGGCTGCTTGAAAATGAGGATTTCAAACGGACTGGCTATATTCCAACCTTAACCCGGAAGAGCTCGTATCGCACCGGCACGCACGACGGAAATGCCACGACGGGAATTACGAGCGAGGACCCCCCCCGAAAAGAGGAGCGCATCGCCCTTGATCTGTTTGGCAAAAATCTTCAGTTCATAGGGGATATAAAGGACTACCAGACCCCGCTCAGCAACGACGTTTATAAAAACGCCGGTGAACTCGATCTTTTAGGTTACAACAAGGAATCCAGGCAATTGAATATTATTGAACTCAAAGGCCCCGAGAGTATAGAAACCCTTCTCCGATGCATAATGGAAGTCCACACGTACTGGAGCGTTGTAGACAAAGACAAATTGCGCCGGGACTTTAATCTGTCGGAGAATGCCAACATACGAAAAGCGATACTCGTGTTCGAGGGAACGACGCCATACGACGACTTCATGGACTCGTCGCAGGACAAAATCACTACGCTCATGAAAAAACTCGAAATCGACCTATACGTTTTGTGCGGCAGCAAAAACTACTCGGTCGCAAAAGCGTACCTGCACAACGAGGATTATGTGGAATTAGGAGGCTGAACCTATGCCCTTTACTATAGTCAGAAACGACATCACAAAAATGAAAGTCGACGCAATCGTCAACGCCGCGAACACCGAACTGCAAATGGGCGGCGGCGTGTGCGGTTCCATCTTCAAGGCGGCGGGCGTTTCGCAACTTCAAGCGGCTTGCAAAAAGCTGTCGCCGATTAAGACGGGCGAGGCGGCTGTTACACCCGGCTTCGCTCTGCCTGCCAAGTTCGTCGTTCA
>JAITNX010000139.1 GCA_031290235.1 Synergistaceae bacterium | reverse complement strand
GCCCAAGTTCGCGGATTGTCTCCTCCATCCATGGCGCGCCCTCGCGGCCAGGCGCCAGCAGAACGTTTTTCGCGCCGAGTTCCGTGCCGTCGTCGAGCCTCACTCCCGCGACAGCCCCGCCCGGCCCCAGTGTCACGGATCTGGCCGCGGTGTCGAGCCTTATGTCGCACTTGTCCTTTGCCTGTAGGTACAGGCTTCGCAGGATATCCTTCGACTTGTCGGTCCCCATGTGGCGAATCGTCGCGGGGAGGACGTCAAGTCCGGCCCTCCTGGCCCTGTCGATTATCCTCGAGGCCAGTTCGCCCTCCGGCTTGAAGAGTATCGGGGAGGCGCCGTGTTCCAGATAATCCCTGTCCACCTCTTCGATCAACGAGATGAGTTCGGCCCGGCCGCAGTACTGCTCCATGTTGCCGCCGAACTCCGGCGTCAATGTCAGCTTCCCGTCGCTGAAGGAACCGGCCCCGCCCCAACCGCAAACTACGTTGCACGGTTGGCAGTGCGCGCACTCCGCCGCTCCGGATTTCAAAGGGCAGAAGCGTTTGTCGATGTCCCGGCCCTTGTCCAGTATCAGAACCTCAGCGCCGCCGCGGGACAATTCGAGCGCCGCGAATAACCCAGCGGGCCCCGCCCCGACGATGATCGCGTCATAAACTTTTCCCATAATCCGATTCCCCTTAGTTCATCATATCGTTAAAATGATTATACACCCAGTGTTTGATCGCCATTGGCATACGTGTTGGTATATAATAGTCGCTGATATTTTCTATACGAGGAGGGAAATAATTATGAAATTCGTGACTCTCGAGGACGGTGCCAAGATTAGAAATGGAAACGTTCTTGGACTGGCTCTTTATGATGGATTCGCCCTGGAGGATCTGACGCCGCTTCCGTCGAGCCTGGCGCTTCTCGCCAGAATGGAGATACCGCGCGAGAACTTCAAAGCTAAAAAGGGGCATACCCTTGTAGTCCCGCTTGCCGACGGCGATACGCAGTGCATCTTCCTGGTGGGGCTTGGCGACAGAAAATCCGTGAGGCCAGACGACTACAGGCAGGCGGCGTTTTCGATAGTGCGCGCGGCCGCAATTCGCGGCGCGTCGAAGGTGTCGATAGCGATACCCGACGCGTCCGGCAGCTACAGCGGATGCGACAGGCAGATTTCGCGCTGCATAGGCGGAGGGGCGACTCTCGCCGGTTACAGGTTCGAGAAGTACCACTCCAGCGACGAGGACGACCGCTTCCGAGTTCCGGATGAGATAGAGGTGCTCGGCGGAGACATTGACGCTCTCGAAGCGGGCCGCATTTCGGCCGAAGGCCAGTGTTACGCGCGAGACCTGGCCAATGAGCCGGGCAACGTGATAAACCCCCAGACGTTCGAGGAAGCGGCCCGTAAACTTGCCGGCGACTGCGGGTTCGACATATCCGTAATCGACTCCGACGAGTTGAAGCGCCGTGGAATGAACGCTCTGCTGGCAGTGGGAAGCGGGTCGGCCACCCCTCCCCGTCTCATTCACCTGAAGTACACGCCGCCAGGGAAGTCCGCCGCTACAGTAGCGCTGGTTGGTAAGGGACTCACCTTCGACAGCGGGGGCCTGTCCCTAAAGCCCGCTGATTCGATGCTGACCATGAAGGGCGACAAGACCGGCGCGTGCGTCGTTCTCGGCGCTATAAAGGCCGCTTACGAAATGAAGCTGCCGATCACGGTCCACGCCATAGCCGGTCTTGCCGAAAACATGCCGGGCGGTTCCGCGTATCGTCCGGACGACGTGATAAAGGCATATAACGGCCGCACCATCGAGGTGGCCAACACCGACGCGGAGGGGCGCGTTACCCTGGCGGACACGCTCTCATACGCCTGCGAGATGAATCCCGATGTCGTGATAGACATCGCTACCCTGACGGGCGCCTGTGCCGTGGCGCTGGGCGAGACCACAGCCGGACTCTTCACGAACGACGACTCGCTTGGCGACGAGTTTCTGGCGGCGTCCCGCGTAAGCGGAGAGCGCTTCTGGAAGCTGCCGATGGACGATGAAAACCTGAGAAAAAAACTGAAGTCGCCGATAGCGGACGTCATCAACTCCACCGGCCGCTACGGCGGGGCAATAACCGCCGCGATGTTCCTGGAGAGCTTTGTGAAGGAGGGCACGCCGTGGATACACCTCGACATAGCCGCGACTGACTTCGTGAAGGAGCCCTATTCGTACTACATCAAAGGGGCCACGGCATACGGGGTGCGGACCATAGTCGGATATCTCGCGGCAAGGGCCGGAGCTGCCGCGGAGGCGTAAAAATGACAAGGCGAATATTTGCGGCGCTGGTCGCCGCGTCCGCCCTGATTTGCGCCCAGGCCGACGCGGCCGATCTGCGGATCAGCGTATGGAAGCTGCCCTTCAATGTTCCTGTGATGATGGAGATGGCGGATGGGCTGTACGAAACATCGTTCCCTGGCTTCAACGTCTCCGCCGTCAATCTTCAGACCGGCCCGAAACAGATGGCGGCACTGGCCGCTGGCGACCTCGACATAGTACAGGGCATAGGCGACGCCGCGTTCCTGGTCTCGGCAGCCGGAGGCATAGACGCTAGGATAATTGCGGTAAACAGCAGATCCCCCAGGGCATTCGCGGTGGTGGCGCGGGGCCCTGAAATCGAGGGAATATCCGGACTCAAGGGCAAAAGTGTGGCGGGCCTCAGGGGTTCGGTCGTGCATCAGGTATTCGTCTCCGCCCTGGCGGAGGCGGGAATGAAGGAGTCCGACGTCGAGTTCTTCCCGATGCCGGTCGCTCAGGCAGCGTCCACCCTCTTGGCCGGCAGGGCCGACGCCGCGCTTCTGGTCGGCAGCGAGATACAGCGCGCGGTAAACGCTGGCTGCGTCGTGATAGCGGACGGACTGGGCCGCGTGGATGGGTTGTCCCTTGTGGTTGCTTCGAGCAAGTTCATAGACGAACATCCTGAAGCTGTCAGAGATTTTTTGGCTCTCCGAAGCGGAACGCTGGAGAAGCTGAAGGCCGACCCTGCCGGAACTGTCGAGATCGCGGCCAGGGAGACTGGGCTGGAGCGTTCAGAGGCCGAGTCGATGATGGGATGGTACGACTTTGGCAGCGAAATAAGGGAGAGCGACAGAAAGTCGCTTCTCTCCACCTTGAAGTATTTGCTGGATAACGAGCTGGTGAAGGACGAAATAGACGTCGGTCCGCTGATATACGAGGCAGGCGGTTAGACCGCGCTCATTAAAGAGGTTGCGGCGTCATGCTTGAGCTGGACTATGAAATATTGAGCGAACTGAAGAGGAACAACGCCGCTTGGAGACTTTTGACCGCGGATATGGCCCCGCTCGTGATCAGTTTTCTGAACCGTGCCTTCATCGTCCCGAACGTCCGCGCCATCACGGAGTCCGACCTGGCGATGAAGCTGGATGACGAGCTGTACGATCTGCGGGCCGTTCACGGCGACGACTCGTTCCGAAGGAGAGGGCTCCAGTACGTCAGGGAGTGGGCCGAGCCGGACAAGGCGTGGCTCAGACGATTCCAGGTTCGGAACTCGGACGAGGCGCACTACGACGTCACTCCATCCGCGGAGAAGGCGATATCGTGGGCCGATTCGCTGATGGATGGTTCTTTCATAGGCACTGAATCGAGGCTCAAGACCGCGTTCGATCTGCTGCGCCAGATCGTACACGGCGCCGAGGCGGACCCGGAGCTTAGGCTCGCGGAACTCAAAAGGCGCAGGGACGAGCTGGATGCGGAGATTACGCGCGTAGAGCGCGGAGAGATATCGCTTCTGGACAATGCGGCGATCAGGGACCGCTTTCAGCAGTTCTCCTTCACCGCCCGTCAGCTCCTGAGCGATTTCAGATCGGTCGAGCAGAACTTTCGCGAGCTAGACCGCGACGTCCGGAGGCGCATAGCGCTGTGGAGGGAGGGCCGCGGGGCGCTCCTCGATGAAATTTTGGGCGAACACGACGCGATAATAGACTCGGACCAGGGCCGCAGCTTCTTCGCATTCTACGATTTTTTGAGGAGTCCCAGCCTCCAGACGGAGTTCAACGACCTCGTCGAAAAGGTCATGAGAATGCCCGCGACTGGGGGCGCCGCGCGCGATGACGGACTGATGAGGATTCATCATCTCTGGGTGGACGCAAGCTCTCATGTACAGGACATAGTAGCCGCGCTCTCCGCCCAGCTTCGCCGCTTTCTTGACAACAGGGTCTGGCTGGAGAACCGAAGGATAGTCGAGTTATTCGAAAAAATCCAGGAACACGCGCTGGAATGCCGCTCCAACCCCCCATCGGGGACATTTATGGAGATGGGCGAGGCATCGGTCGGCGTGCGTCTCATGATGGAGCGCCCCATGTATTCGCCCAGGGCGAAGACCGTGATCGACTCCGATGATGTCGTGAACGGAGACGAGAGCTTCGACGTCTCCGCGTTGTTCGACGGGAGCTATGTCGACAGGTCGATCCTGGAGGGAAGGGTGGATCGCGCCTTGATGCACGCTCCGGAGATTACCCTGGGGGAGCTTTTGGCGGCATATCCTCCCGAGCGTGGGCTGGCGGAGGTGCTGACCTACTTGAGCATAGCGGCATCCAGAAATTCCAGCATCTTCCGCGACGGGGAGACGGACTTTGTGGCGTGGCGAAACGAGAGTGGAAAAATGACCGAGGCTGAGGCGCCGCGTCTGATATTCACCAGAGAGTATAAAAAAGCCTGACATCGAGGTGGCCATAAAGCTGGAACCTGGCGGAGCGCCGCAGACGAACGAGGGGAGGGCCGCACTGTCCAGGGTGCTGGTCGCGCTGTACAGAGGCGTTCTGTACAAAGATCAGTCGGAGGACCTGTGGAACGGCTTGCTGGACCTGGAGTCGTCCGTGTCCGACCATTTTGGCGAGATCGGACTCAGGGTCGTGATCGACGAGGGCGAGGGTTACGCGTTCCTCCGTTATCCCGAGACAAAGGCGGGCGAGGTCGGAGAGGCGTTCGAGAGAGCCTCGGACGAGATCGAGATCCCGAGGCTCATTCAGCGCAGGCAGCTCACGTATCAGACGAGCCTGATGCTCGCGTTGCTCAGGAAGAGGATGGCGGAGTTCGAGGCGTCATCCGAAGGAACCCGTCTCATCGTCACGAGGGATGAGATAGCGTCAATGATGGACCTCTTCATGCCCGGTGGCAGCAACGAGGCAAAGCAGGCGGACAAGACTGACGCCAATATAAACAGGGTGAGGGAGATGGGTTTTTTGCGTGGGTTGAAGGACAGGCCGGACGAGTTCGAGGTGATGAGAATCATCAAGGCGTTCGTTGACGCTGACTGGCTTGGCGAGATGGAGCGGCGGTTTTCTGCCGGAGAAACGGCTCCTGAAGGATCCGGCGAATGAGAGAAACAGGTGACGCGAGCGGCGTGTATCTGCACAGGTTCGAACTCTTCAACTGGGGCACGTTCCATGGTTTCGTGTGGTCTCTGCCGTTGCATGGCTGCAACGGCCTCCTGACTGGCGACAACGGATCCGGCAAGTCAACGCTGATGGACGCGGTCACAACTCTCCTCGTTCCCCCGAACAGGGCCGCTTACAACAGGGCGGCAGGGGCGGATGTCCGCGAACGGACGCTCCGTTCATACGTCGAGGGATACTTCAAGAGCGCGAGGGACGAGGGAGTGTCGGCCCGCCCTGTCGCGCTGCGCGGGCCCGGAAGCTACACCGTAATCCTCGGGGTATTCCGCGCTGGGATCCCCTGTGATGGTGAAATGTCGGGACAGGCTACGACGCTCGCCCAGGTTTTCTGGCTCGATGAGAACGAGTCATCCCCGGAGCGGCTCTACATAGTGGCCGACTGTGAACTATCCATACGGGAGCATTTCAGCGGTTTTGGGGGCGACGTCAACAACCTGCGGCAAAGGCTGAAGAAGGAGGGAATAGCGACGTTCGAGAGCTTCGTAAAGTACAGGACGAAGTTTTCGAAGGCGCTGGGGATTCGCAGCGAACACGCCCTGAATCTCTTTCACCAGACTGTATCGATGAAGTCCATTGGCAACCTGACTGATTTTGTCCGCAGCCATATGCTGGAGTCCTTCGACTCCGGGGAGAAGATCAGGACTCTCATAAATCACTTCGACGACCTGACCAGGGCGCACGACGCCATAAGGAGAGCGCGGTTTCAGATAGAGCTGCTCTCCCCCATTGTAGAGAACTGCGGGAGGCACAAGGCACTGGAGGACGAACTCAGGGACCTGGACGCCTGCGCCTCCGCACTCGACGTCTACTTCGCGAACATTCGCTCCGGCCTGCTGTCCAAAAAAATAGCGCGCCTCCTGGCGGATGAATCGAGCATGGAGGAGCGCCTTGGAGAGTATAACTCCCGCAGGGAGGAGAACGAGCGGCACATCGAGGAGCTGCGGAGGGCCATATTCCAAAACGGGGGCGACAGGATAGAGGAGATAGGCCGGGAGATAAAGAGGAGGGGAGAGGAGCACGAGCGGAGAAGGCGCGACTATGACTCGTACTCGTCCCTTCTGGCGTCCCTGGGCTTATCCAGAGTGAGCTCGGTCGACGCGTTTCTCAGGACTCGCGGGGAGATAGATTCCATGAGCGCCGACCTCTCGGCGAGGGTGGAAAAGAACCGCGCCGGCTGGGCCGAGCGAAGCTCCGAAAGAAGCGCCATATCCCTGGAACTCGAGGGATTCAGAAAGGAGCTGTCCAGCCTCAAATCCAGGAGGACGAACATAGAGCTGAGGCAGTACGAGATCCGCGAGAGCATGACGTCCGCTCTCGGACTCGATCCAGACGCTCTTCCCTTTGGCGGGGAGCTGCTGCGCGTCAGGCCTGAGGAGGCTGAGTGGGAGGGGGCGGCGGAGCGGATACTTCACAGCTTCGGCCTCTCGCTGCTCGTGCCGGACGAGTGCTATGGGGCGGTCTCGAACTGGGTGAACGCGAACCACATAGGCGGACGCCTGGTCTACTTCAGGGTGCGGGATGCGGCCTCCCGCAGATCCTCAGCGCCGCAGCCGGACTCTCTCGTCGGGAAGCTGGAGGTAAAACCTGGGAGCAGGTTCGAGGAGTGGCTGTACAGCGAACTCTGCAATCGTTTCGATTATATTTGCTGCGATGATCTGGAGCGCTTCCGGAGGGAGCGAAGGGCGGTGACGAAGTCCGGGCAGATGAAGATGGACGAATCGCGTCATGAGAAGGATGACCGGCGCAGGATAGACGACCGCAGCCATTACATTCTGGGCTGGGAGAACAGGACGAAGATAACGCTTCTTGAAAACAAAGAGAGGGTACTCGCGGCCGGGCTTGGCAGACTTGACGAGGCAGTGTCCGCGCTGAGGTCCGAATCCGACTCGCTGTCGAAGAGGAACAAGGATCTCGGGGTCCTTGCGTCCTATCGGGACTTCGGCGCCATCGACTGGCAGACGCCGGTCGCGAACATAGAACAGCTCAAGAGAGAGCGCAACAGGATAATAGGTTCGTCGGACAGCCTGGCGGAGTTGAACGCCGAGCTGGCAAGGGTGAGGGAGAAGAACGAGGTCCTGGAGTCCGAGAGGAACAAGCTGACGCGCGACATCGGCGGCAGGAAGAGCCTAAGGGAGGAGGCTGAGCGAGAGCTTGCGAGGACGAGTCAGATGCTGACCGACGAGGCACTGCGCGAGCATTCTCCGCGGTTTGCGCGCCTTGACGAAATAAGGGGTTCCAGGCCCCTGGCGCTGGAGGGAATGGGCGGACTCGCGAGCGGCGTGAGGAATGAGATCCGTGGGATGCGCGATTCAAAGAACGCGGAAGAGGGCGCCCTCTACAGGTCGATATCCAAAAAGATGTTCGAGTTCAAGCAGAGCTACCCGGTTGAGACTCAGGATCTGGATGACACATTGAACTCCGCTCCCGAGTACCGAAACATGCTGCATCGCCTCGTGACCGACGATCTCCCGAGGTTTGAGACGAGGTTCAAGGAGATGCTGAACGAGAATACTATACGAGGCATAGCCGACTTTCAGGCTCAGCTCAACATAGAGGCGCAGAACATCCGAGACAGGGTAGGCGTCATAAATAGGTCCCTGGCGCAGATCGACTACAACCCTGGCCGGTATATCACGATCGAGACACCATGGGAGACGCACGTCGATATCCGCGAGTTTCGAAGCGATCTGCGAGCTTGCACCGAGGACGCGATAACCGGCGCCGGAGACGAGACGTACTCCGAGGCCAAGTTTCAAAGAGTGTGCGGGATAATAGAGCGTTTCAAGGGCAGGGAGGGGCGCTCAGCCGAGGACAGGAGGTGGACTGAATTCGTCACGGACGTGAGGAACTGGTTCACCTACCCGATATCGGAGAGGTGGAAGGAGACGGACGAGGAATATGAGCACTACGCCGACTCGGCTGGAAAGTCAGGCGGGCAGAAGGAGAAGCTCGCGTACACAATACTGGCCGCGAGTCTCTTCTACCAGTTCGGCCTCGGAGACGGGGCGCGGTCCGGGCGCACATTTCGCTTCGTCATGATAGACGAGGCGTTTGGACGGGGTTCGGAGGAGTCGGCCAGATACGCGCTGGAACTCTTCAGAAACATGCGCCTTCAGCTTCTCGTGGCGACGCCGATGGAGAAAATTCAGGTTATAGAACCCTATGTCTCTCGCGTGGGTTTCGTACACAACGTGGACGGCAGAAACTCGTGCGTCAGAAACATGACCCTGGAGGAGTTCACGGAGGAGAGGGAGAGGCACAATGCCGAAAAATTGGACGGGGCCAAGGGATATAGCGAACGGCGTAGAGCGGCTCTGGCGCAGGGGCGATATCCTTTCTTCGATCGTGACGGGGCGCAAACTCTTCCCAATGATCGTTCCGCTGAAGGGGCCGAAGTCGACAGAGCTTAGCTCCCGCTTCGACGAAGCGCGTGAATGGGCCGCGTCCCTGATCGGAGGCTCCTCAAGCGTCAGGGGCAGGGGCTACAGAGTGGAGACGAGGAGGGTGAACCACCGCGTGCTGGGGCGCAACGACATACCGGACCGGATATGGGTGGACTCGCTGGACGACGCCTTGTTCCTGACCGGACATGGCCGCGACGCGGCAATATTCGAGAAAATGATAACGACAACGGCAGAATCGTCTCCTCCCCTGCTGGCGTATCTCACGAGATATCCTATGCAGGCGCTGGAGTTCGCGGGCGACTGGGACAGGCTGCTTGACGTCGCGCTCTGGGTAGCCCGCAACCCCAACTCGGGTCTCTATCTGAGGCAGATCGATCTTCCCGGAGTACATACAAAATTCATAGAGGCCAATAAGGCGATCCTTGCCAGGCTTCTGGACGCGCTGCTTCCACCGGAAGCCATAAATCGCGGGCGCTCGCCCTCCTCAGGCTTCGCCCTTCGCTACGGTCTCAAATCAGCGCCGGAAATGATACGTTTCCGTCCCCCGCTCAATTGCGCCGATTTCCCGCCGTTCATATCAGACATGTCGATCCCGGCGGACGAGTTCGCCCGGCTCGACTTGAAGCCCTGCCCGCCGACTGTACTCGTGGTCGAAAACCTGGTCAATTATCTGTCCATACCGCAGTCCGACGGTCTCCTGACAATTTGGGGCTCCGGCTATGGTTTCGACTCTCTCAGGAGTGCCGGCTGGTTGAACGGGAGCCGGATTTTTTACTGGGGCGATATAGACACCCACGGATTTGCGATATTGAACCAGTTCCGGGCTTTGTTCCCCTCCGCCAGATCCGTCCTAATGGATCGGGAGACCCTAATGGGCTGCCGCGATCTATGGGTGGAGGAGCTGAGGCAATCGGCCGCGGAACTGCCGAACTTGACTGAGGATGAGCAGTCGCTGTATCGTGATCTGAGGGAGAACGCGCTTGGCGAGAGGGTGAGGCTGGAGCAGGAGAGAATAGGTTTTAGAATGGTCGAGTCTGTTTTGGAGATATTACGGGGCGACGGGTTGTAAAATACAATTTTGAGTCTAAATTTTTCGTTGTACAGAATCTAAAAGAGCGGTAGACTGTTCCTGGTTTTGAGGGTTAAACTTTGTGCGGGCGGGGGATGCGTGTGAAGAACAGAGAGGTATATGAGAAGGATCCTACATCGTGCAGGTTGGTGAACGACGGGGTGGCGAGCGTCAATGACGATGTGACGAAGGGGGCGCTCGACGTCCTGCGTTATGAACTTGAGACGTTCGTCTGCGAGGGTGAGTATGAGAAGGGGATGCTCCATATACTGGAGACGTTCCTCGACAACGTGGGCGCCGCCCAACAGCCGGCGGTGTGGGTGAGCGGGTTCTACGGTTCGGGCAAGTCGCATCTGGTGAAAATGCTGCGCGCTCTCTGGCTGGATACTCGCTTCGAAGACGGGAAAAGCGCGCGTACGATAGCCGCGATATCGCCTCACATAAGGGAGTGTCTGGCCAAGTTGGACGAGCGCGGGGCGCGGTGCGGCGGTTTGCGCGCCGCGTCCGGGACGCTGGGCGCCGGGGCGTCGGGAGGCGTCAGGCCCGCTCTGCTTAGGATAATATTTAAATCCGCCGGACTGCCGGAGAGATACCCCTTTGCCAGGTTCGTGATGTGGCTCAGGAGGGAGGGCCTCCAGGAAGAGACGAGGAAATTCGTCGAGGACCAGGGGCTCGACTGGGATGAGGAATTGGACGACTTCTACGTCTCCGATGGGCTTCGCAGGGCGCTTGTCGCTCTGAGACCGGAGCTTTTCCCATCCGTGGAGTCCTGCGCCGAGCTGCTGAAAAACATGTATCCCAACAGCCAAGAAATATCCATAGACGAGATGACGAGGGCGATCGAGAGCGCGCTGTCCGCGGGCGGGGAGTTCCCCCTGACTCTCGTAGTGCTGGACGAGGTGCAACAGTACATCGGCGACAACGGAGAGCGTTCGCTGGACGTTCAGGAGGCGGTGGAGGCCTGCGGCAGAAATTTCGGGGGACGCCTGATGTTTATAGGCACTGGGCAGACGGCTGTGACCGGCACAGTCAACCTCAAAAAGCTCGAGGGGCGTTTCACGGTGAGAATAGAGCTTTCCGACTCGGATGTGGACGCCGTTGTGCGGCGGGTGGTCCTGGCCAAGAGGGAGGATGCCGTCCCGCACATAGATGACATTATGAAACATAACATCGGCGAGATCGCCCGTCATCTCTCGGACAGCTCAATAAGGCACGAACAGGGCGACTCGCGGTTTTTCGCGCTGGATTATCCCCTTCTGCCGGTTCGCCGCCGCTTCTGGGAACGGGTGCTGAGGACGCTGGATAGGACTGGCACCGACAGCCAGCTGAGAAATCAGCTCAGCATGATGCACAGGGCGATACTGACAAACGCCGACGAGCCTCTCGGCAGCGTGCTGCCCGGCGACTACATATACTTCGATCTTGCCGACAAACTGCTGGCGTCGAGGATACTTCCTCGCAGAGTACACGAGATGACGTCGAGCTGGCGAACCGGCGCTCCCATCGAACGCTTAATGGCCCGCGTATGCGGCCTTGTGTTTCTGATGAACAAACTCTCCGACGCCAATCCGGAGCTTGGAATAAGGGCTACCGCGGACGCCGCCGCCGACCTCATGACCGACGACCTGCCGGCCGGTTCCGCGCGGCTGCGCTCGGAGCTGCCCGGCGTGCTGGACAGATGCGTATCGGAGAAGATATTGATTCGGGTCGGCGATCAATACCGCATACTGACCGAGGAGAGCGCGCTTTGGGTGGACGAGTTCGAGGGGATGAAATCGGCTCTCGCCAACGAGAGCCATAGAATCGAGGCCGAACGGGACGAGCGCATCCGAGCGAAGTTCGGCGAAATATGCGGAAGGAACGGCCCGTCGATTCTCCACGGGACATCGGGCGTGTCGCGGACGGTACATCCGGTCTACGACGCCGAGAGGCCATCGGATTCTGACGGCAGGATCTGCGTATGGGTCAGGGACGGCTGGAGAATGGACGAGGATTCAATGGTTTTGGAAGCCAGGGCCGCCGGAGACGGATCCCCTACGATTTTCGTATTCATACCAAGGCGGTCGGAGGACGAGTTGAGGCGTCAACTCGTAAATTATAAAGCCGCCGCCTCGACGCTGGGGATGAGGGGCAGGCCGAACACTCCGGAGGGCATCGAGGCCAGGGGCGCAATCGAAACGGCGAAACAGGTGGCGGATGCTAACATCGGCGAGCTCCTGGACGAGGCGTTCGCCACGGCGCGCGTAATTCAGGGCGGAGGTTCGGAGGTGGAGGGAGAAAGCCTCAGGGACGCCATCCTGCTGGCGGCGGCAAACTCCGCGAGCCGTCTGTATCCAAGGTTTGCCGACGCCGATCACGACGGCTGGACGAAGGCGCTCGAGTCCGCCCAAAGGGGCGGCTCCGACGCCCTGAAGCTGGTCGGGCATGAGGGGGAGGCGTCGCGTCACCCTGTGTGCAGGGCAATTCTGTCGTTCATATCGTCCGGTATGACCGGCGCGGACGTGCGCTCGAACTTCGAGTCGCCGCCCTACGGCTGGCCGCGCGACGCTGTCGACTGCGCAATGCTGGTCCTCTTGTCCGCCGGCGCGATCACGGCGGCGGACGCGGGTGGGGCAGTAGTCGATCAAAGAACCCTCAACAGGAACACAATGGGCAGGACGACGTTCAAGGCGGAGTTGGTGCTTCTGACCGCCGCTCAGCGGATAGCGGTCCGCAAATTGATGCAGATGGTAGAAATTCAGGCAGATATCGGCGACGAACTCTCATTTGTCCGGAAGTTCCTTGACGATCTGCTGACGCTGGCCGCAAGCGCGGGCGGTGACGAACCGAGACCGCTCCCGCCGTCGCTGGACGTGCTGGATGAAGTATCGCGCCTTTCGGGGAACGAAAGGCTTTTGGCTATTTATGAAAAGAGGGACGAGATATCGGGCTTTATAAAATTATGGCGGGCGAACGCGGATGAAATCAATCTGCGCATGAGGAACTGGCAGATAGCGGAGGGCCTTGTGGAACGGGCGCACGGCATCGAAGGGACCGCGGATATACTGCTCCGGATGGGCGGAATCAAGGGAGAGCGAGGACTCCTGTCGGACCCCGACCGGCTGCCTGGCGTCATTTCGGATAGCTCGCGTCTGTTGAGGGATGAGCTGAATCGCCTGGACGCCATGTATGAGACGCTGCACTCCGAGGGCATGGAGAGGCTCAGGACCGACCCGAACTGGGAGAAGCTCGGCGTGGAGCAGCGCTCTGATCTGCTGCGCTCGTGCGGCCTCAACAAGACCGCGAAGCCCCAGATAAACGCTGCGACTCCGGAGGACATTTTAAAAACTTTGAAAGAATGCCCCCTCTCTTCATTCGAGGACAGGGTATCGTCCCTGTCCTCCCGCTTTGACGAGTCGGCGTCAGGCGCCGCTAAACTGCTGGAACCCAAGGCAAGGGAGATAAGGCTGACGAAGGGAACGTTCAAGACGGATGCGGAGATAGACGCCTGGGCTGACAGGATGAGGGATATGTTGAAGACGGCGTTGAAGGACGGGCCGGTGTATTTAAGATAGCCCGCAGAATTTAAGGGAGGGGCGTCGACTTGCAGCCACTCGATAAAAACATGAGGGACGAGTTTGAGGAAACGGTGCGTTCAGCCAGAAGAGTGGCGGAGCGCGTTGCGGGAGTCGCTCTGAGGAACAGGGCCGTGGACAGGCTGACGCCTTTTTGGGGGATGAGCGAGCCGCAGCGCAGGCTGCGTCTTAGGTTACGCGCGCATGGCCGCAGCCTGGGGTGCGATTTGGACGATGAGAGCGGGGATATTTCATCGCTTGTGGAGGAGGCCGCATACGAACACTGGCATAGGATGTTCTTCGCCCGAATCTTAGCCGAGAACGGCCTGCTGATGTACCCCGACCCGGACGCGCCCACGCCAGTGACGCTGGACGAGTGCCGCGATCTTGCCGAGGACGAGGGCGCTTCGAGCGGCTGGGAACTGGCCGCCCGTTATGCCGCCAGGATGCTGCCTCAGATCTTCAACCCCGACTCGCCCTCGTTCGGGCTCGAGTTTCCGCAGGAGGGGCGCTCTGAGCTGGAGGGCCTGGTAATGGGCCTGTCCAGAGGGATATTTACCGCGTCAGACTCGCTCGAACTTGCGTACAGGTTTTGGAGCGAAGGGAAAAGGAGGCGCGCCTCGGATATCGGACGCGTGGTAAACGCGGGGGTTGACTTTGGACGGCCGACTATAGATCTTTACGCCTGGAATTTTTTGCTCGATAACTCGATTGGCGCGTGGTGGGTCTCGAAGATAGCGGGCCTGCGCGCGGATGGAGTGGAACTCAAGCGCGGCGCCAGAGAAAAGCTGAGGACTGCCGAGTCGGAGGACGAGCTTAGGAAATTTTTCTCCATCGCCGGAGTTCCGCTGAAGTATCTGAGGTTCGTCAGGAGGGGTGACTCCTTCGAGCCAGCTTGCGGATGGTTCGAGAAATGGCCGGACTCTCTCTCGGAGTTGTCGGTTCTCGACCCATGCTGCGGCGAGGGCGGATGCTTGACTGCTCTCTTTTCAATGCTCGTGCCAATGCGAATGGAACTGGACGGTTTTTCCGCCTCGGAAGCCTCGGATGCCGTCTTGCTGGAGAATATCCATGGCCTCGAACCGGACCCGCGCCTCGCCAGCGCGGCATCCTTCTCGCTGGCCCTATCGGCGTGGAGGTACAAGGGCGCTGGTGGATATCGCCGCCTGCCTGAGATAAACGTCGCATGTTCGGGTTTGCATGTCGGGACGGCAAGGGAAGACTGGGAGAGGCTCGCTGGAGACCGGCACAATCTGCGCATAGCGTTGGGCTGGATGTACGACGTTTTTCGAGACGCTCCAACCCTCGGCAGCCTTCTCGATCTAACCGGAAACCCGGCCGCTGATATAGTCCGATGGGAGAGCGGAGACAGGGATTCTCTCTCCAGCGCTTTAGACGAGGCGCTGCGAGGGGAGGCCGGCGAGGATGGCATGGAGGCCGCGGTTGCGGCCCAAGGTCTCGCAAGGGCTGCCGCCCTTTTGTCAAACCGCTATCGCTTTGTCGTGACGAACGCCCCGGAGCTTCCTCAAGCGAGGCAGAGCGAGAGCCTTCGTAGGTTCTGCGACAAAAATTATCCGCTGGCAAGCGGTGACCTCTCTGCCGTTTACCTCGACCGATGCCTTAGGCTCTGCCGCGAGGGAGGGGTCACGTGCGCTGTCCTGCCGCAGAAGTGGCTCGCTGGAGCCGGTTACAAAAAATTCCGCGAGAACCTGTTGGATCGCGGGACATGGAGCCTGCTGGCGAGGCTGAGGCACGAAGCTTCAAAAACTCCCAGGGCCGAGACGACCAGGACGTGCCCGGTCGCGGTCATGATAGCTGGCGATGCCGATCAGGACGCGTTTTTGAACGCGACCGGGAGAGGAAAAAAAATTTCGGTGCTGGACGTCTCAGGAGCTGGCTCCATCGAAGCCGCTGCCGCTGGGTTATCCAGTGGTGAAATAAAGACGATAGATCAATCTGAACTGCGGGCTGGACGGGATGCAAGGACTCTGCTGTTCGATGAAAAACAACCGCGCGGGAGCGCGCCCGACTCCGGCGCGCCTGCGAAATCCGCCGACCCGGAGCGTTTTTGCAGAAAATTCTGGGAGCTGGCGCCCCCGTTTGACGGCTGGACCTATATGCCGGACGATGACGAATGTTCCGGGATGGCGCTGTCTATGGAGGAGTGTCCTCCATCTGGCGCGCCGATTCCCCTGGACTGGGATGGGAGGACTTTCGACGATCCGTCCCGGTGGACTTTTCACGGGCATCCGTGCGGTTTGGCTGGTTCGAAGGGCGGCGCGAAACTGACAGCAAGCGGGCTGCTGGTTGACGTTACCGTTCTGCACATAGCCACAGCGCGCCTGTTGGGTTATCGCTGGCCGGCGGAGACGGACGGCAGGCTGGTCCTTTCGGAGGAGGCAAGCGCATGGGTTCTCAGGTGCGGAGAGATCTCGCGTTTTTCCCGAGGAGACGGCATAGTCTGCCTGCCAGCGGTTCTGGGCGAGCCTCCCTGTGCCGAGCGGCTGCTGGACATGCTGGCCGCCTGCTACGGCGACGACTGGTCGGGCGACATCCTGGACGAGCTCCTGAGGAGCGCGGACTGCGTGGGGAGAAATCTCGATTTCTGGCTGCACGGTAAATTTTTCGAACAGCACTGCCGCCTGTTTCGCAATCGCCCGTTCGTCTGGCATATATGGGATGGCCTGATTGACGGCTTCTCAGCGCTTGTTCTCTACCATGGGTTTGACAGGAAGCGCCTGGAGACCCTTACATATTCATACCTGGGGGATTGGACAGCCATGTTGAAGAGGGCTGAATCGGATGGCGCGCCTTATTCGTCCGATCGACTGGCCGCGGCGGAAGCTCTGAAGGAAAGGCTGGAACTCATAATGACTGGCGAGGCGCCGTGCGATATATTCGTCAGGTGGAAATCGACCGGAGAACAGCCTGTGGGCTGGTCGCCAGACATAAATGACGGAGTTAGGCTGAATATACGCCCCTTCATGACCGTTCCGTCCCTCGGAAGGAGGGGCGCGGGCGCGCTGCGTGAAAAACCTCAAATAAAGTGGGGCAGGGACAGGGGAAGGGACGACGAATCCTCGCCCTGGTACGGCTTGGCCTTGAAAAGGGGAGGCCGCCAGGGGGATCGCGTAAACGATCATCACCTGAAGCTGCTGGAAAAAAAAGGCGGCCATGATTCGCCGGCGACTTGGCCTGATTGATGGCTGTTCTGATATTTCAAAGGCTGGGTGCTATATGTTATTATATGACGCGTTGGGCATAGGGGCATAAATATATGCACACATGCAAAGCGAAATTATGAAAATAAATTAAGATATGGGCATAACGCCTGTAAAATGAGGCAATGGGCTATGGAAATAGGAAGGTGTTGGAGGATATGCTCGTAGGGGTTGGTTACAGCGATAACCCTGATACTGAGGCAGCAGGCAGGCAGGCGGCGCTCGAGGCGGTGAGCCGGGCGGGCCGCTCGGATCCCTGTGATTTCGTACTCATGTTTTCTACGGCGAGGCACGATGCCGGCTCATTACGCGAAGCGGTAGCGAATGTAGTGGGGCGGTCGGTTCCGATTGTCGGCGGAGGGGCGGTTGGCGCTATAACGAATGACCGCTTCGGGTACGCGGGCGACCAGATCGTGATGGCGTGTTTCTGGCTGGACGGCTCACGTATCGATCTCCTTGTGGAGAGTGGGCTGAGCGATGGCGAGGAGGAGGTTGGACGCAGGCTCGGCAGGAGGCTGGCCGAGGCTGGAATTACGCCCGAATCGCCAGTTATGCTGTTTTATGACGCTATCGACCGGACTGGCGGCGGAATGAGGATGCTGATGGCCACGTATCTGCTGGCGGGACTTGAGGACGGACTTGGTTATCTTCCCGATTTGACGGGCGCCGGCCTCATGGGCGACTTCGAATGTTCGCCGACCTATCAGTGGGTCGGAGGCGGAGTGGCGCAGCATCATGCCATGGCTCTCTCCTTCAAGGGAGATGTGAAGGTTGAGAGCGTCATAATGCACGGCTGCCGTCCGGCCACGGGATACTACACAGTGACCGCGGCGGATGGACAGACCATACTGGAGATAAACGGACGGCCGGCTCTGACGTTTCTTGACGAGCTGCTGGACAAAAGGGTTCCGCCTGAGAGTTTCCCATTTTTTCTCATCTTTGGCGTAAATAGCGGCGACAGGTGGGGTGAATTTGATGAAAATAACTACGCAAACCGTCTGTGCCTTGGCATCGACAAGGAACGAGGCGGCGTCGTCATGTTCGAGCCCGACATGTCTCCTGGAGTCGAATTTCAAATAATGTACCGCAGCCTGGATCTGGACTATATGAAACCCCGCATCGAGGCCCTCTTTGAGAGCGCGCGCGACCGCAATCCTGTGCTGGCAATGTACATCGACTGCGCCGGAAGGGCGTCTGGCTACGCGGGGATGGATTTGGAGGATGCGTTGATGGTTCAGAATACGGTAGCGGGGCGCGCGCCCATCCTTGGAGTTTACTCCGGCGTCGAAATAGCCTCGATCAGAGGGCGTCCGCGCGGACTTGACTGGACTGGCGTTTTTTGTTTATTCAGCGTGCCGAGATGAGCGGCTTACGCGATACTGAGGCGATTGGGTCCGATATGAACGAAAAATTGAACGAACTAGCTTATCTGCGGCGTTGCACGGAGCTGGACGCGGCGAAGATATTGGAGATGGACGCGCAGTCATTGGCGATACGCCACGAGCTGGAGCAGAGGCGGCGGGGATTCGGCCTGCTGGCCGAACTCGCCGTGAAGCTGAGCCGTGAATCGGATTATGAGAATATTTTTGTCGCGGTGGCGCGCCGCATCAACGCGGCCCTCAGTATGCACCGCACAATTGTACTCACACCTTGTTCGGATGGATCGTTCCAGGCGTCGGTGCTTCAAGGCTATCCCGAGGATGAAAAGACGCTTGTCGCCTCGCGGCGCATAGATATCGACGGAGAGTTGACCGATCCGGAACGTCCGGTGCTCGTCACCGGAGCGGATCCGGCCGGGCGACTGGCTCACCTGCGCGAGGCGGTAGCGCTGCCATGCTTCATAGCCTCCCCGGTAATACTTCACAACAAGGTCATGGCTGTCCTGATCACTGGCAGGACGAAGGAAACGCTTCCGTATTCGCCAAGGCTGGGCCGCAGCGATGTGGAGACGGTGCAGACGGTCTGCGCGCACCTTGCCGCGGTACTCGCGGAGCAGCGGATGCTGGAGGCGGAGGAAAGAACTCGCATAATGCTCGACGCTACGCCCCTCTGCTGCAGCCTCTGGAATGAGGCGCTCAACAGGATAGATTGCAACGAGGAGGTCGTGCGCCTGTTCGAACTCTCCGGCAAACAGGAATTTTTGAGCCGGTGGGCCGATCTCTCCCCCGAATTTCAGCCGAATGGCCGCGCGTCGATGGGGATGCTGCAAGAGCTGTTGAAGGAGGCATTCGCCTCCGGTTACGGGAGGTTTGAATGGCTGCACCAGAAACTGAACGGCGATCCTATCCCGACGGAAATAATACTCGTTCGGGTGAGGCGAGGCGACGAATATATCATCGCGAGTTACACGAGGGATCTGCGCGAACATAAGGCAATGTTGGCCGAGATGCAGAAGAAGAGCGACGAACTGCGCAAGGCGAAGGAACTGGCCGAGAGAAATGCCAAGGCAAAAAGCGAGTTTTTGGCAAACATGAGCCACGAGATTCGCACGCCGATGAACGCCATACTCGGGATGACTCACATGCTGTCCGGCGCGGACCTGACCGAAAAACAGCGCGGATATGTGGAACAGGCAAAGAGCTCGGCCAAACTCCTGCTCCGAATAATAAACGACATCCTCGACTTCTCCAAAATTGACACGAAGCAGCTGGAGATAGACGCCAAGGCGATGTCGCTCAGGGGAATTGTGAGAAGCGTTCAGAATATGGTGGCGGCTGATGCTTCATCGAAGTATCTTTCACTGAGCGCCGAGGTAGAGCCGGACGTCCCGGACTCCATCATAGGCGATCCTGTGCGTCTGGAGCAGATATTGCTGAACGTACTCTCAAACGCGGTAAAGTTCACTCATGAAGGCGAGGTTTCCGTCCGCGTGTCGCAAACATTATCAGCCGAAAACGAGACCCGGTTGATGTTCGAGGTCAGCGACACAGGCATAGGCATGAACGAAGATCAGATGTCCTCGCTCTTCATCCCCTTCACACAGGCCGACAGTTCCAGCACGAGAAAGTACGGCGGCACTGGCCTGGGCCTGGCTATCTGCAAGAACCTCGTCGAGATGATGGGCGGAGAAATATGGTGTGAGAGCCATCCCGGACGCGGAAGCACTTTCAGGTTCACAGCGAAATTCGATCTGCCCGACGTGGCGGCGGCAGATGAGGCAGGAGATTCGTCTCAGGCGGAGGACGACGATGATCTGGAGATTCTCAGGGGATTGAAGGTGCTTTTGGTAGAGGACAACGAGATCAACCAGATGATCGCTACGGAGCTTCTCCAGGGCGTGAACGTCACCGTGACTGTGGCGGACAATGGATTGGAGGCGTTAAAAGCTATGGATGGCGGCGTTTTCGATCTCATCCTGATGGACATACAGATGCCGGAGATGGACGGAATGACCGCGACGACTAAAATCCGAGAAAACCCGACGTACTCCGCTCTGCCGATCATAGCGCTCACGGCTCACGCCATGGCCTCTGACAGGGATGCCTGCATTGGCTGCGGCATGAACGATTACCTGACGAAGCCGATAGACCCGCAGCAGCTATATTCCACCCTCAAAAAGTGGTGCAAATTGAAACCTCATTGCGCCGATAAAATATAACTATAACAATTATTCAGCGTAAAAAGTGTATGACTGAGCCATAAATTCGCCGTAAATATGTGAAATGCTGTATAATCTTGACGGAGGCGTCAAGAGGATGAATAGATTCGCTATGTTGGAGCTGGAAAGATGGAGATCGAGGGAGGGAAAAAAACCCCTCCTGATCCGAGGCGCGAGACAGGTTGGAAAGACGTGGCTGATGCGCGAGTTCGGCAGGACGTCTTATAGGGATTCCCTCTACGTCAATTTTGACGGCAACAGGGCAATGGGTGAGCTATTTTCGTCCGATATGGACGTTCGGCGCATATTGACGGGTTTAGAGCTCTACTCTGGCAAAAAAATAGACCCGCGTCACACCCTGATAATCTTTGACGAGGTGCAGGAAGCGCCGAGGGCCCTCTCCAGCCTAAAGTATTTTAACGAGGAGGCGCCCGAGTATCAGATAATATGCGCCGGTTCCCTTCTTGGCGTAGCCCTTCACGGCGGGGAGTCGTTCCCGGTGGGAAAGGTCGAATTTCTCGACCTGTACCCAATGAGTTTTGCCGAGTTCATGACAGCGACAGGAAACGAGCGTTACGTCCAGCTGCTCTCGAATAGAGACTTTGAGATGGCGAGGACCTTCAGGCAAATTTACATCGACTCGCTGAAATATTACTACTTTGTCGGGGGGCTGCCGGAGGTAGTGGAATCTTTCGCGCTAAAGAGGGATTTTAACGAGGCGAGGGAGATCCAGCGCGGGATATTGGACGCCTATGAACAGGACTTCTCAAAACACGCGCCCCATGACGCGGTTCCAAGGGTCAGGATGCTGTGGAACAGCGTCCCTTCCCAGCTCGCGAGGGAGAATAAAAAATTTATCTACGGTCTTGTAAGAAAGGGCGCAAGGGCAAGGGAGTACGAGGAGGCCATGCTCTGGCTCACAGACTGCGGCCTGCTTCACAAGGTCCATCGCGTGACGCGCCCGAGCGTGCCACTGGGGGCATACGAGGATCTGAAGGCGTTTAAACTCTTTCTGCTCGACGTTGGCCTGCTCTCGTGCCTGGCCCGTCTTGGACAGGATGCCCTCCTTGACGGCGCCTCCGCATTCCGGGAGTTCAAGGGAGCCCTCACGGAGCAGTACGTGTTGCAGCAGCTGATGACGATAAAAAACCTGGGCGCGTATTACTGGACTAACGATAGGGGCGGCGCGGAGGTTGATTTCGTGGTGAGCGACGGCAATGCCGTCGTTCCGGTGGAGGCGAAGGCCGAGGTAAATTTGAAGGCGAAGAGCCTCGCTTCATACCGTGAAAAATTTAACCCCGCGCTATCGGTTCGGACCTCGATGGCGGACTACAGTGACGAAGGCTTGCTGCTCAATCTGCCGCTTTACGCAATCGAGTTTCTTGGAGCAATCATAAGCGATAAACGCGTCACCAACTTATAAATTTGTCGTACCTCATTCCCTGGCTGATAGAGTCTATCAAATCCGATACGCCCTCCCAGTAATCGCGCCCGCCCATCTCATAAATATATCGATATGTATCAGCGTACTGCGGATATCTGCTTTTGATGTAATTTAAAACCCTCGGTCTGTATGGGCCGCGTAGTTTGAGATGCTCGAACCAAAACTCGTCGGCGCAATTTCGGACCGAGTCTACCACTCCTTTGATATCAGTAAGTATCGGGAAAATCGGCGACATGAACAGCACCGTCGCGATGCCGGCGTCGTGCAGGCGATTCATAGCTTCCACCCGCTTTGTCACGCTCGACGCGTAGGGTTCCACCTCGGAGCGGAAGCCGTCGTCTGTCGAGTTCATGGATATTGCCACTCGCACGTTTGGCATTGTCTTGAACAGGTCGATGTCACGCACCACGAGATATGATTTTGTCGTGATTCCGACGCTGCACTCCGCAAACTTCAACTGTTCCAGTATCCCTCTGGTGACGCCGTATTTTTTTTCGTATGGGTTGTAGGGGTCTGTGACGGAGCTTAGCATAACATGTTTGCCCCGAAGAGAGACGAGGTTTATCGGTTCGTCGCACCTCTTGACGTCGACGAAGTCGCCCCAGGGCTCGGAATGATCGGTAAATCGCTTCATGAACTCCGCGTAGCAGTACATGCACTTGTGAGGGCAGCCGACGTATGGGTTGGCGACGTAGTCCACGCCGGGGAGCTTTGAGGGGGATATATAATTCCTGACTCTGATTACATTCAGGGCGATCAATCGGCCTCACTCCGCGTTCTTTGCGTTCACAACGCCAGTATAAGCGGAACAAAAACGTAGTCAAGCCCCAGTCATATCGGTAGTCATATATTAAAAAAAGAGTTTTAGGGAATTGATCTTAATCGATCAATTATACCCGCTATCAAGTATTCGGAAAATAAGATATGATCATGTTTGCATGTTTGAAGTTTTGATGTGCCTGTTTAATCCATTAAAGGGGGTAATTTGGATGAGTGAAAAGGAGACTGGCCACAAGGGAAATTCAGCGTTGATAACCCGCGAATACTTTGATTCTCTGCAAGTGGAGTTACGGACAATCGACGCGGTCGAAGCGTCCACAAAGATGGAGCTTTTTGGTGAAACTTTTTCCACGCCTGTAATGATAGCCGCGTTATCGGGCCTGGATAAAATTCGCCCTAATGGCATGGTTGATACCGCGCGCGGGGCGGCGGCAGCAGGAGCGGTTATGTGGACAGGCATCGGAAGCGGGAGCGAACTTGAAGCCCTGATAGCGACAGGCGCGAAAACCGTTAAAATCATCAAGCCATACAAGGATATAGATTTGATTTTCAAAAAAATTGAACATGCCGAAAAATGCCACGCCTTGGCGCTCGGCATGGATACGGATTATGTTTTTGGCGGTAAGCGGACAAAAGGCTTTGCGATGGAGTGTCCGGTAAGCCCTAAGACGCTCGCCGAAATCAAGAGCTTTGTAAAAGCGACAAAACTTCCGTTCATCCTGAAGGGCATTTTAAGCGAGCGGGACGCCGAAAAAGCATTGGAGGCCGGAGCCGGCGGTATAGTTGTTTCTCACCATGGCGGCGTTATCGATTATGCTGTTCCGCCGCTGAAAATCCTGCCGCGAATCGCGAAAGTCATTGACAAAAAAATCCCGATTTTTGTCGATTGCGGTATTGTCAGGGGTATGGATGCGTTTAAGGCGCTGGCGCTTGGCGCGACAGCCGTTTCAGTTGGCAAGGCTGTCATGGAAGGACTTTCGGAGAATGGCGCGGACGGAGTGCAAAAGATATTGGAAGAAATTAACGAAGAACTTCGCTGGGCTATGAATCTCACTGGTTCTCCTGATATCAAGCAAATCGATTCATCAGTGATATGGCATTGATACAGCATACCGCTTCGCGTTCCATACGAGGGTTTATGATGTTCCCGATGCAGGTATATCCTGCGCGAGCATTCCAATTAAGTGAATTAGAATAAGAGAGATTTATGATGTTCGAACGGGTATTCAGCGTTCCATACTATGGTCTGGGCGTCAACGACAGGGTCAAGGCAGGGCTGATTCTTCAGTTTTTTCAGGAGACGGCCGCAAGTCATGCCGATGCCGTGGGGATAGGCGTGGCCGATTTGTTAAAGCGCGGCATAACGTGGGTATTGCGGCGTTACCGCGTGAAGGTCCACAGTTACCCTGGCATGGGCGACCTCACTGTGAGGACATGGTTTGAGCCGAGACGGAACCTCGTCTCGGTTCGTGTCTTTGAAATTTTGGATTCCGCCGGATGCCTTGTCGCCGACGCGTGGTCCGGCTGGATAGTTGTCGACCTGAAGCGTGGCAGGCCGGTGCGCCTGGACAGAGCCCTGCCGGACGAGTATTTTGCAAGGGCGGAACCGACCGGCGATGATGTCGATGACGAGATGAAGCCCGTCGCGGAGGACTTCGATCTGGAGCGCGGCTTCCGAGTCAGACGGCAGGAACTCGACCTGAACGGGCACACTAACCATACTGTGTACTTCGAATGGGCCATGGAGAGCGTGCCGGATTGCGACGTCGAGGGCGCGGAGCCCGTGGAGTTCGACGCCGAGTACAGAGTCCCTGTCAAACGTGAGGAAGTGATCGTCCGCACGAGGAGGACGAGCGAGTCGCCGCTTCAATACGCCCACTCGGTTTTTATAAAGGGGAGCGGCGTTGAAGCGGCGAGGCTTTCAACAGTGTGGGCGAAGCCAAGCATCGACAGGACCGCAAGTGTTCAATAAAAGCCCGCGCCGCTATGCCGACAGGCAGAGCCAGGTTTGTGACGACGTATACCTGACGTTCCGGAAGATTTTCTTTTAACGGCAGATAAAAAAGCTCGTTTCCCCTTATCTTGTCCCGAACGATTCTGTGCGGCAGGGTTCCTATCCCCAAATTACTCATTGCGGCCTGAATGACCAATTCCATTGTGGTGACTTCAATGTCCGGCTCAAAGATCAGGCCATATTTTTGAAAGCACCTGGACATGTATTCTTTTCCTGACGAACCTTCCGGCATGGAGATAAACGGATAGCTTATCAAATCGCTCAGGCTGTTTTCCTTTTCAGCGAGAAAGGCGTAGTTCTTCCCGGCAACCAGACATTCGTGAAACACGTCTATCGTGGATGCCTGCATTGTCCCGTCAGGCTCGAAGGGCGAGTATAAAATCGCCAGATCGACGACGCCGCTTTTCAGCATTTGCACTGTGCTTTCGGTCAGCGCGTTGTGAAACCTGACTTTGATATTGGGATAGCTCTTCAGAAAGCTCTGAAGCGTCGGCAATACATATATTCCAAAGCCCATTTCCGTAGCGGCGATGCTCACCGTGCCGAGGTTCAACGACTTAGCCGCCTCCAGCTCTCGTTCCGCGGACATAATCAATTGATAGGCCGGCTCGATCCTCTTCCAGAGGGATTTCCCCTCCGCTGTAAGGGACACGCCCCGCTTTGTGCGAAAAAATAACTGGCAGTCCAAATCTTCCTCCAGCCGCTGAATGGACTTTGTAACGCTCGGCTGAGACAAAGACAGTTTATGAGCCGCGGCAGTGATGTTCCTGTATTGGGCGACGTAATAAAACACCCTGTAATACTCCAGATTCACGAATAATCCCTTCCATCATAGTTGGAGGTTATCTTAAACATAGAAAATATTCATTTTATTTATGCTTTCGCTTCGATTATAATCAACTAATAAGTCGTGTCAAGAAAAATTGTCAATTGAGGTGAAACAGATGAATCTCAAGCCGGGAGAGTATAGAGTCGCGTGCAGGGGGTGCCATGGTGGCTGCGTCCACATACTGAAAGTACACGACGGCCGTGTAGTCGGCATCCGCCCAGATAAGGACGCGCCGTTGAGTCAGGGGCACGCCTGCGCTAAAGGGATCTCCATCATCGAGCAGATGTACCATCCGGATCGGCTGCTGCACCCAATGAAGCGCATCGGTTCCCGAGGAAGCGGCAAATGGGAGCGAATATCCTGGGATGAGGCGTTCGATACGATCTCAGACCGCCTGAGCTCGCTGATAAGGGATCACGGCGCCGAGTGCGTTTCAACAATTACCGGCACCGGCAGGCATCTGGTGGCCTATTTGCGGAGATTCGGCATGGCGCTGGGAACGCCGAACATCTCCTCGGCAGGCGCGCTCATCTGTCTCGGCCCCCGAAAAAACGCGGGATACTCCACATCGGGAACATTTTCATGTGTTGACTACTACGGCGACAAAAGGCCGGAGTGCATCCTCGTCTGGGGCGCGAATCCTACCGTCAGCGGAGCGGACGGCGAACTTCAGTGGCACCCCCGCAGATGCGCGCAGCTTGGGACAAAGTTCATCGTGATCGATCCGCAGAAAACAGAAATCGCGGAGAAGGCCGACCTCTGGCTCCGGATTCGCCCGGGGACGGACGGCGCCCTTGCCATGGGAATGCTGAACGTAATCATTCAGGAGGACCTGTATGATCACGAGTTTGTCGAGAACTGGACGTACGGCTTCGAGGAGTTCCGCGCCCGAGTCGGGGAGTACGATCTCGCCAAGGTTTCGCAAATCACGTGGATTCCCGAGGAACAGATCCTTCAGGCGGCCCGGATGATGGCCACGGCGAAGCCCATGTCGCTGGAGTGGGGCTGCGCCTTCGAGCAAAGCTACAACGCCACGCAGACCAGCCGCGCAATTTATATGCTTCCAGCTATTACCGGCAACTACGACGTTCCCGGCGGTTTTGTGGAGAGCAAGCATATCACGCCGACAAAGCGAGATCCTGCCGAGCCGAATCCCGCTCTCATCAACTATTTTCCCTACCGCAGTTTGAGGCCGCTCGCGCATCCGCACCATGTTCTGAACGCCGCGCGCACCGGGCATCCATACAAGATCAGGGCCATGCTGTCGTTCGCCAACAACAGCGTAATTTCCCTGCCGGACAGCAAGTTCGTCTACGACTGCTTGAAGGAGCTGGAGTTTTTCCTGTGCATGGATATCTTCATGACGCCGACGGCGGAGCTAGCCGACATCGTGCTGCCGGCCGCATTGTGGCCGGAGGTCGACTGCGTGTTCACCATGCCGGAGTTTTCAGAGCATACTGTTCTGTGCCAGCAGAAGGTCGTGCAGGTCGGAGAGTGCAAGAGCGACGAGGAGGTTTTTATCGCGCTGTGCAAGAGAATGGGGCTGGATTATGGGGCGACCAGCCAGCGCGAGCTCATCGACATGGAACTCGCGGCCATGAGCACGCGTTTTCCCGAGATGAAGGGCCTTAAATTTCAGCAGATGAAGGAACTGGGATATTTTACGCCGGAGCGCTCCTATTACAACTATAAAAAACGCGGCGGATTCATAACGCCGACGGGAAAATTTGAATTTTACTCGAAGGAAATAGAGCAGCTCGGAGGCGATCCGCTGCCGTCCTGGGATGAGCCGCCGGTCACGCCAATCAGCCGCCCCGACCTCAGCAGGGAATATCCATATATTTTAATAACCGGAGGCCGGCGTCAGCAATATTTTATCTCGAACAACCGGCAGATTCGGAGCCTGCGCAGGCAGTACCCGTTTCCGCTCGTGCGGATGCACCCCGATACGGCGGCAAAAAACGGAATCGCCGAGGGGGACTGGGTCTATATCAAAACATTCAGCGGGCGCATCACACAAAAGGCGAAGCTGGAGCCAGACATGAGCCCCAGGGTTATCAACTGCGATTTTGGCTGGTGGTATCCCGAGGCCGGCGCGCCGGGCTACGGGTGGGACGAATCGAACGCGAACATTCTGACCAGCTGCGACAACGGCTGCGATCCATATATGGGTTCATACCAGCTGCGAAACATCCTCTGCGCGATATACAAAAATAACGCTTGCGAGATAGAAGGGCGTTATTACGCGTCCAAGCTCTATGCAGAGATACCGGCGGACGCCAGTTCGGATTGTATCGTCATCGATCCCAAGGATTGTATCCTGTGCGGAGACTGCGTCCGCACGTGCCGGGATGTGCAGTCAGTCGGCGCGATCGAGATCAGGACGGAGGACGGCTTGACCCGCGTTGCGGCAAAGGGCGGGGCAAATCTTTCAGAAAGCGCCTGCGTCGGCTGCGGCCAGTGCCATGCCAGCTGTCCGACGGGCGCCATGCGGATACATTCCGACATTGACCGCGTTCGGGATGCCATTGCCGACGAAAACACGACTGTCGTCGTTCAAATCGCGCCCTCCGTCCGGGTTGGGGTCGGCGGCTATCTCGGATTTCCCCGCGGGGAAAACGCCGCACCTCTGCTCATCGACGCACTGCACAGGATGGGCTTCGACAGAGTGTTCGACACGGTCATCAGCGCCGATCTGACGGTCGTCGAGGAGGCGGAAGAATTTTTGGAGCGCCTGTCCCAGGGCAAAAATCTGCCCCTCCTGACGAGCTGTTGTCCCGCGTGGGTAAAGTTCTGCGAGGAGCGGTATCCTGAATTCGCGCCGAATATATCGACCTGCCGTTCGCCCCAGCAGATGCTTGGGGCGGTCATCAGGGCGTATTACAACGAGCCGGAAAACAACACCGGCAATCGTGTGGTCTCGGTCTCCGTCATGCCGTGTACAGCGAAAAAATCTGAGATCCTGCGGCCGGAATCCAAAACGCGCGGAGTTCAGGACGTGGATTTTTCCCTGACCACATCGGAGCTTCTCGACATGATGGCACAGGCATGCCTGAGGGCGGAGAAATGTACGCCGCGTGAGGCGGATGAGCCCTTTTCAGCAGGATCCGGCGGCGGCACGATTTTTGGCGCGACAGGCGGCGTGACGGAGGCCGTCCTGCGCTATCTGTCCCCAAAGCTCGGCATCGACGGCTCGGACTGGATCATAAACAGCGGTGTGCGCGGCTTCGACGGGATCAAACGGACGACGGTCCGGCAAAATGAGATCTGCGTAAAGGCGGCGGTCGTCAGCGGCTTGGGGAACGCGGACCGCCTGATGCAAAAAATCAAGTCTGGCGAGGAAAAATTCGATTTAATAGAGGTAATGTCCTGCCCGAGCGGTTGTGTGATGGGTGGAGGCCAGCCCGCCGATATCTACGATTACTTTAAAAACCGCTCCCAGCGAAGCGGAGGCCTGTATAGAACGGACGGCGTCTGCGCAATCAAGGCCGCGCAGGACAATGACAAGCTGCGGGAAGTGTATGAAACCCTGATCAAAGGCCGCGAACACGAGCTGCTGCACCGGAACTTCGTTAACAGCCCTTTGGGCCTCGATTTTTAGAATTTCTGTAATCCAGAGGCGTCATGCCGTATGTTTTCTTGAAAATCTCCGAGAATCGGCCTGGGTTTTTACAGCCTACGCTTTGCGCGATCACATAAAGCGGCTCGTCCGTATATTCGATTTTAGATAACGCCGCTGTCATCCGAACCTTCTGCACGTAGCCGTGAATGGTGCTGCCGAAAGCGGTTTTAAAATCATTTTGCAGTTTCACCGCGCTTGTGCCTGAGGTTATCGCGAGTTCGGAAATTTTTGGCGAATTCGATAGGCGTTCTTCAATTATATCTTTTACTTTTTTTACAGCCGCCAGGTCTTCGCGCGTCAATCGCCTTCTTTTCAGCGCCTGGGGCAAACTCGGGTCGTCTCTTGTGATGATCAGGTACAGGAGTTCCGTTACCTTGCTCTCAAAATACATTTCGGAATCGATTCCTCGTTCCACACCGTGTTTTATCTGTCCAAAGACGAACTGCGTCTCTGGTTCGCGAAAATTTATGTTGTTCAGTCTGCCAAGTTTGGCGGCATCTATTGGGTTTCCCGGGAATCTGGCTCCTAAGTGGGATGCGTAAAAATTTTCATCCATCACAATTCTTATTCCTCTGACCGGGACATCCGGAAAAAATACGAGCTCTCCAGCTCCGCCCTGGTTCAGGTTGACGTTGACTCCCGCGTCGATGGGTAATTCTCCGCCGCCACGCACTTTATTCACGGCCTTGATGGATTCGAGGTTTATAATTTCCAGAAAACGAATATTAGTGCAATAACGCTTCGACGCGCGGCGAATGAAGCGATAGTCCATTTGCTCGATAAAAAATTTGTTTTCAAAGGAAATTCTTCTGATAAACCCGTCCGCTTCCCCGTCACAGCCTTCGAGCGCCCCCAGACTGGCGGCGGTCCCGTCAATTCCTTTTGTTTCATACTCCGGCCAGCTTTTCATTTTATCTCACCTGCCAATTTCAAAAAGATCGATGCTCAAAAAAATCACAAATCGCCTGGGCCGGTTGTCCTGTGCCCATGATTAATGATAACATAAAGTTTGTAATGTATAACAAATAAGTGTTGTATTGTTCCAAAAAACTCTAAGGAGGTATTACACGTGAAAAAAAAGAAGGTCATGATATTCGTTCTCTCGGTAATTTTTATTTTTACGGCTCTCCCCGCGGCGTTCGCTCACAAATTCGTCCTGTATCCCGACAATTTTACGGTGCCGCAGGGAGGGACGGCGGGCGTCTACTGGACCTACACAGAGGTGATAGGGACTCCCGAATACTCTCGCTGGGGAACGGATTATGTATATAGAGAGGTGGATTGGCCGGTGGAAGTCGTCTATAAAGACGGAACGATTTCCGACATAACGGACAAGTTCGAGCCGTATGACTTCAAGACCAAGACTATCGTCGCTCCTGAGGCATCGGATTCCGATCACGCGCGGTTTACGATCAACGGTCCCGGCACAGTCGTAATACATGGAAATTTCAGGGGTATGATGAATACCTCGGATTTTGGCGGTCCAGATATGGATGTACACAGTATCTCTCATGTAAAGACCTTCCTGAACCTGACGAATGACGGGGTTGCGACGAAGCGTCTTGGCGGCAGCGGCGTGCTCGAGGTCGTCTTCGC
>JAITNX010000194.1 GCA_031290235.1 Synergistaceae bacterium | reverse complement strand
TAGCGAGCGATACGACGACGGACCCGACGACCGGAGTCGTCACAATTACCAGCGGCGGCACGATAACCCTGACGGACGGCGAGACGTCACTCGTCGTTCCGCCCTCGACGACCGTAGATCCTTCGACCGGCGCCATAACGGCGACCGAAGGAGGCGAGCTGACGCTTTCGGACGGCCACACGTCCCTCATCGTTCCGCCCGCCACGACGATAGATCCTTCGAACGGCGTCATAACCGTGACCACAGTAGGTCTCACGACTCTTCCTGGCACGGACGAGAAGGTCGGCGGCAACGACGACATCGAGATAGTAGTGCCAGCGGGCACGACGATCAATCCATTCACCGGGAATGTGACGGTGGAGAGGGGCGGCTCGGTCATTCTTCCCGGCCCCAACAGAAGGATAGACACAGTGCTTAGAGAGAGGGCGGCCGCGGCGGAGAACGACGACATCGTCTTTGTCCTCCCGTCCGGCACGACGGCTAACCCGCGCGGCGGTACGGTGACAGTGACGAGAAACGGCGAGATCACACTCCCGGATGGCACGACGAGGACCGTAGCGTCCGGCACGACCATCGATCCGTTCAGCGGCGCGATAACCGAGCCGACAGCCTCCGGCGGCATCGACAATGGCGACGACGACGACGATGACGACGGCGTTGGGGCGTCTGGCGGAAGCGGCGGCTGTGATACAGGCGCCGGCATCCTGGCGGCGTTCGCGCTGATACACCTGGCCTCGACGAGAATCAGACGGCGTTAGCGCCTATACCAAAAGACGGAGCGGGTCCCATGAACGCGGGACCCGCTCCGCTTGTAAATATTTCGTCAGTGATATTCATGGAGTGCGCGGCAGCCGAACTTGTCAACGTCTCAAAAATGAGTATAATAAAAGTAGCGAGGCCCCCGCGACAAGGAACAGGGATAACGCCTCGCAATAAATCGCCCGAATGAGCTGCTAACTCACCGGACGAGCGTTAGGTGATCGACCAGATTAGGCGCAGTAACTCCACCAAAGCGTTCAGAAGTCTTAGGGTGACTTCTGCGATTTTCAAAAGGGCCTCCCATTTCGGGGGGCTTTTCTTTTTACTCGTCACGTTTGATTTTGCTCTTTGCTTCATCGGGGATCACCTCCCCTCTCGCCGGGGAAGTTTCAACCCACCGGACTACGCCCCGGCAACATAGCCCGGCGCCTTGTCCGTGGTTCATTGTATCACGACACTCGCGCCGCGCGAAACGCCCGGTTTTTTTCACTCATCCGCGGCCTGATAATTGACAATTCCAGGATCCGCGATATATTTATATCGCTTCGCGTTCTATATGGGTGTTTATGATCTTCCCGATACAGGTATATCTTGCGCGAGCATAGCCAAATTAAGCGAAAGCGAGAAATGGGGCGTTAAATTGAGCGACAATCCAACCTTGAGCTGTTCAAACTGTACCGTCGGCAACTGCGCCAGCCTCGAACGGGAGTTCCCTGAATTTTGCCTGACGACCCACGCGGACAGGGATGCCGTCGACGGCTGCACGAACCGCTACATCAAGAGTCCAAAGGACCGCAAGATAGCATTGACAGCCGCCGGGATAGAGAGCGACTATTACGGCAAGGCGACCCGGGCGGAGGAGATCCTGATCTTCGTAAAAAATATGGACTATAAAAAAATAGGGATCGCTACATGCGCCGGCCTCCTGCACGAGTGCAATATCTTCTCTCGGATCGCGGCGGCAAAGGGGATAAACGTCTACGGCGTGGCGTGTAAAGTGGGCGCGGTCGACAAGACGACCATAGGGCTTAGAGAGGATCAGAAAATACGGCCTGACAAACACGAGTCAATGTGCAACCCAATCCTGCAAGCTGAGCTGCTAAACCGCGAGGGGACGGATTTCAACATCATCATAGGCCTGTGCGTTGGGCACGACACTCTGTTCATAAAACACTCGAAAGCCCCTGTTACATACCTCGTGGTGAAGGACAGGGTGCTATGTCACAACCCTGCCGCCGCCCTCTACAACGCGAACTCGTACTACAAAAGGCTGCTCGGCCCGGAACTGCCGACGCCTTACAGCAAAGGACAGAAATAACGGAAAAATGTACATCGACGGATTGAGGTTTGGAATGATCCTCCAGCTTGCGATTGGACCGATTAGCCTGATGGTTTTCAACGCCGCCGGCAGCCTCGGGTTTCTTGCCGGGTCGCTCGCGGCAGTTGCGGTCACTCTGACGGACGGCGTCTTTATCTTGCTGGCAGGCCTTGGCGTGTCCGCGTTTCTGCAAAACAAGCGAGTGAAAAAAGCGGTTCAGCTTTTTGGCGCGGCCGTGCTCGTTATTTTCGGCCTCGATATCCTTGGGGGCGCATTCGGGAAACCGCTCATACCGCAAATTCGCCTGTTCGACGCGTCCCGCGGCGCAGGAGTCTTCATGAAGGCCGTACTTCTGACCGCCTCCAATCCTATGACGATCATATTCTGGGGCGGCGTTTTTTCGGGCAGCGTCATTGAAAAAAACATGACGCCCCATGATCTGAAGCTATTCGGACTCGGCTGCGTGTCCGCCACGCTTTTCTTCATGCATGTCGTGGCACTGGCCGGCACGCTCACCGGGAGCTTTTTGTCTCGCTCGGTCCTGACATACCTCAACGCCCTGGTAGGGGTCGTCATCATCGGGTTCGCGATAAAAATGCTGGTTAAAATGAAGCGCGGCAGCTGATCGCCTTCAATATGACGTGTTCTGTCAGCGCCTCCTTAATTACCTCATGAACCGGTTGCTATAAGCGCGCCAGGGATGGTCGTCAATTTTTTTGCCCTGTTTACCGTAACATTCACTATTCTCCCGTGGTCAAGATAGACCGTCTTCTCCGCAAACTCAGCCACCTCTGGGTCGTGAGTCACCACTATTATAGTGCTGCCCTCCTCGTGGAGGGTGCGAAGTATGTCCATCACCACGCCCTCGTTCGTCTCGTCCAGGTTTCCGGTCGGTTCATCTGCCAGTATCAGCCTTGGGTAGTTTATGAGGGCACGCGCTATACATACGCGCTGTTGTTCCCCGCCTGAGAGCTGTCGGGGCAGGTGTTTCGCCCTATCCTTCAGGCCCACCCGCTCCAGCGCCTGGAGGGCTTCGTTCTCATCTATCATGCTGTGGTAATATTGGGCTACCATTACGTTCTCAAGCGCTGTCAGGTAGCTTATCAGGTGGAACTGTTGGAATACGAGGCCTATCTTATCCCTTCTGATAGCGGTCAGATCCTCCGGGCCAAGTCGGGACAGCTCCTGGCCGTCCAGGATTACCGATCCATTCGTGGGCTTGTCCATACAGCCTATTATGTTCATCATGGTCGTTTTTCCAGACCCCGAAGGACCCATTATGGCCAACCATTCGCCCTGTTCCACTGCCAGGCTCACGTCGTATAGGGCCTTGACCTGGCCGTATATCATAGATATCTCGCTCAGTTCGAGTATGTTCATTTTTGCACCTCCATTACTCTCCGCGTAAGACTAGAGCCGGCTCTACTCTTGTCGCCCTGCGTACCGGACCCAGGCACGCAGCCGCCGTGACAGCCATGGATGCCGCCACCGTGATCGGCAGCAGACGCCAGTCTATGGAGACTCCCCGCCCGAAGACGTTCACGCTCACCACTTGGGCAAAAACGAAGCCGAACACGTCGCCCAACAGTCCCCCGCCGAAGCCAAGCAACAGCCCCTCGCCTAGAAACTCCGCCGCTATGCTGCGATTCCCGGCCCCTATCGCTTTTTTCAGCCCTATCTCCTTCCTGCGCTCCATCACGACAGTCATCATCGTCGTTGCCACACAGATCATCGTCAGCACAAGAACCACCAGCGAGACCAAAAAAACGAGCGATTGCAACTTTGCCAGTACAGTCGTCTCCGACTGGGTTACGCGCTTTACGAGGCGCGGCGAGACCCCAAGGACCTCGCGGGCTATCGTCTCCGCCAAGGATTCCAGTCCAGGCCCGTCCGCAGCAATGCTCGCCTCCACTACCTCGGCCATTCCGGAGTCCCCCATCAGAGCCTCCAACGTCGGAAGGTGCATGAATATAAATCCGTCCTCTACGCTGCCAGTCCTGACTATTCCTGATACCGCCATGTCCCGCCTGAAGCGGGCGCCGTTCGTCCCGCGCCCAGTTATCGTGATGCTCGATCCAGGGGCAAGGCTGGTGAAATCGGCTATGTCGGCGCCTATAAGTATGTCGTCCTCTTCCCGCGGCCAGGCGCCGCTTATATTCCAGTAGGGACTCGTCTTACGCGCTTCTTCGAAAATTGTCCCGACCGCAGTGTATCCCTGCATATTTATTCTCACAGCCTCGTAGCGGTACGGCGTCATCCCGACAAGCTGATCCGCCGGTATGACGTCGGCTACCAGCGCGGCATCCTCCAGTCTGACCCTTGCATCCCCGCCGGAAGCGACAATGATCATGTTCGCGCCATAGCTCCTGAACTCTCTGCCCATCTGACGCGGAATATCATAGCTAATGGCAGCCATTCCCAGCAGGACCGTGGACCCTATGGCTATAGCAAAAAGCGCCACTATCATTCGTGATCTGCGCCTTATCAGAGAACTTATCAACATCTTCATGAACATACGACGTCTTGTCATTTACATCACCATCCATAAAAAAAGGGCATAAATCGCGCACCATGGGACAGAGCAATAATTCTAAGTAAAACTCGCATCCTGCGCGTTTAACTTAGAGAAGCCCTATCTGCCGTGCAACACCTCCGCGGGACGAAGAGATAGGAGCATCCTCATTGCTGGCAGGCTGCCGGCCAGCGTCACCACCAGTACCAGGATGGCAACCAGGGGTATGACGAGAGGCTTTGCCGCTATGGCCGAACCGAACACCGAATGGCCTATGAGCTGAGCAAAGCCAAGTCCGGCGAGGTAGCCGACAGTTCCGCCGGCGAACGCAGTGATCATTATCTCAGACATTACGAGAAGCGAGACCTCCGCCGAGGTCGCGCCCACGGCCTTCAGGAGTCCTATCTCGGCGCTGCGTTCCATTACGCTCGCCGTCACGAGATTGGATATGGCGAGGGCGGAACAGGCCAGGCTGAGCACGGTCAGCAACAGCATGAGAAGCTGTGTCTTCTGAAGTATCGCTCCCTCGCTCTCGGCCACCTGGAGCACCGGTTTCGCCCTAGCGTTCGTGATGACCTCCTCTATCTGATACGCTATGGAGCTTATGTAAGCTGTGCAGTACCATGTATCCCACTCGTGACGCGAAAGGCTGTCAGGATCCTGAGCTGCGCGGCGGGCAAGGTCGTTCTCAGGTGTCGTAAGGGCGCTCACCTCAACCCGTCCCACCATTCCAGGCCTGCCGGAGATGTCCTGCGCAAACTTCAGCGGGACGAAAAGCTGGTCGTCCTCGCCGCCGCCACTGTGGAAAACGCCTGATATCCTTACTTCTCCTGATGTACCGGCCGCGAGGGAGACCGTGTCACCGGGGCCGACTCCCAGCCTTGAGGCAAGGCCGGCGCCTATCATCCCCGAGACCGCGGCGTCCGGTG
>JAITNX010000107.1 GCA_031290235.1 Synergistaceae bacterium | reverse complement strand
ACGACTTCCTGCCTAATTTGCGATGCCAAGTCCTCCAGTTGGTACAACAGCTCCTGTGCAGACGCTTTTGCCTTCTTAACCTGGGCCGATATTTCCCCGCTGTCGAATAAAGTCCACTGTAACTGTATCTGAACTCGCCAGGTATCCTCGTCTGTCGGCCAGAAACTATCGTCGGTTATCCCAAGCTGACCGGATAATACAATATTCGGCAGCCTCTGTCCCGACGCCGATTTCACGAGCTGTTTTGCTCGCTCACTGTAGAACTCATACGCTTTAATCTCCGGCCTTTGCGACAGCGCTCTTTGCACAATGTCACCAGAAAGATCAAACTCGGGCGGGGTCAACTCGGATATCGCGTCGCCTGAAAGCGGTTCTAAAACATCGCCCATTGAAATATTCATGCCGGCGGCTCTTTCAAGAGCGGTCCAACTCACGTTGAGGTCATTTTCCGCGTCAATTCGATCAAGATCGCCCTGGGATACCGAGGTTTTCACCCTGAGCACGTCGCCTCTTGGAACCATCCCGGCTTTGTAGAGCGCTTCGGCTTGTTTTAGATGCTCTTTCGACAGGTTCAGGGACTCTTCCGCTACATGCATTCGAGCGTATGCTCTGAGACAGTCGTAGTAATTTGACCGCGCGGAATTTAAAACGCCCTGGTAAGTCCTCACGCCCTCGGCTTTAACCGCGGAAAGTTCAAGATCAGCCGCGCGTTTATTCGCCACTAGGGAACCTCCGGCAAAAATAGTCTGGGATAGATTGAGCGAAGCGTTATAAACGTTTCTCGACGCACCTTGAGAAGCGTCGTTCCATGCCGCTCCGACTCCTCCTGTGACGCTGGGCGCCATCCTCGCCCCTGAAATGCGAACATCGGCGCGGGATTGCTCTACACGTTCCCTGGCGGCGGATATGATAGCGTTGTGTTCAATGGCCAACTGAAGGATCCCTGCGAGTTTTGAATAGGCAAACGCTCCATCAGCCGCATACAATCTGACTCCGAGGCAGTCCAGGGGAGCAAAAACAATTATGGCGGTCATGAGAATTATCGATCTACAGCGCAGAATTTACACCTCCAAGCTAGGAATATTTGGAATCCATGACAATGGTTTATCGTTTTTTTATCTTTCCCTCAACGCTTCATCCACATATTGCCTGAATGTGTCGAGGAAGTATTCTATGATCCTTTTTTCGCGTATTTTAATCTCGCCAGTGACGGCCATTCCCGGTAACAACTGTACCTTTTTGCCGTCTATCATGTAATGATCCCTGGACGTCTCGATAAAAGCCTGATAGATCAGGCCCTTCTTATCGTCTTCCTTTGCCTCTTTAGCCACTGATTTCACTCGTCCCTCCAGCGTCCCATACCTCTGGAAGCCAAACGTCTCCACCTTTATCTCCACCTCCTGGTCCGCATAGATAAAGCCTATGTCCCTGTTCTCGATCCATACTTCGTATTCTATAGACCCTCCCTCGGGCACAATGAGCATAAGCGGCTGAGCCGGCGTAAGAATCGCTCCCAGCGTGTGTATCTCCAGCTGCTGGACAACGCCGTCAATCGGGGCCGTTATCCGGCTCAGCCGATTCTTCTCCTCCGCCTTTTTGAGTTCCTCCTCGACTGCCTGGAGCTGCTTGTGGTCGTCGACGATCCGTGACGATATTTCCGAGTGCCACTCGCTCTCCGCCCTCGTCACCCCCATCTCGGATTCCAGAACGGTATGCCGGTTTCTCTGAACTTCATCCTCTTGAGCGAGCTTATCCTGCCGTACCTCTATCTCCTTCTGGACGTAGTTCTGATGCTCAAAGAGCGAAACTGTGCCGTCTTCGACAAGTTCCTCAGTTCGCTTGCGCTGCTCGGTTACAATCGGCAGAATACTTGAGTATTTCTCAAGCTGCTTCACCGAGTTGTTTAGTGCGGAGCGGGCAATGAGGACCTGCTGCTTGAGAGCGTCCATGCGGGAACGGAACTCGAGCAGCCTCGTCCTGGACAGCTCCTGCTGAAAAAGCGCCTCATCCGGTTTCCCTATCCCCTCCGGCGGCACAAATGCCTTATTGTCGCGCTCGGAGTAAAGCCTCGCAAGGTCCAGCAGATAAAAGTCGCGCTCCTGCCTGAGCCTCATCATATCCGCCTCTGTCACCACCGTATCCAGTTCCATAAGGACATCGCCGGCCCTGACTGGAGTCCCGTTGGTTACATTCAGTTTCCTGACGATTCCCTTGTCCTCCGCCTGAACCACCTTGGTGTACCCGGAGGGTATGACCTTGCCGGGAGCCACCGCAACTTCGTCTACACGCCCGATGATTGACCAGGAGAGCGTTATGACGAAGAACGTCACAATGATCCATAACAGCGCCCGCCCTATCGGGGAGGGCGGCGACTCGACTATCTCCAGGGCGGCTGGTAGAAATTCCAGCTCGCTGATATTCCAGTCGCCCCGCGTCTTATAGCCTTTTGCCCCGTTTTTACCCTTCGTTTTCGTGGCTGTAGTCATCGTATTATTCGAGTTCGCCCATCATGGACTGCTGGGCGTGAAGGAAGCTGTACAGGCCGCCGGCTTCAAGCAGCTCGTCATGAGTTCCGCGCTCGACAATGCGTCCCCTGTCCATGGTGATTATATAGTCGGCTCTCTGAACTGTCGAAAGCCGGTGCGCTATTATAAAAACCGTTCTTCCTTTGCATATGCTTCGGAGGTTTTTCTGGATTATGCGCTCGGATTCGTAATCGAGCGCGCTCGTCGCCTCGTCGAAGATGAGAATCCTCGGATCCGTCATGAGGGTTCTGGCTATCGCTATTCTCTGCCTCTGTCCTCCCGACAGGGACGCGCCCCTCTCTCCTACAGGCGTGTCGTATCCGTCCGGAAGTTCGAGTATGAAGTCATGAGCGCCGGCGAGCTTTGCCGCTGCTATAACTTTGTCCATAGTCGCTGCCGTGTCGACCGCCGCTATGTTGTCCCTCACTGTTCCAGCGAATAAAAAGTTCTCCTGCAACACGACCCCTATCTGTCTGCGAAGCCATACCGGGTCAACTTGGGCGAGGTCAACCCCGTCTACGAGCAGCCGGCCCTGGAGCGGGACATAGAATCGCTGGACCAGTTTTGTCAGAGTGCTCTTCCCGGAGCCGGACCGCCCCACTATGCCGACGGTCGTGCCAGGTTCCACTACAAGGTTTACGTCGTCAAGTATGGGAGGCCCGTCAAGCCTGTAGCGAAAACCGACGTGGTCGAACTCCACCTGCCCCTTTATCCTCCCCAGCGAGCTGCGCCCCGGCGAGCTGTCCGGCTCTGCTGGGAAGTTGAGTACGTCGCCCAGGCGCTCTATGGACAATCTCACCTGCTGGAAATCCTGCCATAAGGTTGCGAGTCGCAGAATTGGCTCAGTCACTCTACCGGAGAGCATCTGAAAGGCTATTAACTGGCCCACGGTAAAATCGCCGTCCAT
>JAITNX010000102.1 GCA_031290235.1 Synergistaceae bacterium | reverse complement strand
ATTGGGTCCTGGAACACCATCGCTATGCGGTTGCCGCGAATCACACGCATCATGTTTTCGTCCAGCTTCATGATATCATGGCCGTCGAACTCGATTTTACCGCCCAATATGCGCCCTGTGGTGGAGGGCAGCAGCCGCATGATGGAGAGCGCTGTAGTGCTCTTTCCCGCCCCGGTTTCGCCTACCAGCCCGAGCGTTCTGCTGCGGACGATCGAAAAAGACACGTCATTAACGGCTTCTATGACATCGAGGTCGGTCTTGTATATGGTATTCAGGTTTTCCACGTTAAGAAGTATGCTAGCGCCGTTATTTTCCAAATTCAATCGTCCCTTCGTCAGGAGGAGAGCGCCGCCGCGCCGGTCAGCTTTTCAGATGAGGATCAAGCGCGTCGCGGAGGCCATCCCCGATGAGATTGACCGAGCACGCCGAAAGAATTATGGCGGCCGCGGGGAAGATCAGAAGATGCGGCGAAGTGCGCAGAAAAGCTCGCGCCTCGGCGAGCATCAGTCCCCATTCCGGAGCGGGCGGCGGCATCCCGAGGCCCAGGAAGCTCAACGTCGATTCGTAGAGGATGATTTTAGCCACGTTCAGAGTGGTGTTCACTATTATGACGCCGATCGCGTTAGGGATGATGTGAGTCGCTATGATGCGCGCGCTGCCGGCGCCGCCGGCCCTCGCAGCCTCGACATACTCCAACTCGGAGAGGTTCAGCACCTGCGACCGCACGAGCCTGACGTAGTTCGTGAAATAAGCGAGCGTCAGCGCGACAAGAAGATTTATGAAATTAGCTCCTAGCGCCACGACCACGGCCATGGTAAACAGGATATCGGGGACGGACATGAAAATATCCAGGGAGCGGCATATAACGCTGTCCACGGCTTTGCCGAAATAGCCCGCCACGGCGCCCAGGATGCTGCCGAGCAGGCACGACGTGAACGTCGCTATCACCGCGATCGAGAGCGAGGTCCGCCCGCCGTGCAGGACCCTGGCGAAGATATCGCGCCCGTAGCCATCGCATCCGAAGATATGCTCGAATGAAGGGGGCGCCAGCTTTTGCGCGAGGTTCTGCCTGGTGGCGAGGGAGTACGGCGCTATCACGTCCGCCAGCAGGATCACTGCGAGCATTAGCGCCAGCATGACCAGCCCTATGACCGCCCCCTTGCTTTTTTTGAATCGGCGCCAGATCTCCCTGCCCTGGCTGGGTTTTTTGAAAGTTATTTCGATTTCTTCAGTTTGCCCGTAAGCGTTTTCGCTCTCCATTTGCCCTATTCCTTCCTGCCGGTCGTGTATTTAGCCCTTATGCGGGGATCGATGAACGCGTAGGTCAGATCGACTATCAGCATGACTATCGTAAAGCAGATGGAGATCAGGATCGTCCCGGCGAGCAGGATGGGTTCGTCCTTGTACAATATCCGGTCGACTATGAGGCTGCCTATGCCAGGGATCGAGAACATTTTTTCAGCCACGACCGCGCCGCATATCAGCGTCCCCAGGCTGAGCCCGACCTGCGTGATGACCGGGAGCAGCGCGTTCATGAGGGCGTGCTTCCAGATGACTGTTCTCTCCGACGCTCCCTTTGCTCTGGCCGTGCGCACGTAATCCTGCCGGATGGCCTCCAGCATAGACGATTTCGTAAATCGCATGATCTGAGCGGCCGGGGGGATGGCGATGGAAAGCGTGGGCATTATGAAGTGAAATATGGTGGTCGAACCGAAGGACGGAAGCCAGTTCAGCCTCAGCGAAAATACGAAGAGCATCAGCAGTCCGAACACGAACGACGGTATGGCCGCTATGAAAAACGCTATGACGGACGGTATCGTGTCCCAAAGCGAATACTGCTTCACGGCGGTGTATATCCCAGGCGGAATGCCTATCAGGGCCGACAGCAGGACGCCCACCAGCGCCAGCTTGATCGTGACGATATATCGCGGCCAGACCTCGTCGAACACCGACTGCTTGGTGAAGTACGACTTCCCGAAGTCCTGGTGGAGGATCATATTTTTGATGTAGTTGAAATATTTTTGCATGAACGGCAGGTCATAGCCAAGTTCGTGGTTCAGCGTGTCCACGTCGGCCTGTGGGGCGGAAAGGCCCAACAGCGCGCGCGCCGGATCGCCAGGAGTGATGTTCATTACGAGAAATATGATGAAAGCGACGCCAAATATGGTTGGAATCAAAAAAAGGAGCCTCTTTATGACATATTTGTACATTGTTGCGTGCCACCCCTCACGACGATATAAACCGCAAGCATTCCACGGAAGGAATGCCTGCGGCTGTACAGCCTATGCTTCGTTTCGGACTGGCGAGGCCTACTTCCACTTGAAGGTGCGGACTTTGTAGTACGTTGGCACTGGCTTGCCCACGTCGAGATCCTTGCTCCAAACCACTCCTACCGGGTCGTGCAGGCAGGGAAGGATAGTGGCGGTGTCCATAACCATGCTCCAGAGTTCGGTGTAGTACTCCCGGCGTTTCTCCACGTCAGCCGTGTTGACCCCCGCGTCCACCAGTTCCTCGATGCGCTGCCAGTTGAAGGGGCTTGCCGGATCCTTGTACCTCACCACATACATGCCTGTGGACTCGCTGTGGACCTGTTGACGGATGTTGTTGTAATCGTAGTTGCCGTAATCAGAAAACACGCAAATGTCGTAGTCCTGGGCGTAGAGCCGGGGCGTGACAACGGCTGCCTCCATTACGGATACCTGCGCCGTTATGCCCACTTCCGCCAGGTTGGCCTGCAAGACCTGCGCAAGTATCGCCTTGCTGGCGGAGGTGGCGCCGTATGTCAGGATCGTGCCGACATCCACGCCGTCGGGATAACCAGCCTCCTTGAGCAGTTCCTTTGACTTCTCTACACTGTAGTCATATGTTTTGAAGCCGCTCACCGGCGACGTCGCTACGTAATCGGAAGGCATGTACTGAGTCGCCTCCACTCCCCTGCCGTCGCTGACCGCCAGGTTGATGTCATGTTTGTTGACGGCGTAGAAGATAGCCTCGCGCACAAGCGGGTTCGCTAGTATCTTGTTGTTGACCGGCGACAGGTAATTGATGGCGGCAAAGAGAATATTGTTGCCTTTGATGAGGGCGTTGTTCTTGCCGGACGCCTCGGAGAGGAATTCCCACTCCGACTGGGGAACATCCTCGAAATAGCCGATCTCGTTGTTTTTAAAAGCTATCACGGCCGCCGACAGGTCGTCGATTACCACGTACTGGACATTTTTTATCTCCGGGGCGCCTCTCCAGTATCCGTCGTAGGCTTTCATCTTCATGCCGGTCGCTACGTCGAATTCGTCCACGTAATAGGCGCCTGTGCCGGCCTTGTGCGGAATCGTTCCATACTTATCGCCCTGTTCCGTCACTTCGCGCTCGCTCGCTATCTTGATGCAGAAGAACGTATGCGCTATCGGCGAATAGGGTTTGTTCAGCTTGAAAACCACCGTCTTGTCGTCCGCCGACGTCACGCCGTCGATCATCGACGTTAGGTAGTTGAAGCGCGAGTTCTTCCTCGCGCGGTTGTAGCTGAAAACCACGTCGGAAGCTTTGAGCGGGTCGCCGTTCTGGAAAGTGACGCCGTCGATCAGGGTGATCGTGTATGTCATCTGATCTTCGCTTATCTTCACGTCTTTTGCCAGTTCATTGTAGTAACCGTTGTTGGCCTCATCCATGCCGTATAGGCCCTCGAACATCTGATGCCACACCTTCATGTTCGATGTGTTGGTCGTCTGCTCCCAGTCGAGGGAGGGCACGGCTCTTTCCGTGCGCAAAACCAGCGTTTTGTCCGAGCTGGCGGCAAAAGCCGTACATGAAACTGACACAATTGCAAAAACCAAAACCGCGATGAGAACTTTTTTCACAATACCAATCTCCTCTCATGACTCCTGATTTTTTTGTGCTTTGAGCTTTTTTAATATATGCGGTTATAAAATGTCTATCTGGGACTCCTTGAGCTCGATGCCCTCGGCCGCGAGTTCCTCCAGCACAGGGCCATATATCTCACGCAGGGTCGGTTTGTGGATTCCTGGAGTGATGATTTTCCCATCCATGATGAATTTCGCCGCTATCGCGGGCGGGACTCCTGTGGTTCTGGCTATCGACGTCCATTTGCCCGGCGTTCCGAAGTCAGTCAGGACGGACCTGTGAATCCGCCTTGTGCCGTCGGGATACCTGGCGGTTATCTCGTCGAACAGGACTATCATGTCGCGCTCGTCGGGGGAGATGGTCAGCTTCTCAGCGAAAAGATATGAGACGACGTCCCTTGCCGAAAGGCTCTCCGACGGGAGCGGCCTGTCGTCGAAGAAACCGATCCACTCCATCCGAAGTATGAAAGCCGACCACGGCTTGAGCCCGAGTTTTCTGCAGAGCGCCTCCTTCGGGTCGCCGCCGCCACCGGCCTGGCGAGCGGTGAAATGCGCGAAGGTCATCCCTTTGGCGTCCTGTTTTTTATCGTCGAAGAAACCTATGGCGTTCATGTGGCAAATGGTTTCGCACCATCCTGGGTAACGCAGTGTGCCGCGGTATATCGAATTTGCCTCCGGTATCCCGTAATCGCTCTTGTACACAGTCGAATCGGCGTTGGCGTAAACCTCCAGCGACGCTATGCCCGGCACGTCGATCATGGAGACATGTTCGTATGTCTCGCCGTCGGGCCACAATATCTCGTGCCCGTCATCCAGGATTTTAGCGGTTCTCCTGCTCGCGCCGATCAGGCTGGACGGCGCCCAGGATAGCTTGTACCCCCACGGATTGTCGTTGGCCTCGGGCGCAGGGAGTGCGCCGCACAGGGAGCGGAACGACTCCACCAAGCCTCCCCGTTCGTGAATCATGGATATGTTTTTGGCGGCGGACATGTGGTCGATGCCCGGGTCCACCCCAAGCTCAGTCACGAACACGAGCCCTTTTGACGCGACCTCCGGGGAGAGAGCCGAGATGGCAGGAGCCATATATGCCGGATTTACCATGTGAGTTCCCTTGTCAAGACAGACCTTCGCTATCGCCGGCATAAATTCGTGCGGCAGCAGGCTTATCACTACATCCGGGGAATATCGATCCGTCAGTTGGGCCGCCCCTTCGCCTCCGGCATCCTGCCGGTCGGTGACGACGGAAGGGAAAAGACGCGCGACGCTGTCCAGACCGCCCTGCGAAACGTCCGATACGACGACACGGCAACCGCCGCGCCGCGTCAGATAATCAATACAGGGCGCTGAAACCCTCCCAGCTCCCATAACCAAAACAGTTCTCACAACGCAGACACCTCCAGAAATTTGATAAAAATATCTATAATAAATCAGTCTCTTAAATAATGTTCAAAAATTATATCATGTTTGTAAAATCATGGACAATCCCAATAATTCCATTACTACACTCAACAAACCGTCGAACAGGTATTTGACTACGCGAAAAATGACGTTGACCTGCTGCCCTTGCGATCCCACAGTGAGTAAATGGATTTTGTTTTTTAATTTTTCCCCAGAAACTCGAATATTCCACGCATGAACCAGGGGAGGTCATCCGGTCTGCGGCTGGAGACCATGTTGCGGTCGACGACGACCGGTTCGTCGACCCATATGGCGCCGGCGTTGACGAGGTCGTCTTTTATCCCAAGCGTCGAGGTCATTCTGAAACCCTTGCAGATCCCGGCTGAGGCGGGAATCCATCCGGCATGGCAAATGTGGGCGACGAGTTTGCCCGCGTTCATGAACTCGCGAGTGAGTTCCTTGACCTTGTCGAGACGGCGAAGTTTATCGGGGGCGAAGCCGCCGGGGATGACGAGGCCGGTGAAGTCCTTTTCCTTCATGTCCGACAGCGCCGCGTCGCTCGTGCAGGGATAGGAGTGTTTGCCGCTGTATAAGGCGCCGGATTTAGTGCCGGCCACGACGACCTCGGCGCCGGCCTCTATCAGGCGCAGCTTGGGGTACCAGAGTTCGAGATCCTCGTATACGTCCTCCACGAAAAATAAAAATTTGCCCTTGACTGAACTCATTTTTAAAAACACCTCCTGAGAATTTAGCGCAAAGACGGTTATAGA
>JAITNX010000041.1 GCA_031290235.1 Synergistaceae bacterium | reverse complement strand
AGCAGAGCGATAAGGTTTTTATCGTCGTCTATTACCATGATGCTCTTGGCCATTGTATATTGCCCCTCTTTCATTGCTCCGCGGCGCTTATATTCAAAATTCGATGAAAAGACATCCGCAAAAAAAAAACAGGGAAGCGCATTGCTTCCCTGCAAAGTCGATATCTTCTCCAAGACATCATAAACCACCAACCAAGTATCGCTAATAACTTGAAAAATTTCAATAGATAACTTCCCGCGCATCCGTAGCTTTGCATTTCTTTACAGTTCAGTGTATAAATGCGGGCGATGTCAGGTTTTATGCCGGACATCGCCCGCAAATTTGTATCGGTTCGTTTTGAGCCCGAAATTATCCGGCTAAACTGACCAAAGAGGAATTTTGCAGCATCCGCCCGTTGGCGTAATACGAACGGAGTTGATTCGACAGGATAGTCTTCAAGTCCGATATGATATCGCTGCCAGACGCTGGGGCTGTGGTCACAGTCTTGCCCACCGCATATTCCTGACCGGCGGCTGCGGCTTCTTCAGTCGAAGTTTCCGCTGACTCCGCGGCGCTGTTGGCTTGGAAGTGCTGAAATTTGGAGACAAGCGCGCCAAATTCCAGCGGCGAGCCAGCCGTTCCGGCTATTTCCCCTGAAGACGCGTCCCGCGTCCCCTTGAACAATGCTGCTATTTGCGCGAGGAGCTCTTCGATTCTGTCAATCTCAGAATCGTCGTCCTCTTCTTCCTCCAGAAGCTCCTCCAGAGATTTCGACGCTATCCCGGAGGGACCGCCTATCCCGCCTGACATCGGCCCCCCGCGTGATACTTTTTCCTGAATCGCGGACAAGTCTCCGCTATTAGCGACTTCCTGAAGGTCAGCCGCAAGTTTTTTGAGTTTGCCCGCGTTCCAGCCCTGGGAAGATGCCGCGGCTGCCGCGGCCTGTGACGCCATTTCCTCGGCGCGCGCTTTCAGCTGCTCCGGATCGTCCTGCAAGCTCTCGAGCTCGGCCAGGAGTTTATCCGGCGACAGGTCGATCGCGTCCGCGATGTTCGTGCTTCCGGAAACCGCGGTGCTTGCGTTTTTTGCGGCTGTTCGGGCTTGCTGAGCTTTCTTCAGATTCTCCAGGTACTCTTCCCATAATAAATTGCTGCTTGAAATGGAACTTACGCTCAAAATCATCACCCTCTCTGTTGTGGATAATTTGCGTTTCTGCTTGCCAACAGAATATTGCCAAAGTTATGCCTTTGCGTAATCGAAGTGGCAGACATGGAGTTCTTTTTTTAGCTCGAATCGATCATAGAGGCGTCTCCTCGCGATCACGCATAATCCATTGCGAATTTTCAATCCGTTAGTACATTATCGGCCCTGCCTTCCGCGGAATATTGATTTAATACAAACCAAGAATGTAAAAAATTGTAAATATATACTAAATAACAGAAAAGACGTGATTCCAGGAAGAAAACCGTAAAAAAACGGTATTTTCCTCAAGCTGTTACCTTATTCCCGCGGATGTGGGTTAAAGAACTGTCCTTGATACACGAAACCTATGATGTATAATTCAAAAGTCTTTTTGCCATAAAGAGACTACAGCAAAGTGTCGAGGTGATGTTTTTGGCTTCACAAGGAGAGCTTGCAACTATCGCGGAAGAGGTTATGGACGACGATTTGACACTGTTGTTGGTCAGGAGTGACAGTCTTCCCAGGTTGGGGATATTCAACACGAACACGAACAAAAAAAAATTTGTGCATTTCTCTTGGGCGGAGGGCGCTGAACGGAGCCTGAAGATCAAAGTCGGGAAGTCGGTCAAGGAATACTCGATGGATAGCATCACTGAGAGCATCGCTGCCCTCATAGCGAAGGCCGAGGACGCGCTGTCCCTCAAATCGCTGGAGTGGCGTGGCGTGCAGCTTCTGGGCGACCTCCTCCACATGACGAAAGTCGCGAGAAGCGAGGCGGATTTGAGCCTCATAGCCGATAACAAGAGGGAGACGCTATGGTACGCGTACTCCCCCAAAAGCGGCAAGGTGTTTATCCGGCCTTGTTTCACCCCGACAGAAGCGGAGCGGGCCATTCTCGACAGGAACCTGCAGGACACCGGGCGATGGCCGGGGCTGTCACTCGAAGGCGGAAATATTCCGATGACGATGAGAAACGCCCCAGTGGCCAAGGAGATTATCAACGCCACGCCGGAGAGGTGGAGCGAGTTTCTGCTGCCCGTATCGAAGGGGCTTCTGTTTGGCTTCAGCGACTGGTCCCTCGGGGGTGAGCATAATTTCGGCGAGGCTTTCTGGAAGCACCTTCCGAGCGGCGACTACAGATCGGAGGAGTGCCTGAACGCGATGGCCTCGGCCGGCCGGCAGTTCGTGGCGAAGCTCGTCGCGTATCTCAGGCTGTGGCCGGTTATGGCGAGGATACAAATCCAGATGGTGCCCGACTCAGGCAAGGAGGCCGAGTCGAAGGAGCTCAAAAAGCGTGAGCGCTTCGAAATGGTTGCCGCGCATCTAGGGGACAAAAAATTCAAGGTCACGAGATACGTAGACGACACAGGCGCGGTCGCGTTCGGGATAATACCGGAGACGCGGCTGCCCGGCGAGGACGATAAATTTCTCACAATGACAGGCGAGGACTGGGAGATATGCCTCGAAGTCTGCTCTCTCGGCGGGGACAAGGATCCCCAGTATACCTGCAACTCGGTGTTGGGGGGCATAGAAGTCAGGGATTGGTATTCGCGCATAAGACATTGTGTGGGTCTTTAGAGAACCGTTCAGTAGTCTCACTATGGGGGAATCTGTTATGCCTGGCAATAGAAACAAATCTATCGGGTTCAAAAAATACGACAACGCGATAAAATGGATAACCGAAAACTGGAAGGACAATAAGAGCGTGGCCGCCCTGGCCTCCCAGATGGAGGTCCTGGGCAGGAATATGGCTGCCCTGCGCAGCGCGTCTGACACGGAGAGCAGGAAGAAGGCGCGCATCGTCTGGCAGAAGGCGGCTCAGCAGTACTGGGATCTTGTCTGGGCCATCGTAGAGGCGAAGATCGACGCCGGGCCGCCCGAGGAGCTCGAGTTCTCCGACGCGGAGCGCCTTTTTATAGACTTCGGGCACCTCTACTCGGAGTACACCACTCCGAACCCCTCCTTCGAGGAGCAGATCACGCAGCCCTCCGCCGTGGACATGTATCAATACAACAGGCTCACGGACTCTCTGAAGGACAACTACTCCCTCATCTTCGGCAAGCCCTACAGCGGGCCGGCCGGCGGCGTCACCCTGGAGGAAAAGCTGAAGCGCTTCAACCGCGAGCTGAACGCCTCCCAGGCGCGCAGGCGCATGGCGATGAACACGCTTTTTAACGCGACCGACATCATAGAGAAGCCGGAGCTCGATGGGATGCTGAAAAATCTCGAGGAAGGCCTGAGGGACGCCATCGAGACGGACATGAGGACGAAGCGGATCCGGGAGGCCGACAACACGGCGAGAAATATAATAAAAGAGAACTGCCGGAATTACGAGATGTCAGAGCGCTCGTTCTGGTATACGATGGATAATTTGGAGAAGAAGCTGACTAAGCCGGACGAGCCCGAGACGCCCGCCGCCGCCGCTCCGGAGGAGACAGCCCCTGTCCCAGGGGAGCCCTCGAAGCAGCCGGACGCGTTCGACCCTTTCGCGGAGATCGCTGGCTCAGCGGCGAATGTCCCAGCCCCGAAGCCGTCCGCCGAGGCGCCGGCGCCAATGCAAACGGAGCCCTCCGACGCCGACGGGGCGGACTACGGGGACTCCATAGACGATCAGCCCACCGCCGACGCGCCGCAGCAGGCTGCCGATCAGGGGGAGGCTCTGGATCAGTCGCTCAAGATAATCCAGAACGTCCTCTCCCTG
>JAITNX010000134.1 GCA_031290235.1 Synergistaceae bacterium | reverse complement strand
GCCGTCGTGATCATAAGAGATCACGGACAGGGCGTTCCAGAGGATGAGCTGGATAAAATTTTCCTGCCGTACTACAGGACAGACAAAGCGAGGGTGCGGTCTCAGGGCGGTGTCGGCCTCGGATTGGCAATATCGAAGCGAATAATAGAAAGCTGCGGAGGAGACATTTCGGCATCGAACGCCCCAACCGGCGGACTGATTGTGACGATCAATCTCGTAAGTTAAAGTAAATGGCGGGACAAAGCCCCGCCGTCGTAAATTACATATTGGGCATGAACCCGCAATAATTATCCTACGATTACCTGGTCATTAATGATTACTTGGTCACGTTTTGATATGAAACTATTATATTCCGCAGTCAACGCCTTTACGAGAGTCGTACTCTCTTCATCGCTTTTCGTCGATAGGGATGACAATGCTTCATTCAGAATGCTGCTCGCCTGACTCGGAGATTTCTCCATTTGGCTTGTCAATTCCTGCCTTGCCGTCTCTGTTCGCATTGCCTTTGCATAGGCCGTTGGGTTTTTCTCCTTGAGTACGGCGAGTTCAGCACTAGTAAGTTGCTGCCCGCTATTTGCTTTTGCAAGGATAGTCTGATAATCCAAAGTATCGGTTGTTGAAGCGGATACCGTCGATATACCGGCACCGGCACTTACATTTGGCGTTACCTTCACTTCGACCTCTTTTGAGGTACTCTCTGATTTCTGTGAGGACGACTCCTTGGCCGCCGTCGTTTTTGCAGTATACTCCGTGTTGCTTACCCCAGTTATTTGCGACAAAACAATCCCTCCGTTTTTATCTGTATTATTAATCTAATATATTATATGTATGACAAAATCATTAAAACTAATTATACTCTTTTTATTGTAAACATGCCGCCGTATTTTGCAAAGAAATGCAAATTAATACTTATGGACTGAAGCTGATACCGGTGCTTCTCCCATTTATGGTAACTCTCCACACCACAGGCAAGAAAATAACAAACCTCGCAAAAAAGCTTCATCTGACACTGATGTCGGAGAAGGTCACTGAGAAGTTGCGACAAGAGGAGAAAAAAAAGCTTCTGCGCAGGCAGAGTTGTTGCTCGTAGCAATGTTAAAAGCCTAAATAGGCCCACAAAATAATCGAAGCATATTTAGCCGAGCTATTTTTGCGATTTTTTTTCGGGTCTGCATATGGGATCCGGCTATGTGGAAACGAACCTGCGGTTTCAGGTTAAAAAATCCCAATTTATGTCTTTTGCACATTGACTCATAGTATCGTATATGATACTATTGCATCACTGGGGCGTGATTATCGCGGCGAACGTGGACAAACTTAATGACGCACGAGATTATATGAATCTGCCATACAATTTCATAATCAAACAAATCGAGGACGAAAGCGGACTTTATTTTCACACGTCGGTCCTAGAGTTAGACGGATGCCAGAGTACTGGCGATACTCTTGAGGAAGCGTACTCTGGGTTACGGGAGGCAATGGAAGGTTGGATCGAGACAAAACTTGAAAACGGTTTTGTTGTTCCTCTACCATTGGATACCGGCAAGTTTAGCGGTAAATTCGTCCTGCGACTCCCCAAAACACTTCACGCACGGCTTGCGCTTGAAGCAGAAAAAGAAGGCGTTTCACTCAACCAATACGCGCTGTACAAACTGAGTTGTTCGGTCTGACTGTCGAATCGACCGCCATCATGAAAATACTCGTGGACGCGGACGCTTGTCCGGTCAAGGAAATCATCGTCAGGTTGGCAAAACGGAATGAGATTCCGGTCACAATGCTCATTGATACTGCCCACGTACTCGACGACGGCTACAGTACCGTCATAACGGTCGACACTCAAGCGGACAGCGCTGACTATGCTCTGATGGGGATGCTCTCTAAGGAGGATATCGTCGTGACTCAAGATTTCGGACTCGCGGCCATGGTCCTTGGAAAGGGAGCGGCGGCGCTCAATCAGAATGGGCTCGTCTACACCGACGATAATATAGAGCCGCTGCTGTTTCAGCGGCATATCTCCGCTAAAATCCGGCGCGGCGGCAGCAGGACAAAGGGGCCGCCTAAGCGGACCAAGGAGGACGACGAGCGCTTCGAGGCTGCGTTTGGGGCGTTGCTGGGCGAGCGTGGCCAAAAAGCGTGATACGCGTAATAGTTCGTATAATTTACTCGAAACCAATGCTATAACGCTAAATTTCCACAGTCAACATGCTCAGGCTGGTTTTTACTCGATGATTTTAACGAAAAACGGGGAAAAAATTTGCCGCGCGGCAAAATACGCCGCACGGCAGTTATTCTAATTCTAAATTTCGTCTCTAACTCGAGAACTTATCTTTTATCTTGTCGAAAATACCCTTGCTCTCAGTCACTTCCACCTTCATCTCCCTGGCAAGCTCCTCCATCAAACCCCGCGCCCTGTCCGAGAGGTTCTTAGGAACGTTTACCCGAACGTGAATATGGAGGTCACCCCTGCTTGAGCCGCGCAGATTCGGCATACCGCGATTTTTAATTCGCAGCACCGAGCCAGGCTGCGTGCCTGCCGGAATATCGAGCTTTTCAATGCCGTCGAACGTCGGCACCGATACAGTCGCGCCGAGGGTAGCCTGCGGGACTGCCACGTCGACCTTTGTGTGAAGGTCGACGCCAGACCTCTGGAATCTGCTGTCCTCCTTCACATCGAGGAGGATGAACAGATCACCGGACGGACCTCCGTTGACGCCGCCCTCTCCTTCTCCGCTTATGCGGAGTCTCGTGCCGGTATCGACTCCAGCCGGAACTCGCACCTCCAGCTTGCGCTTCTTCCTCACTCTCCCCTGGCCCCTGCACTCACCGCACGGGGTCTTGACCACGTGGCCCTTGCCTCCGCATTTCGCGCAGGGCACAACCTGCACCATCTGGCCAAACGGGGTGCTAGTGGTCCTCTCCACCTGGCCTCTTCCGCCGCACGCGGAGCATGTCTCTATTTCAGTGCCAGGTTCCGCACCAGTCCCGGAACAGTGGGAGCAGGCCTCCTCGCGGGGGACCTCGACCTCCCTTGACGCGCCGTTATAGGCCGTCTCAAGGGTGATCTGCATGGACATTTCGAGATCCGCCCCCCGGCGCGGGGCATTGGGGTTTGCCCTGCTCCTGCCGCCGGCGCTGCCGCCAAAGAAACTCTCGAAGATATCCCCGAAGATGTCCCCGCCGGCGCCGCCGAAAAACGGATCCCCTCCGCCAAATCCGCCGGCCCCCGGCGGCGGGTCTCCAACGTATCCAAACTGGTCGTACTGAGCCCGCTTCTGAGGATCGCCCAAAACGTCGTGGGCTTCGTTTATCTCCTTGAACTTGCGCTCAGCGCCCTCGTTGCCGGGGTTCGCATCAGGGTGATACTTTCTGGCCAGCTGCCGGTACGCCTTCTTTATCTCGTCAGCGCTAGCGCCGCGATGCACTCCCAGTAATTCGTAATAGTCCTTTTTGCCAGGCGCCGCCATAAACGCTTCACCCCTTCGCCCCTATCGTCAATTTACATCGGCCCTCAATTATCAGTTTCTTTGAAGTCGGCGTCCACCGTAGTGGCGGACTCCTCAGCGGCGCCTGGGGCCGCCGCGTGAGCGGACTCGCTTGGGGCGCTCTGCTCCTCGGCCTTGGCTTCGTACAACCTTTGGGCCATTGGGTGCATCACAGTCTCCAGGTTCCCCTTTGCGGAGCTTATCCGGGACAGATCGTCCGCCGTAATGGCGTCGCGAAGCGCGTTTATGCTGGCGTTGATCGACGTCCTCTCGTCCGGCGTCACCTTGTCCCCAAGGTCCCTCAGCGTCTTCTCCGCGTTGTAAACAAAGGAGTCAGCCTCGTTGCGGGCCTCGATCAGCTCCTTCTTCTTCTTGTCCTCGTCCTCGTGGCTCTCCGCGTCGCGCTTCATCTTGTCGATGTCCGCATCGCTCAGGCGAGACGACTGTATCGTTATGTGCTGGGCCTTGCCGGTTCCCTTGTCCTTCGCGGTGACGTTGACTATGCCGTTTGCGTCAATGTCGAACGTGACCTCTATCTGAGGAATACCCCTCGGCGCTGGCGGGATGCCGTCCAGGGTAAACTTGCCGAGAGTGACGTTGTCCGACGCCATCGCGCGCTCGCCCTGCAGCACGTGAACCTCGACCTGAGGCTGATTGTCAGAGGCGGTCGTGAACACTTGGCTGCGAGAGGCAGGTATGGCAGTGTTGCGGTCTATTATCTTCGTGAAAACTCCGCCCATGGTCTCAAGCCCAAGCGACAGCGGCGTGACGTCCACTAGAACTATGTCCTTGTGCTCGCCGGACAGGACCGCTCCCTGAATAGCCGCGCCCACCGCGACGCATTCGTCCGGGTTTATTCCCTTTGTCGGCTCCTTGCCCAGAAGATCCTTTACCTTCTTCTGCACCATCGGCATGCGGGTTGAACCGCCGACAAGCAGTATCTTGTCTATGTCGTTTATGCTGAGGCTCGCATCCTTGATGGCGGACTGAGTCGGACCCACGACGCGCTCCAGCAGATCCCTCGTCAGGTCCTCGAACTTCGCCCTGGTCAGTGTCAGCTCCAGGTGCTTAGGTCCGTTCTGGTCCGCGGTGATAAATGGCAGGGATATCGTCGTCTCGACCATGGAAGAGAGTTCGACCTTTGCCTTCTCCGCCGCCTCACGGAGGCGCTGCACCGCCATGCGGTCCTTCTTCAGATCGACGCCGTCGCTCTTCTTGAATTCGCCGGACATCCAGTCCACTATCCTGCTGTCCCAGTCGTCGCCGCCGAGCTGGTTGTCGCCGGAAGTCGCCAGAACCTCGAAAACTCCGTCGCCGACGTCCAGAATCGAGACGTCGAATGTGCCGCCGCCGAGGTCGAACACGAGTATTTTGTGCTCACCCTCCTTGTCGACCCCGTAGGCAAGGCAGGCCGCGGTCGGCTCATTGATGACCCTAAGCACATCGAGGCCGGCTATCGTCCCGGCGTCTTTCGTCGCCTGGCGCTGGGCGTCGGTGAAGTACGCGGGGCAGGTGACGACCGCGTGATTGACAGTCGTCCCCAGGTACTCCTCCGCGTCCCTCTTCAGCTTCTGCAGGACCATGGCGGAGATCTCCTGAGGGCTGTAGGACTTGTCGTCTATCTTGACCTTGTAGTCCGACCCCATCTTCCTCTTGATCGATATTATGGTGCGGTCGGTGTTGACAATTGCCTGACGCTTGGCCAACTGCCCGACAAGGCGCTCGTTCTCCTTCGTGAACGCCACTACGGACGGAGTCGTCCGGAGGCCCTCCGCGCTGGAGATGACCGTTATGTTGTCGCCCTCCTTAACAGCGACGCAGCTGTTCGTCGTTCCGAGGTCTATTCCTATCACTTTTCCTGATATCTTTGCCATCTGTCTTCCCTTCCTTCCATATTATTAAAAAGCTATCAGCTCAATTCCAAATTTTGGGCGCGCCAACGCCTTCTGACGCCCCGCATTATTCGTCGCGGCGAGGTTCGGCAGCGCGGGCGATCTTCACCTGGGCCGCTCGCAATACCTTGTCGCCAAGCGTATAACCCCGGTGAAGCTCCTCCAGTATAAGTCCGTTCTCAGCCTCGTCGGACGTCTCGACCACCATCAACGCTTCATGCCGCGACGGGTCGAACCGGCCTTTGGCTTCTATCACCTGCAGCCCCAGTGAGCGCAGCGCGGAGAAGAACTGCTTCTGAACCATGTCCACACCCTTGTAGATGGGCGAATCCTTGTCCTGCACGGCCTGAAGGGTGCGATCCAGGTTATCCAGCACCGGTATCAGCGCGTCAACCGTCCCCTCCGCGGCCATTACCCTGTCGCGCGCACGATCCCTCTCTATCCTAGTCCTGTAGTTGTAAAAATCAGCCTTTGCGCGAGCGGCAGCGTCCTTGTATTCCTCAGCCTCTCTTGTGCGCTCCTCGAGCTCCAGCTTGAGGTGACCAACCTCATCCAGAGTGCCCGAGTCGGGCGTCTGGCTTTTCGTTTCCTCGTTCTTTACGCCGCCGTTACCAAGGGTCCCCTCGTCGTCCGGCACGTTGCGCCCCACATTTTCATCTCGCTCATCCGCGGACATTCACACCCCTCCCCTCAATCGCTTCCATCATGTCCATCGGCAGGAAATTCGGACATATCCTGAAACACCCTGTCGAGAACCGATATTATCCTTTCATAGTTCATTCTCTTAGGTCCAATGACCCCGAGCACCGTTCTCTGTCCCTCGGAACTCGAACTCGAGAAGACGACTGAGCAGTTCTCAAGCTCTGGGACATCGTGCTCCTCGCCTATTATCACTCCTATCCCATCAAACCTGACGTGCCTCCCCAGCAGTTCGACCAGCTCGTTCTCCTGCTCCAGTATCGAGAAGAGCGCCTGGAAGCGCGCTATGTCCTGAAAATCAGGCACGTTGAACAGATTTGAGAGAGACCCGGTGAAAAGAGTCGTATGCTCCCCGGCGAGTATTCGGTCGAGCTCGCCGAGAGCCCTTCGGCAGGAGTCCGCGTATAGGCCCAGTTCCTGCATAATATAGTTCTGCAGCAGAATCCGGACCTCCCCCCACTCATGTCCCGCCAGGGTGTTTATCCTGCGCGCAAGGTCCTCCAGCGAGTCCTGCGGCAGGTCATACGGCATCTCTACTATCCTGTGGTGCACTATGCCGCCCTCGAGTATAACCAGCAGCAGGACGTGCGACGTGTCCACCCGGATGAAATCTATCTTGCTCAACCTCGCCTGGCGCAACTGGGTGACGGCTGCCACGCCGACGTAGCTCGATAGCTGAGTCAACAGCTCGGATGCGCTGGTGAGCGCTCCTTCGACTCCATTCCTGTGAGCCTTGAGATGCTCCACCCACTCTCCCGCTCCGCGATCGCTGGGCGAACGGCGCTGCAGCACTGTATCCACGAACAGCCTGTACGCACGGGTCGTTGGAACCCTGCCCGCCGACGTGTGGGGCTGCATCAGGTATCCCATCTCCTCGAGGTCCGCCATCTCGTTCCTTATGGTGGCGGCGCTGCGCCCAGTGAGGTAACGCTTCGAGAGCGTCCGCGATCCAACGTGTTCACCGCTCTCGATGAACTCATGAACGACCGAGAGCAGAACCTCCAATTGACGCTCCGTCAACATTTACACCCCTCCTTGCTTATTAGCACTCTTCAATAACGAGTGCTAAGCAGGCGATTGACAACGAAAGAATATCAGGCGCTTGCCTAATTGTCAATACAAGTCAAACAATTTCTAGCGAAATTAAAGCGAGCCTCGGAGATTCAGGATGACAGCCATCTCACAAACCGGCCACCGCCGGCTGTGCATTGGAATTAGAATCTTTAAAACGCGTCCTGCCAGCCATGATGACCCGCAAGACGCGTTATCGACAGTCGGAGATGGAGAAGGGAGTTTATGCCGTGAACAGGGGGGCTAGGACCAGAGCGACCACCGTCATGAGCTTTATCAAAATATTGAGGCTCGGACCTGCCGTGTCCTTGAAGGGATCTCCCACCGTATCGCCATTCACAGCCGCTGCGTGAGCCGGAGAACCCTTTCCGCCGAAGTTGCCCTCCTCTATATATTTTTTCGCGTTGTCCCACGCGCCGCCGGAGTTTGACATGAATATCGCCATCATAACGCCGGTGACTATCGAACCTCCGAGAAGCCCGCCAAGAGCCGCCGCGCCGAGGACCTTGCCGACTATGACCGGCACAATGACAGCCATCATGCCTGGGAGTACCATCTCCTTCATGGCGGCTGCCGTCGATATGTCGACGCATTTCTCGTACTCCGGGCGGGCTTTGCCCTCCATAATGCCCGGTATCTCGCGGAACTGGCGGCGCACCTCGGATATCATGCTCTCAGCCGCCCGCCTCACCGCCTGAATGGACAAGGCGCTGAATATGAATGGAAGGAGACCGCCGATGAAGAGTCCCACCATTACATAAGGGTCGGTGATGTCTATCTTGTCCAATTTCGTGGCCGCGGCGTAGGAGATGAAGAGAGACATGGCTGTGAGCGCCGCGGAGCCTATAGCGAGTCCCTTGCCCACTGCGGCGGTCGTATTGCCCACCGCGTCCAGGCGATCGGTTATCTTCCTGACCTTCTCAGGAAGGCCGGCCATCTCGGCGATTCCGCCGGCGTTGTCGCTTATCGGACCGTAGGCGTCCACTGAAAGGACCATCCCTGTGATGGAGAGCATACCGACCGCGGCGCAGGCTATGCCGTACATCCCGCCGAAGCGGTAGCCGAACAGAACGGCCGCGCAGATGAATATAACGGGCGCGGTGGCGGATTTCATGCCGACGGAGATGCCCGCGAGGATGTTGGTGGCAGTGCCCGTCGTCGACGCCTCAGCTATCTCCTTTACCGATCCGTAGTCGGAGGACGTGTATATCTCAGTTATCCAGCCGATGATGACGCCGCATACAACCCCCGCCACCACCGCTCCGAAGAGATTTATGTCGTCGAAGAGCCATTTCGTGAGGAAGTACGTCCCAGCGATTATGAAGACGCCGGTCATGACCAGGCCAGTGCTGAGTGCCTTCTGCGGATTGCCCCCCTCCTTCACGCGGACGAAAAGCGTGCCGAGCAGGGCGGCGATAATTCCAACCGCGCAGAGCAGCATCGGGTACATTATGCCCTTCATGCCGTGGGTTAGGGTTCCGACAGCCATGGCTGCCAGGATGGAGTTCACGTACGACTCGAACAGGTCGGCGCCCATTCCGGCTATGTCACCGACGTTATCGCCGACGTTGTCAGCAATGACCGCCGGATTGCGCGGGTCGTCCTCGGGAATGCCGGCCTCAACCTTCCCGACCAGGTCGGCGCCGACGTCGGCAGCCTTCGTATAAATTCCGCCTCCGACCCTCGCAAAGAGGGCTATGGAGCTTGCTCCAAAACCGAAGGCCGTTATGGCCTCGACGTCGCGGAACAGCATGTAAGCTCCGAACACCCCGAGCAACCCGACCCCTACGACAGTCATGCCCATGACGCTGCCACCCCGAAACGCTATGCCAAGGGCCTCGTTCATGCCCTTCAGAGCGGCGAACGCGGTCTTTCCGTTGGCCTTGGTGGCCACCCTCATGCCGACGTAACCCGTGAAGGCGCTGCAAAGGGCGCCGGCCGCGAAACACGCCGCGCTGGGAATCCCGAGGTAAAACCCAAGGACGATCGTCACCAATACCGCAAAGACGGCCAGAGCCTTGTACTCACGGTATAAAAACGCCATTGCCCCGCTCTGAATGATCTCCGACAAGTCGCTCACCTTTTTGTCCAGGACTTCGTAGGAATTGATGATCCCGGAAGCCACAATCGCGTAAACAAGAGCGATTCCGGCCATCACTGATATTGCTATGTTCATCTGAGTAAAACCTTCCATAATGTCTTTGAATACCTCCTCAATTGATAATAAAATTTCAAACAGCTTCAAACAACATCTTGCCAGCAAATGCTGCGAGCCGCATCTACGGCACGACATTATATGTCATTTATCGAGATATTGGAAGCTATTCTCTTGTAAAATACCCTGGTTTATTTTATAAACTATCCGCACAATGCGCGGGCGAGATCAATTTACGTCCTCCTAAGCCCCGTCCGGAGCGCTGATTATGAGCCTGTAGAGATGGAGCATGAAGTATGCTAAAGATAGGATCAGAGGACCCATGAAGAGGCCCAGGAACCCCCATACCGACAGCCCGCCCAGCACTCCGGCAAAAACGAGCAGTATGTGCGCCTTGCTCCCCTCGGATATGAAGAAGGGACGGAGGAAATTATCTATGCAGCTGACCACGAGTCCGCCCCACAGGAACAGAATTACCCCGCCCTTCACGTCGCCATTGGCGAACAGGTATATGGCTCCCGGCGCCCATACGATTGGGGTGCCTACGAATGGAAACATGGCCAGAAAAGCCATGAGCGATCCGAATAGCAGTGGGCTTGGAAGCCCGACATACCGCCATCCGATGCCGCCCAGCAACCCCTGTACCCCGGCGGTCAGCATGATTCCGTAGAATATCGCGCTGAGCATCTGACGCGATCGTTTGAAAAACGCCTCCTTGTCGGATCTCTGGAGCGGGAGAATGTCGCTTATGAACTGGAGTAACAGACGTCCGTCCTTCGTAAGAAAAAACATCCCGACCGTCATGACGAGGAGGTTGAAGACGAGCCTGAAAGCGTTGCCCACCAGCTCCCTGGACATGCTGGACATGAATGATGCCAGCAGCCGTGGAACCATGGACGCCAGGTCGCTCCAGAGTGACGTGTCCCGAAAGATTGGGAACATCGAGAACAGCCAGTCGAGTTGAGGAAATGGAAGCAACGACCCCAGCGGCTGTGACCTCGCCTCCGGTATCCACTCCACCAGGAATTGATAAGCCCTGCCTATCTCTCTCGTTATCCTTATCCCTGCCCCAAGCATTGGTATGACCAAAAGAAACAGGATCAAAGCGGTGTTGACGCCGGCCGCGAGAAACGAGTATCTGCCTCTCAGAACCCTCTCGTGAAGAAATCTATAGACAGGATAACTCAGGTACGATAACACAGCGGCCCACGCGAGTCCTCCCGACAAAGGCCACAACACCACTCCTCCCAGAATTACCGAGAAGCAGAGAAGTATGACAAAGGGGATGGAGCTGTTTTTCAGCTTCCTGGCAACTCTAAAATCGTCAAAATCATCCAAGATAGGACCTCCGAACTACGTAAACTAGTAAAATATGCCTATTTCTGTTATGACCCAATACGCGTTACAATGCATAAGCAACATTATAGACTATCATAATGATAAAGTGCCAATAAAGGGAACGGTTCAGAAATGGAGTAAACATAACGAGAGGCGTTGAAAGAGCTGATATATCATGAGTGAAGCATTGTTGGAGCTTGACGAGGAAGAAGTTGGGGTTGTGCCACAATCCCAGTTGGAACGTGCCGAGCATACAGTTACGATCATGGTCCCAGTGAAGATGCTCGCGCAATGCGAGGGCGTGGTAGCGACCGAAG